>NZ_JAYMGI010000002.1:634000-951000 GCF_035825295.1 Actinacidiphila sp. DG2A-62
CCGCCTCGGCCACCACGCCGGCCGTCTACCACGTCGACTGCCAGGCCACCGGCAGCACCCAGACCGGCAGCGAGGCCGAGCCGTTCACCAGCCTCGCCAAGGCCTCCAGCCACCACTTCCTGGCCGGCGAGAGCCTGCTGCTGAAGTACGGGACGGTGTGCGACGGTTCGCTGGTCGTCCAGGGTTCGGGCAGCTCCACCGCCTGGAACACCATCGGCGCCTACGGCGACTCCACCCAGGCGCTGCCCGTGATCGACGGCGGGCAGAACATCGACGACATGTCCAACCCCAGCGCCGTGGCGCTGAAGAACGTCTCCTACTGGAACGTGCGCGACCTGGACATCCGGGGCGGCTACTGGCGCGGCCTGTGGATCGAGGCCGACCAGCCCGGCGTCACCCAGCAGGGCTTCAACCTCACCGGCCTGAAGGTGCACGACCAGGCCAACCGCCCGCGCTACCGCGTCGATCCGACCACGAAACAGGTACAGACCGACTGGATCTCCTCCACCGGCGGCGTCATCGTCGAGCCCTGCCAGCAGACCGCGAAGATCGCGGACGTGATGATCGACCACGTGGACGCCTCCCACTCGCACGAGGTGGGCTTCCAGATCGGCCACTCGGAGAAGGGCGTCTACGACCCGGTCGTGCCCGGCGGCTACAACACGCCCGACTGCCACATGGGCCTGACCGGCAGCACCCTGCCGGCCAAGGACGGCGTCTCCGACGTGACGATCCAGAACTCCGAGGCGGGCTTCAACGACGCCTCCGGGGTGTGGGCTTCGGGCGTCACCGGCCTGCACCTGTACAAGAACGAGCTGCACGACAACGGCAACGGGAAAGCGGCGGACGGCGAGAACTCCTCACTGCTGAACGGCGAGGGCGCCTGGTGGTCCAACTCCTACGACGTGCGCGTGACGTACAACCACAGCTACGGCAACAAGCGCGGCGGCGGTGACGGCGGCGGCCTGGACGCCGACACCTACTCCACCAAGAGCCTGATCGACCACAACACCGTCGAGGACAACGAGGCCTACTGCATCGCGGTCTTCGGCGGTCGCGACCTGCTCACCTCGGACGTCACCATCACCAACAACACCTGCACCGACAACGGGCAGAACGCGAAGTCGCAGACGCAGGGCGACATCTACACCTGGACCAACGGCCGCAAGTCCACCGACCCGTCGAACATCCAGGACATCACCGTCAACCACAACGTCATCGACCGCACCCAGCCCGGCGCATGGCTGGTGTCCCAGTCCAGCTACCTGCCCGGCGAGGTGTCCTTCTGGGGCAACACCATCACCCACGCGGTGCCCAGCGAACTCGTCGACATCGAGCAGTGCGGTACGGACGTCCTGTGGAAGCTGTGCGGCACCACGCTGCCGGCGCTCAACCTCAACACCTACAAGGTGACCGGGACGGGGCCGGTGACCTTCGTGGAGGCGCCCTACGGCTCCACCGGGCCGGGCAGCGAGAGCGACCCGTACACGCCGTTCTCCGACTACCAGGCGAAGACCGGGCAGGACCCGCAGTCCACCTGCACCTCGGCGTCCAGCGCCACCTGCTGAACCGGCCCGACCCGACCACGCCGCCAGGCCCCGCGCCGGCCGGCGGCCATCGACCGAGCGGGGCCGGGAGGTGCCTCCCCCGGCCCCGCTCCCCTCTCGCCCGCCCACCCGCCTTCGAGGACACCGCCATGCCGCACCCGGACCCCCCGCACCCCGTCTGGGGGCGGATCCCCGGCCCGCCTACGGGGCCGACTACAACCCCGAGCAGTGGTCGCCGGACGTCTGGCGCGAGGACGTGGCGCTGATGCGCGAGGCGGGGGTGAACCTCGTCTCGCTCGGCGTCTTCGCCTGGTCGTGGATCGAGCCGGAGCCGGGCCGGCTGGACTTCGCCGGCATGGACGAGGTGCTCGGCCTGCTGCACGAGGGCGGCATCGCCGTGGACCTCGCCACCCCGACCGCCGCCCCGCCGCTGTGGTTCTCGCACGCCCACCCCGAGTCGCTGCCCGTCACCGCCGACGGCGTCCGCCTGGCGCCCGGCTCCCGGCAGGCGTTCTGCGCCTCCTCCCCCGCGTACCGCGCGCACGCCACGGGCATCGCCACCGCCCTGGCCGAACGGTACGGCGACCACCCCGCCGTGGTGATGTGGCACGTCAACAACGAGTACGGCAACACCAACGCGCACTGCCACTGCGACACGTCCGCCGAGGCCTTCCGCGACTGGCTGCGGCGCGTCTGCGGCGACGACCTGGACGCCCTCAACTCCCGCTGGGGCACGTCCTTCTGGGGCATGCGGTACAACGACTGGGCGCAGGTGACACCGCCGCGCACCACCACCGGCAGCCTGCCGCCCGGCCTGCTGCTGGACTTCCACCGCTTCAGCGACGCCGAGCAGCTGGCCTGCTACACCGCCGAACGCGACGCCATCAGACCGCACTCGCCGGGCCGTCCCGTCACCACGAACTTCATGACCGGCGAGTTCAAGCCCGCCGACTACTGGCGGTGGGCCCGCGAGGTCGACATCGTCGCCAACGACCACTACCTGACCGCCGAGGACCCGCACCGCACCGCGGAACTCGCCTTCACGGCCGACCTCACCCGCGGCATCGCCAGCAGCAGGCCCTGGCTGCTGATGGAACACTCCACCTCGGCCGTCCAGTGGCAGCCGCGCAACCTCGCCAAGGCGCCGGGCGAGATGGCCCGCAACACCCTCACCCACCTCGCGCGCGGCGCCGACGGCGCCCTGTTCTTCCAGTGGCGGCAGTCCGCGTCCGGCGCCGAGAAGTGGCACTCCGCGATGCTCCCGCACGGCGGCGTCGACACCCGCGTCTGGCGCGAGGCGCGCGATCTGGGCGCGGCGGTGGGCCGGCTCGCCGAGACCGCCGGCAGCCTGTGCGAGCCCGCGGACACGGCGCTGGTCTGGGACTACGACGCCTGGTGGGCCCTGGAACTGCCGGACCGGCCCAGCCTCGACATGCGCTACCGGCCCGAACTGCGGGCCTGGCACCGCGCCCTGTGGACCGCGGGTCTGCGCTGCGACGTCGTGCCCGCGCCCGGCGGGGAGCACGCGCCCCGGCTCGACCCGTACCGGCTGCTGCTCGTGCCCTCGCTGTACGCGGCCCCGGACGGCGCGGCGGCGGCACTGGCCGGCTTCGCCGAGGCGGGCGGCCACGTCGTGGTGGGCCCCTTCAGCGGCGTGGCCGACGGCGCGGACCGGGTGCCCGCCGGCCCCTATCCCGCGCTGCTGCGGGATCTGCTGGGTCTGCACGTCGACGAGTTCCTGCCGCTGGCGGCCGGCGCGACGGTGGGCCTGGACGACGGTACGACCGGGCGCACCTGGGCCGAGCGGGTCGTGCCGGGGCCGGCGCCGAGGTCGAGGCGCGCTTCGCCTCGGGCCCCGCCGCGGGCGAGCCCGCCGTCCTGCGCCGCGCCCTGGGCCGCGGCACCGTGCGCTACGCGGCCACCCGCTTCGACGACGCCTCCCTGTCCCGTCTGCTGCCGCGCTGGTCGGCGGCGGCCGGCTGCCGCCCCGCCGTCGAGGGCGCCGGCGCGGGCGTCGAGGTCGTCCGGCGCCGTAGCGGCGACGCCGCCTGGCTCTTCGCCGTCAACCACACCGGCGCGCCGGCCGCCCTTCCGGCGGCGGGCCACGAACTGCTCGGCGACCGCCCGGTCCGCGGCGTGCTCCACCTGCCCGCCGGCGCGTGCGCGGTGGTCCGCGAGCAGACACCGCGGTGACCGGCCGCGGCGCCCCGGCGCGGGCCCGCACCTGACGCGGGCCCGTGCCGGCTGCGGCGCCGTGGGCCGCGGCCGCCGGACGCGGTGCCGTGGGCCGCGCCCACCGCGCGCGGGGCGGCCTCCGCGACCGCCGGGGCTACCGGCCGTCCGCCGCCAGGACGCCGTCCAGCACGATGCCCACCAGGCTGAGCAGCCGGGACCGCAGGTCGAAGGGCGCGGGCTCGCGGGAGATCCACTCGGTGAGCGCGGCGAAGTAGCCGGCCGCCAGGACGCGTCCGGCGAGTCCGGGGTCCACCCCCTCGGCCAGGCGGCCCGCGGTGTGGGCGCGGGCGAAGATCGAGCCGAGCTCCGCGGCCAGCGGCGGGTCCGCGAGCACGTTGGTGGTGTGCACGGCCGCGCCCATCAGCGCGACGGTCTCCTCGCGGGTGCGGCTGCTGGTCTCGGCCAGCTCGATCATGTAGCGGTCCAGCACCTCGCGTACGGAGTGGTCCTCCAGGTGCTCGGCGTAGATCGCGCCGAACGCGCGCCGCCTGCGCCGCGCGCTCCACTCGTCCAGGAACGCGCTCTTGCGCGGGAAGTGGTTGAACACCGTCCCGCGCGCGACGTCCGCGCGCTGCGCGATGTCGTCCATCGTGGTGCTGTCGAAGCCCTTCTCGATAATCAGCTCCACCGCGGCGTCGTAGACCTGGTTGCGGCGCCGCTCACGGCCGCGCTCGCGGCGGCCGGCCGGAGCGGCCACCGCGCCGCCGGACTCGGCAGAACCGGAAGGGGACACCGACCGCGCCGGCTCTGCGGACATCACGCTCATAACTCCTTCGGCGGGACCCATTGACGGACCCCGGGTCGTGACCTACGTTACCTAGAACTTG
Organism: Actinacidiphila sp. DG2A-62; assembly: GCF_035825295.1. Classification (NCBI taxonomy): domain Bacteria; kingdom Bacillati; phylum Actinomycetota; class Actinomycetes; order Kitasatosporales; family Streptomycetaceae; genus Actinacidiphila; species Actinacidiphila sp. DG2A-62. The sequence continues at coordinate 638,610 of NZ_JAYMGI010000002.1, forward strand.
TACCGCAGTCCAAAAATGTACCGTGGTACAGAAAGGAGCGGGCATGCGACTCGTGACCTTCACACCCCCCGGACTGGCCCCCCGGCTCGGCGTCCTCGACGGGCCGACCGTCGTCGAGCCGGCGGCGGTGCTCCGGGCCGACCGGCTGCTGGCCGAAGGGTCCGCCGGCGCCGGCCGCGCGCCGGAGCTGCCCACCGAGATGGTCGCCTTCTTCGAGACCGGCGAGCGCGGGCTCGACCTGGCCCGGCAGGCGCTCGACACCGCGAGGACGAGGCGGGAGCGCGGCGACGAGCTCACCGGGCCCGACGGCTCCCCGGCGGTGCACGCCCTGGCGGACGTCACGCTGCTCGCCCCGGTGCCCCGGCCGCGCCGGGTGCGGGACTACCTGACGTACACCGAGCACGCCACCGGGTCCGGGCTGGAGGTGCCGCCGGCCTTCGCGGCGATGCCGATCTGCTACAAGTGCAACACCGAGTCGATCATCGGCCCCGAACAGCCGCTGCTGTGGCCGTCGTACACCGACCAGCTGGACTTCGAGCTGGAGCTGGGCTTCTTCACCTCCGGCGGCGGCCGGGACCTGACCGTGCGCGAGGCGGCCCGGCGGATCGCCGGCGTCACGATCTTCAACGACGTCAGCGCCCGCGACATCCAGTTCTTCGAGATGAGCCTCGGCATCGGGCCGTCCAAGGGCAAGGACTTCTGCACCGCGATGGGCCCCTGCGTGCTGACGATGGACGAGGTCGACGAGTGGGCGGTCGAGATGACCGCGCGGGTCAACGGGGAGGTGTGGGCTTCGGGCACCACCCGGCATCGCCAGTTCTCCTTCGCCGAGGTACTCGCCTGGGCGTCGCTTGACGAGGAAGTCTATCCCGGCGAGTTCTTCGGCCTGGGGACGGTCGGCGGCGGCTGCGGCCTGGAACTGGACCGCTGGATCCAGCCGGGCGACGTGGTCGAGCTGGAGGCCTCCGGCGTCGGCGTCCTGCGCAACCCCGTGGGCGCCCGCCAGATCCGCCCCGAGGGCGCGGGCGTCGCCTCCTACCGCGGCGCCCCGCGGGCGCGGGCCGACCATGGCTGACACCGTCCCCGGGCTGCTGCGCCGGCACGCCGCGGACCCGCGCAGGGTGTTCGCCGTCCTCGACGGCGGCGTCACCGTCACCTACGCCGAGCAGCTGGCCCGCAGCCGCCGGGTCGCGGCGCAGCTGCGGCGGCGCGGCGCGCGCCCGGGCGACCGGGTGCACGTCCAGCTGCCCAACTGCCGGGAGTTCTACGACATCTGGTTCGCCACCGCGCTGTCCGGCACGGTCCTGGTGCCCACCAACCCGCAGTCCTCGGACGACGAACTCGCCCACGTGCTGCGGGACGCCGCGCCCGTCGTCTCGGTCCGCGACCCCGCGCAGGCCGCCGCGCTGCTCGCCGGAGCCGCCGGCGAGGACGCGGATTCACCGGCCGCCCCCGGCGCGCTCGCCGCGATCCTCTACACCTCGGGCACCACCAGCCGGGCCAAGGGGGTGATGGTCACCGACGCCAACTACGCCGCCGTCGGCCGCGCCGTCGCCGACCACCTGTCGATGACCGCCGACGACCGCTGGCTGGTCGTCCTCCCCCTCTTCCACGCCAACGCGCAGTACTACTGCACCATGTCGGCGCTGGTGTCCGGCGCCTCGATCGCCCTGGCCCCGCGCTTCACCGCGCGCGGCTGGGGACGCCAGGCGCACGAGAGCGGGGCGACGCTGGCCAGCCTGTTCGCCGCGCCCGTGCGGATGATCCTGGCCGCCGCGCCGCAGCCCACGGACGCCGCCAACCGGCTGCGCGCCGTGCTGTTCGCGCAGCACCTCTCCACCGCGGACGCCACCGCGTTCGAGAGCCGGTTCGGCACCCGGCTGCTGCAGCTGTACGGCATGACCGAGACCGTACTGCCGCCCACCGTCAACCCCGACGACGCCGCCCGCCGCTGGGACAGCATCGGACGACCGCTGCCCGGCGTCCGGATCGACCTGCGCGACCAGGACGGGACCCTCGTCGAGGGCCCCGGCACCGGCGAGATGGTCGTCCGCGGCCGGCCCGGCCTCACCCTGGCCGGCGGCTACTGGAACAACGACCGCGCCACCCACGAGGTGTTCACCGAAGACGGCCTGCGCACCGGCGACCTCGCCCGGCGCACGGCCGACGGATTCCTCCACTTCGTCGACCGCAGCAAGGACATGATCAAGCGGGCCGGGGAGAACGTCTCGGCCGGCGAGATCGAGCGGGTCGCGAACGAGCATCCGGCCGTCGCCGAGTCCGCGGCGATCGGCGTCCCCGACCCGGTACGCGACGAGGCCATCGTGCTCGTCGCCGCGGTCCGCCCCGGCCACCGGCCGAGCGCGGACGACCTCATCGAATGGTGCGCGCGACGGCTCAGCCCGTTCAAGGTGCCCGGCACGGTCGTCTTCGTCGACGCCCTCCCGCGCACCAGCGTCGGCAAGATCCGCAAGGCCGAGCTGCGCGCGCTGCCGGAACTCCAGACCGGCTGACCGAGTCCGCTGCCGCCGCGCAGCCGACCTTCGGAGGACATCGTGACCGCTCCCTTCCCCTCCCCCGCCGCCCCGTCCCCGTCCAGACCCGACACCCTGCGCTGGGGCATGCTCGCCCTGCTCAGCGCCGGGTTCGTCGCCCTCACCCTCAACTGGTTCGACGTGGCCGCGGCGTTCCCGCTGATCGGCGCGGAGTTCCACGCCGGACTGGGCTCGCTGACCTTCCTCGTCTCGCTGTTCATCGTCGGCTACGGGCTCGCGCACATCCCCGGCGGCATGCTCGCCACCGCCATCGGCATGAAGCGCACCCTGGTCATCGGCCTGGCCCTGCAGGGCGCGGCCGGCGTGATGTCCGGCCTGTCGTACTCCTACACCGAGCTGGCCTGGTTCCGGCTGGTCAGCGGGATCGGCGGATCGATCTTCATCGCCGTCGCGTTCGGCGCGGTGATCGTGTGGTTCCGCCAAGGGCAGGTGACGCTGGCGCTCGGCATCTCCGGCGGCGCGGCCTTCAGCGGCGGCGCGGCGTTCGCCCTGTACGTGTGGGTGTATCTGCAACGGGCCACCGACTGGCACGTCTCGCTGGTGCTGGCCGGCGTCTTCGAGCTGCTGGTCGCGGCGGCGACCGCGGTGTGGTTCCGCACCCCGCGGGACATGCCGTCGCTGGCCGGCGCGTCCTTCGAACGCGAGGCGCTGCGCACCGCGGTGGCCGGCCGGGACCTGTGGACGTACGGCATCGCGCTGCTCGGCGCGTACGGCGCGTACTTCACCACCTCGCAGCTGTTCAGCGTGTACGCCATCGCCGAGCGCCACTTCGACGCCTCCAAGGGCGGGCTGCTCTCCGCGATGATCGCGCTGGCCGGCATCCCGGGCAGCGTGCTCGGCGGGTACTTCGCCGACCGCAGCCGCAATCTGCGGGCCTTCGTGGTGGCGTCGCTGGTCGTCGTGGCGGGCCTGCTGGCGCTGATCCCGGTCGTGCCCACCGGCTGGCTGTGGCCGGTGGGGATCGGCATCGGCTTCGCGCTGATCTTCGGGTTCGCCGCCTGGTCGGCGGTGCCGACCCGGGTCAGCGGGATCCGGCACGAGTACGTCGGCACCGCCACCGGGCTGATGCTGACCCTGGCCGCGGTCGGCGGGTTCTTCGTGCCGATCGTCTTCGGCCACGTCGTGCCGCACACCAGCTACGACACCGGCTGGCGGTTCCTGGCCGTGGTCAGCTTCGTCTTCGCGCTGGTCGGCCTGTTCGGGCGCAACCCGGGAGCGGTCCCGGACCCGGAGCCGGCCCGGCCCGACGCCCTGGACGCGCCGGCCGCCACGGCCGCGCGGCGGCCCACCGACACCCCCCGACCGAAGGGATCCCTCACATGAGCAGCTCGACCGCCGCCCCGCACGGCGTGCGCACCCTCGACCCGCCGCTGGTCCAGGAGGTCAGCGACGGCGTGTACGCCTACGTCCAGCCGGACGGCACCTGGTGGATCAACAACACCGGCTTCCTGGTGGGGCGTTCACGCGCGGCGGCCATCGACGCGTGTGCGACCGAGGCGCGTACCCGGGCCTTCCTGGAGGCGGTGGCGTCCGTGACGCCCGCGCCGGTGCGGACCCTGGTCAACACCCACCACCACGGCGACCACACACACGGCAACAGCCTGTTCGGCGACGCGGTGATCGTGGCCCACGAGCGCACCCGTGAGGAGGTCATCGCCGAGGGCAGGCCCGGCACCAGCGAGCTGATCCGCAGCGGCGCCTGGGAGCCGACCGAGTGGGGCGACCTTCAGGTGGCACCGCCGTTCCTCACCTACACCACCGGCGTGGACCTGTGGGTCGACGACCTGCGCTGCCAGGTGCGGTACACCGGCGGGCCGGCGCACTCCACCAACGACTCGATCGTGTGGATCCCCGAGCGGAAGGTGCTGTTCGCGGGCGACCTGCTGTTCAACGGCGGCACCCCGTTCCTGCTGGCCGGGTCGGTGGCCGGCGCGCTGGAGGCGGTGGCGGCCCTGAAGGACCTGGGCGCCGAGACGATCGTGCCGGGCCACGGGCCGGTGTGCGGCCCCGAGGTCATCGACGACGTGCTGGCGTACCTGCGGTTCGTCTCGGACCTGGCGGCCGACGCGGTCCGCTCCGGCACCGACCCGCTGGAGGCGGCGCGCTCCACCGACCTCGGGGCGTTCGCCGGTCTGACCGACGCCGAGCGGCTGGTCGGCAACCTCCACCGGGCCTGCGCCGAGCTGCTCGGCACGGAGCCCGGCGGGGTCATCGACTTCGCCCGCGCGCTGGCCGACATGCGCGCGTACAACGGCGGCCGGCCGCTGAGCTGCCTGGCCTGACGGCCCCGGCGCCCCCGGGGCGCCGGCTCCGCCCGCGCGTTCCGCCTGTTCCGCCCTGTGCCGCCCTACATCGGCCGGGGCTTGATCATCGCGAAGGGCGCGCCCTGGGGGTCGGCGACCACGGTCATACGGCCGGCGACCATGTCGAACGGCGGGGCGAGGACCGTACCGCCCCGCCGTACCAGGGCGTCCACGGTGGAGTCGACGTCGTCGACCGAGAAGTAGGTCAGCCAGTGCGCCGGGGTGCCGGGCGGGTCGTTGTCCAGGAGCGTGACGCCGCCGACCGCCCGGCCGCCGACCCGCAGCTCCCAGTACGCCTCCGCGCCGTCCATCGGCTCGATCTCGATGCCGAACGCCTCGCCGTAGAAGGCGGTGGCGGCGGGCACGTCGCCGGTGTGCAGCTCGTTCCAGGTCAGCGCGCCCGGTTCGTCGGCCACCTGCGCGCCGGAGAACTCGCCGGCCTGCCAGACGCCGAACACCGCGCCCTGCGGGTCGGCCGCGATGAGCATCCGGCCGAGGTCGCCGACGTCGGTGACGGGGACCAGCAGGGTGCCGCCGGCGCCGACGACGGCGTCCTGGGTGGCCTGGGCGTCGGTGCTGGCGAGGTAGCTGGTCCAGACGGTCGGCGGTTCCTGCGTCCCCTCGGGGGCCGTCGCCCGGCCGATGCCGGCCGCGGCCCGGCCGTTCAGCTCGCAGACCGCGTAGCCGCCGAACTCGTCGGGCGCCGGCCGTCCCTGCCAGCCCAGCAGGTCGCGGTAGAAGTCCAAGGCGGCCTGCTGGTCCTTCGCCATCAGGTCGACCCAGCACGGGGTGCCGGTGTAGTAGGGCGCGGTGACGTCGGGCATCTGTCGTCCTTTCTCGTCCCCCTCCTAAGCGGTCCGCCCCTCACCCTCCCGGCCGCCGCGCCGATCCCCCGCCCGACACGCCGTCGCCGTCCGCCGTCCGGGCGGCGGCGCGCCGCGGCGGGCGGCGGTCAGCGCCGCAGGCCGAGCGCCTCGCGGCCCGCGTACCTGGCCTGGCCGCCCAGCTCCTCCTCGATCCGGACGAGCTGGTTGTACTTGGCCGTGCGGTCCGCGCGCGACAGCGAGCCGGTCTTGATCTGGCCGCAGCCGGTGGCGACGGCGAGATCGGCGATGGTGGTGTCCTCGGTCTCGCCCGAGCGGTGGGACATCACCACGGTGTAGCCCGCGCGGTGGGCGGTGGCGACGGTGGCCAGGGTCTCGGTGAGGGTGCCGATCTGGTTGACCTTGACCAGGATCGAGTTGGCGATCCCGTCGCGGATGCCCGCGCGCAACAGTGTCTCGTTGGTGCAGAACACGTCGTCGCCGGTGAGCTGGACGCGGTCGCCGAGCCGGCTGGTGAGGGCCTGCCAGCCGGCGTGGTCGTCCTCGGCCATCGGGTCCTCGACGGAGGCGACGGGGTAGCGCTCGACGAGGGCCGCCAGGTGGTCGGCGTGCTCCTCGGGGGTGCGGCGCACGCCCTCGCCGCGGTAGTCGTAGACGCCGTCGCGGAAGAACTCCGAGGCGGCCGGGTCCATCACGACGGTGATGTCGGACCCGGGCTTGTAGCCGGTGCGCTCGACCGCGCGGACGACGAACTCCAGCGCCTCGTCGGCGGTGCGCAGATCGGGGGCGAAGCCGCCCTCGTCGCCGACGTTGATGCTGTGGCCGGCCGCGACGAGATCCGCGCGCAGCGTGTGGAAGACCTCCGAGCCCATCCGCACGGCCTCGGCGAAGCTGCTCGCGCCGATCGGCGCGATCATGAACTCCTGGAAGTCCAGCGGGTTGTCGGCGTGCGCGCCGCCGTTGACGATGTTCATCATCGGCACCGGCAGCAGGCGCGCGTCGACGCCGCCGACATAGCGGTACAGCGGCAGGCGGTGCGCGGCCGCGGCGGCCTTGGCGGTGGCGAGGGAGACGCCGAGCAGCGCGTTGGCGCCCAGGCGGGACTTCGTCGGGGTGCCGTCCAGCGCGATCATGGCGCCGTCGACCGCCGCCTGGTCCTCGGCGTGCAGCCCGACGACCGCGTCCGCGATGCCCTCGTTGACGGCGTCCACGGCGCGCCTCACGCCCTTGCCGTGGAAGCGCGCGGGGTCGCCGTCCCGCAGCTCGACGGCCTCGCGGGCGCCGGTCGAGGCGCCCGAGGGCACGGCCGCGCGGCCGAGCGACCCGTCCTTCAGCTCCACGTCCACCTCGACGGTCGGGTTGCCCCGGCTGTCGATGATCTCCCGTGCGACGACCCGGCTGATGGCGGTCATGTGCGTCTCCCCACGTCGGGCCCGCGCCGCGGCGGGCCATAAGTTCCCATTCGAAACAAAGTGAGTTCAGAAAAGGAATCTACTATGGCGTCATGAAGATGCACAACGCCGACGCGACGTGCGGCATCGCGCGGGCCGCGGTCGTGACGGGCGACTGGTGGAACGTCCTGGTGCTGCGCGAAGTGGCCCGCGGCCGGGTCCGCTTCGACGCGATCGCCGCCGAGCTGGGGCTGTCCCGCAAGCTGCTCACCGAGCGGCTCAACGCGCTCGTCGCCCGCGGGGTGCTGCGCCGCAGCCTCTACCAGCGGCGCCCGACCCGCTACGAGTACCTGCTCACCGACGCGGGCGAGGCGCTGCTCCCGGTGCTGGTGGCGCTCCAGGACTGGGGGGACCGGTGGATGCCGGGCGAAGGGGACGCGGCGCAGGACGAGGTCACGCCGGGCGCGGCGCAGGACGAGGCCGCACCGGGCACGGTCGCGGGCGGCGAGGTCACGGACGGGGGCGCGGACGGGGACGGGGGCGCGAGCGCCGGCGCGGACCCGGACAGCGTCGGTCGCGCGCGCCTCCAAGGGCTGACCGGGACGCCGCTGCCCGACGTCGAACTCCCGGGGGCGCACGGGGCGGCCGAGCCGCCGGCGCCGGCGGACGCCCGGGCGACCGTGCTGTTCACCTTCCCCGGCGGCGACATGACGGGGGGCCAGGACCCGGCGGCCCCCGCCGCGGCCGGACACCGGCTGTTCGCCGACGCCTGGCCGGAGCTGCGCGGGGCCGGCGTCGCCGTGCGCGGCATGGGCCTGCAACCGCCGCGCGAACTGGCCGGACTCGCCGAACTCCCCGCGTCCGCCGGGGCGCTTCCGTACCCGCTGCTCAGCGACCACCGGCACCAGGTCACCGCGGCGCTGCGGCTGCCGGTCCTCCGCGACGCCGACCGGCTGCGCCTCCGGCCGGCCGTGCTCGTGGTCGACGCGACGCGCCGGATACGGCACGCCCTGTTCCCCGTCACCGACCCCGCCCGGGCGGTGGCCAGGACGCTCGACCTGGCCAGGGCGTTGGCGGCGGCCGGCCCGGCCCCAGCCGGCCGTGAGTCCGCGCGGACGGCTGGTCCATACTCGGCGCATGGAACTGGTGACGATCGCCGACATCGAGGCCGCCGCGAAGCGCGTGGAGGGCGTCGCGGTGCGCACGCCGCTGCTCTTCCAGACCTGGGACCCGCGCGGGTCGCTGTGGCTCAAGCCGGAGAACCTCCAGCCCATCGGGGCGTTCAAGCTGCGCGGGGCGTTCAACGCGGTCGCCTCGCTCGACGACGCGGCGCGCGCCCGGGGTGTCGTGACGTACTCCAGCGGCAACCACGCGCAGGCCGTCGCGTACGCGGCGCGGCACTTCGGCGTGCCGGCGGTGATCGTCGTCCCGGACATCGCGCCGCGGGTCAAGGTGGAGGCCACCCGTGCGTACGGCGCGGAGGTCGTCCAGGTGCCGATCGACGAACACGAGGCGAAGGCCCACGAGCTGGCCGCGGCGCGCGGGCTGACGCTGGTGCCGCCGTTCGACCACCCGGCGATCATCGCCGGGCAGGGCACCGCGGGCCTGGAGATCGCCGAGGACCTGCCGGACGTCGAGGTGGTGCTGGTGCCGGTCAGCGGCGGCGGGCTGGCCTCGGGTGTCGGGGCGGCGATCAGGGCGCGGTGCCCGCGGGCCCGCGTCATCGGCGTCGAGCCCGAACTGGCCGCCGACGCGACCGAGGGGCTGCGGCTCGGCCACCGCGTGGACTGGCCCACCGCCGACCGGGCCCGTACGATCGCCGACGGCCTGCGCGCCCAGCCCTCCGACCTCACCTTCGCCCACCTGCGGGAGGTGGTCGACGCGATGGTCACGGTCACCGAGGACGAGATCCGCGACGCGATCCGCGTCCTGGCCCTGCGCGCCCGGCTGGTCGCCGAGCCGAGCGGCGCCGTGACGACCGCGGCCTATCTCTCCCGCGCCGCCGAACTCCCCCCGGGCCGCACGGTCGCACTCGTCTCCGGCGGCAACGTCGACCCGGCCCTCCTCGGCTCCCTCCTGGCCTGACCGCCCCGCCCCGGCCGGCCCGGGAACGCGCGGGGCCCGCCCGGAGGCGCCGGGCGGGCCCTGGTGCTCAGAGCGGCCGGGCTGCGGTCAGACGATCGCGACCGGGCCGTCCCACGCGTCGCGGTCGACGGTGATGGTGTACCCCTTGCGGGTCTCCTTGCTGTTGACGGTGTACTGGTGACCGCGGCTGTGATCGGTGTACAGGCCGGCCGCCCAGGGCCAGTCCGTCGTCGTGGTCGCCTTGCCGTCGTACAGGGCGTACCAGAGGTTGCCCGGCAGGTCGGTGCGGTTCGTCGCGGTGGCGACCGCCTTGGCGCTGGAGGACGTGAAGCCGTAGTAGCCGGCCCGGTACGTCTTGGCGCGCAGCGTCTTGGTGAAGGAGCGCACGTACGTCAGCACCGCGTTGTCGCACGAGGTGTTGGTGATGTCGTACGACTCCATGTCGAGGTAGACCGCGGAGCCGGCCTTCATGCCGAGGGCCGCGGCCCTGGCGACCGCGTCGTTGCCGTCGCTCGCGCCGAGCGCGGCGGCCGTCGCCGCGGTGATCTTCTCCTTGCTGGTACCGGTCCGGCACGGCGGCTGGGCGCCGACGTAGATCGGCACGAGCTTCCAGCCGGACGCGCTGACCGTCTTCACCCAGGACGCGGTGAGGTTCGGCTGCGCGCAGCCGCGGTTCCTGCCGCCGACGTAGACGGCCGCGGCGCCGTAGTAGCCGTCGGACCGCCACGCCTTCATCGCCGCGGCCGACGGCGCCGCGCAGGCGTCGAAGGCCCGCCCGGTGAACGTCCGCTGCGCGGGCCAGGTCGTCGCGGCCATCGACGTCTGCGCCATGACCACTCCCCCCGCCACGACGGCCGCGCCCACCGCGCCCCAGGCGATGTAACGGCCTGTCCTGGACAGTCTGTGCTTGGACAGCCTGGACAATCCCCACCCTCACTCGTTCGTTCGGCAGCGCTGTGCCGCTGACCTGGCGTCAGGCCCGGTCGGGCCGACGCCAGATCGTAGAGGCAGCCGGCTTTCCGCCCGGCACCCGGGGCCCGACTCCCGCGGAGGGGCGTTCAGTCGACGACGGTGAGCACGAGCTTGCCGCGGGTGCGGTCGCTCTCGCCGGAGCGGTGGGCGTCGGCGGCCCGTGCCAGCGGGAAGGTGTCCGCCACCTCGACGCGGACCGCGCCGGAGTCGACGAGTCCGGCGATCGTGGTCAGCGCGGTGGAGTCCGGCTCCACCAGGAAGGGGCTGGTGCGCACCCCGGCCCGGCCGGCGGCGGCGGCCAGGCGGTCCGAGACGCCGCCGGGGATCGAGACGACCAGGCCGCCCGGGCGGACCACGGCCACCGAGCGCTCGTCGGTGCGGTCCGCCGCGCCGACCAGGTCGATGACGACGTCGACCTCGCCGGTCGCCTCCTCGAACCGCTGCCGGGTGTAGTCGACGGTCAGGTCCGCGCCCAGTTCCTTGAGCCAGGCGTGCCGGGGCTCACTGGCGGTCGCGACCACCTCGGCGCCCAGGTGCTTGGCGAACTGCACCGCCAGGTGTCCGACGCCGCCGGCCGCGGCGTGCACCAGCACCCGCTGCCCGGGCCGCACGTCCGCGGTGTCGACCAGCGCCTGCCACGCGGTGAGCGCCGCCAGCGGCAGTGCCGCGGCCTCCACGTGGCCGAGGGAGGCGGGTTTGCGGGCGAAGTGCCGGGAGGGCGCGGTGACGAACTCCGCGTAGGCCCCCGCGGGCCGCGGGAACCACGGCATCGCGTAGACCTCGTCGCCGGGCGCGAGCGTGGTGACGCCGAAGCCGACCTCCTCGACCACTCCCGAGACGTCCCAGCCGAGGATCAGCGGCAGCTTCTGCAGTCCGGCCATGCCCCGGCCGGCCCGGGTCTTCCAGTCCACCGGGTTGACCCCCGCCGCGTGCACGCGCACCAGCACCTCGGTCGCCAGCGGCTCGGGCCTGGCGACCCGTTCCCAGGTCAGCACCTCGGGTCCGCCGAACCCCGCGATGGTCACGGCCCGCATGGTGGGCTCGGCCGCCGGTACGGCGGTGTGCCCGGCCGCCCGCGTGGTGTCCTCGCCCGCCGGCGTGGTGGTGTGCTCGCTCATGTTCCTCGCTCATCTCCGTCTCGTGCGCTGTCCTGCCGGACCGAGGTCCGGCGGGTTCCACCCTGCCGGGCGTGCGCGGAGGCGGATGAGTGGCCGGGGGGACACCTGTCGTACCATTCCGGCCATGTCACCGCACCGTGTCGCCGTCCTCGCCCTCGACGGAGTGCTGCCCCTGGACCTGGGCATCCCGGCCCGGGTGTTCAACGAGGCGCGCACCGCCGACGGGACCCGCCTGTACTCCGTGCGCACCTGCTCGCTGGGCGGCGGCCCGGTCCGCACCCACGAGGACTTCGCGATCGTGGTCGACCACGACGAGTCCCTGCTGCGGACCGCGGACACCGTGGTGATCGCCACCCAGGAGCCCACCGAGCACCTGCTCGCCACCGGGACGCTGCCGGCCGACCTCGCCGCGGCGCTGGCGTCGGTGCGCCCGCGGGCCCGCGTCGTGAGCCTGTGCACCTCGGCCTTCCTGCTCGCGGCGGCCGGCCTGCTGGACGGCCGCCGGGCCACCACGCACTGGACGCTGTGCGACACCTTCGCGCGCACGTTCCCTGCCGTGGAGGTCGATCCGGACGTGCTGTTCGTCGACAACGGACGGGTGCTGACCTCCGCGGGCGGGGCGGCCGGCATCGACCTGTGCCTGCACCTGGTGCGCCGGGACCACGGGGCCGCGGTGGCGGCGGCCGCGGCGCGGCGCTGCGTGGCCGCGCCGTGGCGGGAGGGCGGGCAGGCCCAGTTCATCGAGCACCTGGTGCCGCGGGACACCGACCGCTCCACCTCGGCGACCCGGCAGTGGGCGCTGGAACGGCTGGCCGAGCCGTTGACGCTGGAGGACATGGCACGGCACGCGCACATGAGCGTGCGGACGTTCACCCGGCGGTTCCGCGGCGAGGCGGGCATCAGCCCGCTCAAGTGGCTGGCCCAGCGGCGGCTGGCGCACGCGCGCCTGCTGCTGGAGTCCACCGACCTGACCGTGGCGCGGATCGCCGCGGCCTGCGGCTTCGGCGACCCGGTGACGCTGCGCAAGCAGTTCCACGCCCATGTGGGCCTGTCCCCGGTGGCCTACCGCCGCGCCCACCACGCGCCGCAGCCGGCGGCGGACCGCGGCGCGCAGGGCGCGGGTCCGGTCCCGGGCGCGCCGGCGGCGACCTGACGCGCGCCGGCGGGCCGCGGCCCTCTACGGGTGGTACTTCTCGGCGACCGTCTCGGCGCCGCCGGAACGGGTGTCCATGGTGACGCGGACGCTCACACTGCCGGTCTTCGCGGCGGTCTCCAGCTGGTCGACGGAGCAGGCGGAGGTGCCGTACCCGTCGCTGTCGATGGTCACCCGGCCGTCGGTGTCGGAGCAGATCGCGGCCGCGCCGAGGATCGTGGTGGCGTTGGAGACCAGGAACGCCCGCTCCGTGCCGCCGCTCTGCGGTGTGACGGTCAGCTTGCCGGGAGCGAGGTACGTCAGCCTCCCGACGATCGTGGTCCGGTCGCCGGCGTCGGCGGTGCCGCTGCCGGTGGTGGTCACCGGCGGGCACGTGCCGGTCTGCTCGCCGATGCTGTTGATCTCGGCGTTGGACCGCGGGTCGCCCGCGTAGTCGATCCGGTCGGTGCACTTCGCGTGGGACGTGTGCGCGGTGCCCGACATGGTGGTCGCGGAGGAGCCCTTGGTGCCGGCGCTGGTGACGCCCGCGGTGGCGGCGGGCGTCGCGGCGGTGCGCGGGGTGCCCGTGGCCGCCGGTGAACCGCCGGCGCCGCCGGTCGTGTCGGCCGACATCGTGGCGGATGTCGTGGCGGAGGCGGGAGGACGGTCCGCGGAGTCGGTGCTCTGCGATCCGCAGGCGGTGACTAGCGCCAGCCCCGCGGTGGCGAGCACGGCGGCCGACAGACTCCGGCGAGCGGTCCTGACGCGCATGATGTCCTTCTTTCCTCTTCGACGCTTGTCCGACTGTTCGACGCCGGCCCACGGGACCGGGGCCGCGCCGCGGGCGGCTTCGCCCGCCGGCCGGGAATCCCCGGCCCGAAACGACCTTGGCATCGCCGTCTGCCCATGTCAGCGCCTGTTACGGCCTCGTGGCGCAACGCCGCACGGGCCACGACATTCGATACACGCCCGCTTCCCGACGCCGACGGGGGCGGGCACCTGGGGCCTGGTGACCCGGGGCCGGGCACATGGGGCCGGGCGCCGGGGGCAGGGCAGTTGGGCAGGGTGCCCGGGGCCGGGCGCTATGCGCCGCCGAGCATGAGGTAGGTGACCAGTCCGACGAACAGCACGACGACCGAGCAGACCAGGCCGACCATCGCCTGGGCCCGGCGCTCCCCGGCGAGGCGCAGGGAGCGGGCCGTGGCCATCGTCGCGGTCGACTCCCCGGCCAGGAGGGTCCGCAGCGCGGACCGCGCCGCGGACGCGTCGCGCGGTGCGGGAAGGCACAGGCTGAGGGCGGCCCGTGCGTGGCGGAGCCGGTGGACGGCGGCCTGGGTGCTGGACTCCATCTCGGCCGCTGCCTGCGAGGGCGTCAGGCCGAGGCCGTCGCACAGGACGACGGTGCGGCGGTGCTGCGGCGGCAGCAGGAGCAGCGTCCGCCTGAGCACGTCCGGCGCGTGCCCGGGTAAGTGCGGGCCGGGCGGGGGGCTCCGGTGCAACCGGTGCCACGGGGACAGCGCGTACTCGTGCGCACGGGCGCGCAGCCAGCGCACCGGGTCGGAGTCGAGACAGACCTCGGGCCAGTGCTGCCAGGCGTGACGGAACGCGAACTCCACGGACTCGAAGGCGCGTCTGCGGCTCCCGGTGAGCAGGAGCACCTGCCGGATCAGCGCCGGCGCGGCGTGCGCGTGCAGCGCGTCGAAGGCGCCCTCGGGCGTCGACGTCGCGTAGAACGCGCCCGCGCGCCGCATGAGTTCCTCGGTGTCGTCGTTCACGATCCCCCCGTACGCCCTATCCCCAGGGGGACCGTGAACAGGTGACGGACCCCCTGCCGTCGGTCAGGCCGGTCGGCAGGCCGGTGGCCGTCGACGCGGGCGGGTAGCCGAAGGCGGTCGGGGTCCGGCCGGCCTCGACGTCCTCGGCGAGCCGGCGGACCGCGGCACGGGCGCGCCGGCCGGCGACCGCGCCCTCGGGCGCGGCCAGCATGCGTCGGGTCCTGCGCCATGCCCTGGTGCGGCGTCCGCCGGCGTGGTCCACGACGGCCAGGGCGTAACGCGCGAGGTAGCTGGCCCAGGCGTCGGTCGCGGGGTCCGTCTGGGCCGCCGCGCGGCGGACGGCGCGACGGGCGGCCGCCGGGGCGACCGCGGCCAGGGTGACGGCCCTGGCCGCGTGGCTGACGGCGGGCGGGGGCCCGCCCGGCGCGCCGCGCGGGATGGTGTCCGCGGCCTCGGCGAAGTGGTCCGCCGCCGCGGCGAGATCGTGCCGGGACAGGGACAGGACGCCGTGCACGTGGGCGATGCGGCCGACGGTCGCGCTGTCGCCCGCCGTCACGGCGGTCGGCCAGGCGTGGCGCAGCAGCGCGGTCGCGCCCTCGGCGTCGTTGCAGGCGACCAGCCACGCGACCAGCCACAGTCCGCGCGCGGTCTCCGGACGGCGCACGTCGCACAGGGGCAGCAGGGCGAACAGGTGGTGCAGACCCTCGTCGCCCCGGTCGTGGACGGCCCACCAGAACCACAGGTCCAGGACCGTCTCCAACGCGAGGCCGACCAGCTCCGGGTCGTCCGGGCCGTGTCGGAGCGCGGCGTCGAGCGTTTCGGCCTCCTGCCCGACCAGCGCGAGGGCGTCCTGCTGGCTGCCGGCGTCCCACAGGTTTCCCGCCACGGCGGCGACCTGGCGGCAGTGCAGCGCGCGGCGCTCCGCCGCCACCTCGAACTCCCCGGCCTCCCGCAGCCGTTCGGCGCCGAACTCCCGGGCCGGCGCCGACATCCGGTAATACGGCCCCGGACCTGCGGCCGGCCCGTTCCGGTCCTCGTGGACGACGTCGAGCACCCCGGCCGCCGCCAGGCGTACCAGGCACGCGGGGACGTCGGCCGGGGCGACGGAACCGCCGGCGCAGACCAGTTCCGCCGTCCACTCGGCGAAGGCGCCGGGCAGGACGCTCGCCCGGGCCCACACGGTCCGCTCGCCGCGGTCGGCGAGCGCGTAGGCGGAGCCGACGGCGTCGCGCAGCGACCTGTGCCGGGGGACGGAGAGGTGGGAACTGCGCAGCCAGCACTGGTGGTCGCGGAGCATCGCCGCCACTTCGGCCACCCGGAAGCGGGCCGTCTGCTCCGCGGCCAGCTCGATCGCCAGCGGCAGCCCGCCGAGCACCTCGCAGACGTCGCGCACGGCGGCCAGATCCCGGGCGTCGAACTCGGTGGCCCCGGCGGGGACCCCGGCCCTGCGCCCGGCGGCCCGCGCCCGGTCCAGGAAGAGCTCCACCGCCGGCGCCGGACGGCGGCCCCGCAACGGCTCGCAGCCCAACGGGCCGAGCCGCAGCACCCGTTCGTCCCCCAGGCCCAGCGGTCGGCGGGCCGTGACCAGCACCCGTAACGCCGGCCGCGCCGCGAGCAGTGTCTGTACCAGGCCCACGGACTCGGCGTGCCACGGATCGACGTCGTCGAGGAACAGCAGGAAGTCCGAGCGCGGCAGCGACTCGACCAGCGCGGCCGGACCGATCCCCGGACCGATCCCGGGACCGATTCCCGGACCGGCGCCCGGACCGTTGTCCTGACCGGCGCCCGGCCGGATGTCCCGACGGGCTCCCCGACCGACTGCCTGACCGGCTCCCGAAGAGGTCTCCTGACCGGCGCCCGGACCGATCTGCTGACCGGCGTCCGCGGTGGGCGTACCCCGGCCCGTGACCGCCGCGAGGATCGCCGCGGCCAGGCGGCCGGGATCGGCCTGGACGTTCGCCTCGGCCTCGCCGGGCCACGCGATCCGGACCCGGCACTGCCGGTCGCCGTCGCGGCCGTGGCCGCCCGCGGCCACCACCGCCGCGGCCAGCCTCTTGCCCATGCCCGCGGGCCCGGTGACCGTCACCAGCCGTTCCCGGGCCACCAGTCCGGCCAGCTTCCTGCGCTCCCGCTCCCGTCCGACGAGAGCGCCGGGCGCCCCGTCCTCATGACTGGACGGCATCCCCGCTCCGTCCCCACGCATCCCCGTACCCACCGCACACTCCGTACCGCTCCCGGCCCGCTCGACGACGGGCGCCGCGGAGCCGGCCCCGCCCGCGTCCCACGCGATGCAGAATCGTCACTCCTGACGCCACGACAACCACAACGCACAACCGGCGCATTGGTGACGGCCCAGGCCCGACGGAGGGACCGAGGAGTCGACGTCGCGGCCGAGTTCGAATCCGCGGTCGGGCCGCGTGGCGGCGCCGCGCGGGGCGGTGACCGGGTCGGGCGGTGACCGCTCGGGGCGGTGACCGGGCCGGGCGGTGACCGCCCGGGGCGGTGTCGGTCCCGCGTGCCACACTGCGACCAGCCAGGGCCACCTCCGGCCGCCCGCCTGCCACGACGGGCTCCAGCACCCTGTCCGCAGGGACGACGACCCCCGCCTTGGAGGCATCGTGAACATGCTCCTCACCTCCGCCGGGGTGAAGAACCCCAGCATCCGGCGGGCCCTGGTCGACCTCCTGGGCAAGCCAGTCGGGGAGGCCGACGCCCTGTGCATCCCCACCGCGGGTTACGGACACCCCATGGGGAGCCCGGCCGGAGCCTGGCGCTTCATCACCGGGCGCTCCAGCACCCCGATGTGCGAGCTCGGCTGGCGGTCCATGGGCGTCCTGGAGCTCACCGCCCTGCCCAGCATCGGCGTGGAGCGCTGGCTGCCGTGGGTGCGGGAGGCGGACGTCCTGCTCGCCGACGGCGGGGACGCGCTCTATCTGTGCCACTGGATGCGGCAGTCCGGGCTGGCGGAGCTGCTCCCCTCCCTGCACGGGAAGGTGTGGGTCGGGCTGAGCGCCGGCAGCATGGTGATGACGCCCCGCATCGGCGAGGACTTCGTCGCATGGGAGCCGCCCGCCGTGAGCGACGAGACCCTGGGCCTCGTCGACTTCTCCCTCTTCCCGCACCTGGACCACCCCGACCTGCCGGAAAACACCATGGCCGACGCCGAGCGGTGGGCGGCCACCCTGCCGAACCCGGCCTACGCCATCGACGACGAGACCGCCGTCAAGGTGGCCGACGGGGTCGTCGAGATCGTCTCCGAGGGGCGTTGGCGGCGCTTCTGAACGGCCCACGGGAACCCGGCGCCCGCGGGTCGCGGACCCTGCGGAGGCGGGCCCGCGGGCGCGTGCCGGTCCCGGTCGCCGCGAAGGCCGGGACGGAGGGGTCAGACCCGGTCGTGCAGCGTCACCTGGTAGCCGTCGGGGTCGGCGAAGGTGAAGGTGCGGCCGAAGGGGCCGTCGATCGGGGCGGAGACGATGGTGTGCCCGTCGGCGGCGAGGGCGTCGTGGATGGCCTGGACGTCGGTGGCGTGGAGCCAGATCGCGGCGCCGATGCCGGGCTGGGGCACGGAGTCGAGGTCGGTACCGGGCACGAGGTCGCGCAGCGCGCACGCGATCGGCTTCGTCTCGAAGACGACCGCGTGCGGCGGACCCGCCTGCGAGCGGACGAGGCCGAGGTACTGCTCGTAGAACGCCTGCGAAGCGGCGAGGTCGCGCGCCTGGAGCGAGATGAAGTCGGGACCGGTGACGGGCATGGCGGGACCTTTCATGTCAGCTTCCTTACATACCCGAGCGTATGTCAGGAGTCTGACATCGGTCAAGGCGAGCCGCCGCGCGTGACGTCCGGCGCGCGGACCAGGGCGACACAGGGGCCGGGGCCCGAAACCCGGGCCCCGGCGGGGTCCTCGTCGGCGACGGCCCCGGCGCGCCTTTCGCGCGATGTCAGGACCGTGACATACTCGACGCCGGACCTCGACCCCCTTGATGTCACCACATGGACATGCACGACACGTCGCCGCCCGAGCCGCCCCACCCCGCCCAGGACGTGCTCGATCACGTGGGTTACCGGCTCAAACGCGCCCACGCCGCGCTGCGCGGCGCCATGGACCGGGTGCTGCGCGAGCACGGCCTGACCGTGCCGCAGTACGCCTGCCTGGAAGTGCTGGCCGCCCGGCCGGGGATGTCCAACGCGGACCTGGCGCGCGCCACCTTCGTCACCCGCCAGTCGATGAACGTCGTCCTGCGCGGCCTGCAGGACGGCGGTCTGCTCACTCGGCCCGCCACCGTCGCGACGGGCCGGGCCCGCCCCGCGGCCCTCACCGACGAGGGGCGCCGCCGCCTGAAGGCGGCGCAGGAGGCCGTCTACGCGGTCGAAGCCCGCATGATCCACGCGATCCCCGAGGAACGGCTCACCGCGCTCCTCGACGACCTCGACCGGATAGGGCGGGCACTCACGGAGTGAGGCAGCGGCCGGTGACGGCCGCCGCCCGCACGTCGTTTCCCTGGTCCCGCCCCACGGGGAGGTGTCAGGCGGCCGCCTCGAAGGAGGGCTTCCGGACGGGTGCGCGTCGGGAAGCCGCGGCGGAACGGCGTCGACCGCGGGAGGCCGGGCTGCCCTTACCGCCCTTGCCGCCCTCGGTCGCCGGCGCGGTGATCGTCACGGGAACACCGGAGGGGGCCTGCGCGCCGGTGATCCTGCGCAGGTCCTCCGCGCCGGGGCGTACCTGCGCGGTCCGTGGCACGATGCCGGCGGCTGCCATGAGGCGGGTCATCGCGTGCGACTGGCCGGGGGTGACCAGCGTGACGACGCTGCCGGACTCGCCTGCCCGCGCGGTACGGCCGCCCCGGTGGAGGTAGTCCTTGTGGTCGGCGGGCGGGTCGACGTTGACGACGAGGTCGAGATTGTCGACGTGGATGCCGCGCGCCGCGACGTTCGTGGCCACGAGCACGGTGACGTCGGCGGCTTTGAACTGGGCCAGGGTCCGGGTGCGCTGCGGCTGCGACTTCCCCCCGTGCAGGGCGGCGGCTCTCACCCCGCTGTTCAGCAGGTCCCGCGTCAGCCGGTCGACGGCACGCTTGGTGTCCAGGAACATGATGACCCGGCCCTCGCGGGCCGCGATCTCGATGGTCGTCCGGTGCTTGTCGGTCTCCTGGACGTGCAGGACGTGGTGCTCCATCGTCGTGACCGCGCCCGCGGAGGGATCGACGGAGTGGACGACCGGGTCGGTGAGGTAGCGGCGGACCAGGAGGTCGACGTTCCGGTCGAGGGTGGCGGAGAACAGCATGCGCTGGCCCTCGGGGCGGACCTGTTCCAGGAGCGCCGTGACCTGGGGCATGAAGCCCATGTCGGCCATCTGGTCGGCCTCGTCCAGCACGGTGATCGCGACCTGGTCCAGCCGGCAGTCGCCGCGGTCGATGAGGTCCTTCAGACGTCCCGGCGTCGCGACGACGACCTCCGCGCCGCCGCGCAGCGCGGCGGTCTGCCTGCCGATCGGCATTCCGCCCACGACGGTGGCCAGGCGCAGCTTCACCGCCCGGGCGTAGGGGGCCAGCGCGTCCGTCACCTGCTGCGCCAGCTCACGCGTCGGCACGAGGATCAGGGCCAGCGGCCGGCGGGGCTCGGCGCGCTGCCCGGCGATACGGGCCAGCAGAGCCAGACCGAAGGCGAGGGTCTTGCCGGAGCCGGTACGTCCACGGCCGAGGACGTCCCGGCCCGCGAGGGTGTTCGGCAGGGTCGCGCCCTGGATCGGGAACGGAACGCGCACGCCCTCAACGGTGAGCGCGGCCAACAACTGCGCAGGCATGTCGAGATCGGCGAACGTCTCGACGGCGGGGAGCGCCGGAGTGGTCGTCCTCGGCGGGGCGAACTCCCCCGAGGCCACCGCGGGCCGTCGGCCCTGGCCGCCCGCACGGCTCCGGCTCTGGGAACGACTCGGGGCCGCTGAGCCGAAACGGCTTCTGCGACTGCGGGAACTACGGCTGTTCATACGTGTGGAATTCAAGGAAACCCTTCCTCGATACGGGACGGCGCGCATCAAGGAATTCTCACTGCGGAACAACGCGGCAGGGAATCGCAGAAACGGGCCGAATGGAATGCGAGCGCAGATCGGGGTGGCGCGTTCGACTTCAGGCGGGAACGATGTTCTCCGCCGTCAGGCCCTTCGGACTCGACGCGATATCGAAGGTGACCTTCTGGCCCTCGACCAGCTCACTGAGATGCCGGACAGCGATGTTCGAGAAGTGGGCGAACACGTCTGCACCGCCGCCGTCCTGCTCGATGAAGCCGAATCCCCGGGCTGCGTTGAACCACTTCACCGTGCCGGACGCCATGTCGCATTCTCCTCTCGGGGCAGTACTCCGGTCCCGCAATCCGCGGATGCCGGGTCGCCGCGATGATGCCCCGCCCGGAAGACGACCGGAAACAAGAAACGCTTCCGGAGGCCGCTGGGGCCGACGGAGCGATGGGAGAATGGGGAAACCACAACTGCAACTGCGATCGACACTATCACACGGACAGGGCGATGTACGGGCGGTAGCGGCACGTCGCCTTACCGGTGAATCAAACCGTTCGCGCGGAACGGCAAACTCTCATCCGGCGGGAACAGATAATGTTCCGCCCGCAGCGTCGCCTTTCGACGGAGAAGTCGGGCGGACGGGAAACACCCGCCCAGCCCGGTCAGTCGTCGGTCCGCACGTCCGGGAGCTCGGATCGCGCACCCTCCCCGCCCTGGGAGGCGGCGCGGCGGTACTCGGCGTTGAGGCGCTGGGCCTCTTCGAGCTGGTCCTCAAGGATGATGATCCGGCAGGCCGCCTCGATGGGCGTGCCCTGGTCGACGAGTTCCCGCGCGCGGGCGGCGATCCGCAGTTGGTAGCGGGAGTAGCGCCGGTGGCCGCCCTCCGAGCGCAGCGGGGTGATCAGTCGGGCTTCTCCGATGGCGCGCAAGAACCCGGGAGTGGTGCCGAGGAGTTCCGCGGCGCGGCCCATCGTGAAAGCGGGGAAGTCATCGTCGTCGAGACGGCCGAACGAGTCGTCTGCTGTCATCGCACCTCTCTGTGGAACGCATGGAGGGGTCCTGGCACCACACGGTGCCAGGACCCCGAAGGAACTACTACACCACCGGCCGGCCTGGGTACTGCGCCGGCCCTCTGTTGCCACGGACCCGGCCGAAATGCCGCCGGGATCGCGGGGATCGCGGTTGCTTGACCGAAGACCACCTCACTGTCGATGTCCTACGGTACCCGGGCTCACGACCTCCACCCGGGCGATCCTGATGGCGCCTGGCCCCTCCGTCCTTCCCTCTGGGGATCGATCACTTGCCAAGCGGTACTGCGAACATGCGGTACTTCCTCGCGGCGGCCCCTGATGACTGCGGGCCACCCGGTCCGGCCGTCAGCCCCGCCGCCATCCTGCGACCACTCCGGCTTCGGGACTCCACCACCGCACCGTCCTGCAACTGCGGGTGTCACCGCCCGGCAGTTCGTCTCTGCCGGGCCCACTCGATCTCGGTTACAAGAGAAACCCTAGCGATGCTGTCGCAGAATGTCTACTGCGGCCACGATAGATTTTCGCATGGGCCGGGCACTGGCCCACCGACGGGACGGCCGGCTCGGCGCCCTTGAGGCACCGGGCTCCGTGCCGTCGCTCCGGCGCTGACGCGGGCACCGGCGTCCGCGGCGGCGAACCCGTGCGACGCGGCAACACGGGAGATGCGGCGCGGCGAAGCCGCTTCCGACGATGAGGGAAGGCATCGTCGAGGAGAGGTTGCAGTGGTGGCCGAGACCTTGTGCACGCTGTTCGCCCGGGCGCTGGACCGCGACGACTTCGGGCCCGACGAGAACTTCTTCGAGTACGGCGGCCAGTCCGTGTCGGCGATGCTGCTGGTGTCGCGGATCGGCGAGGAGCTGGGCGCCGAGGTCGCCCTGTCGGAGCTGTTCGAGGCGCCCACTCCCAACCGGCTCGCGCAGCGGCTCGGCATCACCGCCGACGGCCCGCTGGAGCGGGCGCAGGCCCGGGGCGCCGCCGCGGAGCCCGGGGTGACGCGGGGGACGCCGGGACGCCGGCCGCCGCGGCGCCGCCCGACGCTCTGCCGCTGTCGCCGTGCCAGGACTTCTTCTGCGTGATGGACAAGGGCAGCGAGAGCGGCGCGTTCGGCGTCCGGCACCTGATGATCAACAGCTGGCGGCTGACCGGGCCGCTCGACGTCGCGGCGCTGCAGGGCGCGCTGGACGACGTGGTGGCGCGGCACGAGAGCCTGCGCACCGTCGTGGTGCGCGAGGCCAGTCCCCGCTACCAGGTCGTGGAGGCGGCCAAGCCCGTCCGGCTCACCGTGCGCGAACTGCCCGCGCCCGCCGGGCCGGAGCGCGACCGGCTGAGCGACGACGTGCTGGCCGACGCGTCCACCGAGGACTTCGACGTGCGCGACCTGCCGCTGCTGCGCGCGGTGCTCGGCCGGTTCGCGGCGGACGACGCGGTGCTGGTGCTGACCATGCACCACAGCGCGGGCGACGCCTGGTCGGCGCAGGTGGTGATGCGCGACCTCGCCGCCTTCTACGCCGAGCGGACCGGGCACGGCCCGGCCGCGCTCCCCGAGGTCCGCCAGTACCGCGAGCACGCGTTGGCGGAGGCCGCCCGCAGGCAGCGCGGCGAGGAGCCGGCCGACCTGGGCCTGTGGCGTGAACGCCTGCGGGGCGCCGAGGCGTTCTCCATCCCCGCGTCCCCTCCGGCCCGGCCGGAGCCGGGGCGCGGCGCGTACGTCATGCGCAACTTCGAGGTCGGCGCGGCGACCGGAGCGGCGGTGCAGCGGCTGGCCGCGGAGACCGGCAGCACCCCGTACATGGTGATGTTGTCCGCGTTCTACCTGCTGGCGCACGGCCTCGGCGGCGGCACCGACCTGACGGTGACCACCTTCAGCTCCGGGCGCGCCGAGCCCTCCTTCCGCGACACCGTGGGGTTGTTCATCAACATGCTGCCGCTGCGCACCGACCTGGCCGGGGCGGCCTCCTTCCGCGACGTCGTCCGCCGCGCCCGCGAGACCTGCGTCGAGGCGTTCTCCCACGAGGTGCTGTTCGGCGACATCGACCGCGTCGCGCCCGACCTGTTCGGCCCGGACGGGCTGACCGGGCGTATCGCGCCGACCTTCGAGATGGTCCAGTCGCCGCTGCACGGCCGCACCGGCACCGCCGGCGACCTGCGCTACGCCGAGTCCCACCACGAGGCGCCCCCCGAGGGCGAGTGCCCCGACCTCGCCGACGGCATGCTCTGGGTCGTCGGCCTGGTCGGGCCCGGCCGCTACGCCGGCACCGTCCAGTACCGCCGCGACGAGTTCTCCTCCGCCGCGGTCGCCGACATGGTCGGCCGTTACCTGACCATCCTCGACGCCCACGCGGCCGACCCGGACGCGGAGCTGTCGCTCGCGGCGGGGTGAGCCGCGCGGGCCGATCCCCCGGCCGCGCCCAGGCGTCCGGGCCGGCGGGGACGACCGACGGGGACGACCGGCGCGGAGGGCCGACGGGGACGGCCACCGAGGACGACCGGCGGGGACGACCCGCGAGGACAGCGGGCGGATCGGTCAGGGCTCCTGGGCGAGCCGCACCCGGTCGATCTTGCCCGCGGGGGTCCGCGGCAGGACCGGGAGCAGCCGGACCCTGGCCGGGCGCATCGAGGGGGAAGGCGGTCGGCGAGCCAGCGGCGGACGTCGCGGGCGGTGAGGCCGGGCGCGGCGACCGCGAAGAGCGCCAGGTGCGGTTCGGAGCCCAGGCCCGAGCCGCCCTCGCCGGACCGGAGGACGACCGCGGCCTGGTGGACGCCCGGCTGCTCCTCGGCGACCGCCTCGACCTCGGCCGGTTCGATCCGGTGCCCGCGCAGCTTCACCTGGCCGTCGACGCGGCCGATGAACTCCAGCCGCCCGTCCGGGAGCCGGCGGGCCCGGTCACCGGTGCGGTAGCAGCGGCGCTCGCCGTCCGGTGTCCGCTGAAGACGGAACCGGTCCGCGGTCAGCTCGGGCCGGTGCAGATAGCCGCGCGCGAGACCCTCGCCGTAGAGCATGATCTCCCCCACCGCGCCGGGGCCGTCGACCGGTGCGCCGTCCTCGCCCTCCAGATACAGCCGCGCCCCCGGCAGCGGCGCGCCCAGGTGCACCGGCCTGGCCTCGACACGCGCCGCGGTGGCCCAGATCGTCGCCTCGGTCGGGCCGTAGAGGTTCCACGCCTGCGCGCCGAGGCCGGCCAGCGGGTCCGCCAGGCTCGGCGTCAGCGCCTCGCCGCCCGACCACAGCCGGGCGTGCGGCGCGCCGGTCCAGCCCCAGGCCAGCACCAGCCGCCAGAAGCTCGGCGTGGCCTGCACGACGCTCGGCCGGTGGCGCCGCACCGTGTCGGCGAAGACGGCCGGGTCAAGCCTGGCGGCGGCCGGCGCGGAGACGACCGTGCCGCCCACGGCGAGCGGCATCAGCAGCTCGGCCATGGAGATGTCGAACGACGGCGCGGTGAGCGCCAGCATGGAGTCCCCCGGCCCGAACCCGGGCACCGTCGCGAGCGCGTCGAGCCTGCTCAGCAGCGACTCGTGCGGGACGACGACGCCCTTGGGACGGCCGGTCGAGCCGGAGGTGTACATGATGTACGCGGCGTCCTCCGCCGCGGCGCCGCCCTCCGCCGCGGCGCCGCCCTCCGCCGCGGCGCCGCCCTCGGCCCCGGCACGCGGGCCGTCCGCGCCGGCGGAGGCGTCGGCACGGGCCTCGGCGGTGAGGGGCAGCACGGAGAGGCCGGCGTCCGGCTCCTCGGCGACGAGGACGCGCGGCGCGGCGTCCGACAGCACGAACTCCCGGTGCAGCGCCGGGCTGTCGGCGCTGAGCGGCAGCACCGGGCAGCGCAGTGCCGCGGCGGCGAGCAGCACCGGGACGGCCGCGCTCGACCGCCCCACGGTCAGCGCCACGACGTCGCCCGGCCGGCAGTGCGCGGCGAGCCTGTCGCGCAACGCACCGGCGCGGTCGGCGAGTTGCGCGTAGGTCAGGTCCTCGCCGTCGCCGCGCAGGGCGACCGCGAGCGGCGTGTGCGCCGCGTGCCGCAGCACGGCGTCCCACACCGTGGCCGTCACCGCGGCCCGCCCGTGGAGTCCGCCTGCTCACCGGCCCGCGCCGCGTAGGCGGCCAGCAGTTCGGGCGTGGGGTGCTCCACCACGTCGATCAGCTCCAGAGCGGTGCCCCAGGCCCGCTCGATCTCCGCGAGCAGCCGGAGCGCCAGGACCGACGTCCCGCCCATGTCGAAGAAATTGTCCTCGGGCTCGATGTCGGTCTCCAGCAGCCGCGCGAACAGCGCGGCCATGTCGCCTGCGGTCATCGTTCGGCCTCCCTGACGGTCGTCTGGTCGTCGGCAACGGGTCGTGCGGGTGCGGCGGGCGCGGACCCCGGCGGGCGAGCGCCCGGGACGGGTACGGGACGCGGCGCGCTCCCGGGCGCGGCGCCGGAGCCGGCGCCGGCGCCGGAGAGCGCGTCCAGCCACGTACGGTCGCGGACCGGCCGCCCTGCCTCGTCCGCGTAGCCGATCCGGTGGACCAGGAACTCCGTCACCCCGACGAAGCGTTCGCGCAGCTGCGCGTGGTCGTCGCCGACCACCCACAGCCGGGCGGTCATGCCGAGCGTCCCGTGGCGCCAGTGCACCTGGTCGCCGGGTGCGGCCAGCATGTCCACCGCGATCACGCCGGGCAGCGCGGCGAGTGCCTCGCGGGCCGGCACCGCCGTCACCCGCCGTGCGGCGGGCGGCGGCTGGTGCAGGACCAGGGCGACGCAGCGCCGCCAGCGCGGTTCGAGCACGGGCGGGTGTCCCAGCGCGCAGGCCACCGCCTGGCGGCCCAGGTCCGCGCCGGAGGCCAGCCGCAGCCCGCGGGCCACGAAGCCGCCGATCCGGCCGTTGATCTCGATGATCTCCGGACCTGCGGCGGTCGACTTCAGCTCCACGTGGAAGGCGCCCTTGGTCGCGCCGACCGCGGCGAGCGCGCGGCGCGCCACGGCGGCGTACGCACGCTGCTCGTCCTCGGGCAACGGGGACGGCAGGATCAGGCCGGTCTCCCGGAACGGCCAGGCGAGCGGCGGCCGCGAGGAGACCAGCGCGGGGGCGTCGGCGACGTCCGAGGTAGGGGCGTCGTGCCCGGCGGGGGCTCCGGGTCCGCTGTGCTCGTCCGGCCGCACGCCGCCGAGCAGGACGTCGGCCGATCCGTAGTCGGCCACCCACGAGGGCACGAAGGACGTCCCGGCCGGGTGGCCCGCGATGAACTCCTCGGCGTAGAGCCCGTGCGGCCAGCCGTCGGCCCCGCCGTCTCCGCCGGCCGACCCGCCGCCCGCACGGCCGCCCGCACCGCCGCCCGCACCGCCGACGCCGCCCGGACCGGTCCTCGTGTCCGGGCCGGGGTCCCGGCCGGGGTCCCGGCGCGCGCGGCGGTCAGCGTCAGCCGCGGCCATGAACGCGTCGACGTCGGCGGGTCCCTTCAGCTGCCAGGTGTCGCGGCTGGCGAAGCCGTCGACGGGCTTGACGACGAAGGGGAAGCCGACCTCGGCCGCGAAGGCGCGCAGGGCGCCGGCGTCGGGGAGGGGGGCCGAGCGGACCCCGGAGACGCCGGCCCGGCGCAGGGCGTGGCGCTGGAGGTCCTTGCGGCCCCACGCGACGCGGTTGCCGTCGTAGCCGCAAGCCTCGCGGTCGAGCACCGCGGCGAGGGCGCAGAGCTGCTCGGTGAAGGTGGTCACGGCGTCCGCGCCGGCCTCGCGGACCGCGGCGAGGCAGGCCGCCGGATCGGCGAAGTCCACCCGCTCGGCCGGCCCGAGAGCGCGGCACACCTCGTACAGCGGCTCCGACGCGGGGTCGCGCGCGTCGAGCAGGAACCGCGGCTCGGCCAGCCCCTTGCAGGCCAGCACGAGATCGGTGGGCGTCAGGGAGCCGCCTGGCCCGACGAGCACCACGACACGGACGCCGTCACCGCGCCGCCCCGGCCAGACGTGCGGTCGCTGGGCCATCGAGGAAACCTCCGTACTGCGTCTCGAACACGGCGCCGCGGCCCTCCTTGGTGGAGCGGGCCGCCGCGCCGAGGCGGATGGTGCGCAGGCCGCGGTCGCGGGCGTAGCGCAGGGGGGTGTGCACGAGCAGGTCCAGGTAGGCGGCCAGTCGGGCGGGTCCCGGCTCGCCGCCGAGCCCGATCTCGACCATGTCCAGCTCGTCCGCCCAGACGCGTGCCGTGGTGTAGCCCTCCGCGGCGCCGAACCGGGCGGTGAACGCGACGAGTTCGACGCCGGGACAGCGGTCCCACAGCCGGGTGCGCATCTTCACGAACTCCGCGTGGTCGGGGCGGCCCTTGCGCTGGTTGTGCGCGGCGATCAGCGCGGCCGCGCGGTCCTCGACGTCGTTCCACCGCCCGGCGGTGACGCGGACGCGGGAGGCGGTGATCAGGTCGCGGTCGGCCCGCAGGTTGCGCCGGGCCCTGCGGCCGAGCCGGTCGGTCCAGCGCGGGTCGGTGACGTCGCCGGGCAGCCGCGCGTCCTGGCCGAGCGGCGCCCACACCGCCGCGTCGCCGCAGACCGCCGTGACGGCGTCGCGCACCCAGCCGTAGACGTACGGCAGCGCGAGGCCGCGGCCCTCCGCCGCCGCCACGCCCGCGAGCGCGCCGAGCACCGGCCGCAACAGCGCGGGCGACCGCAGCTGCGCGGCCACCGGGAAGCCGGTGCGCAGATCGCCGTGGCCGCCCACCAGCAGGCAGTCGGCGGCGTCCGCCCGCCGCACCGCGTCCTGCGGCAGTCCCCAGGTGCGCGGGTCGTACGCGGGATCGGGCCAGGTGGCGCCGCGCGGCGCGTAGAAGGGGACGAACGCGAGCAGCCGTGTGCCGTCGACGCAGCGCACGTAGCCGGTGCGCCACCGGCCGTCCCGCTGCCGCTGCGCGGTCCACGCGTGGCAGCCCGCGGCCCCGGCGCTCCGGTCGAGCCGGTCGAACTCCGCCGCGCCCGCCTCGGCGATGTCGTCCACCACGTCGATCCGCATGCGGCTGCGGCCCCCTTCCGGGCTCGGCGTACGGAACAGGGGTCACGCCGGCGCGCGCGTCCCGGCCGTGGCGCCGTCGACGGCGACGGTCGCGCCGCGGCCGGCCGGCGCGTCGGCCGCGGCCAGGAGCAGGCGCGGGAGGTCCGGGCCTGGCCACGGCGCCCCCTCGGGCGCGCGCACCTCGGTCACCGGGTACGCGGCGCCGGCGAACCAGGGACCGCGCGCGTGGTCCGTCGAGCCTCCGGGCTCCACCCAGACCCGCGGGGTCGGGAAGGCATCACCGCCGGCGGACGGGCCGGCGTCCGGACCGGGGCCGGTTTCCCGGCCGGGGCGGTGGACGGCCGGAGCGGTGGACGGCCAAGGGGCGCGGAGCGCCTCGCGGGCGGCGAGCAGGTAGCCCAGCCAGCCGCGGTAGCGGCCGTACAGGTCGGCGATCGTCCGGCCGCGCGGGTCGATGCCGTGCTGGGCGGCCAGCGCGTCGAGGTCCGCGCGCAGGACGTCCAGCGCGGCGTCGAGCGCGGCGTCGGGACCGCCCGCCAGCTCAGGCGTCGCCGCCGCGGTCGCCCCGCGCAGCCCCGACCTCACCTCGGCGCGCAACTCGTCGAGGATCTCGCGCACCAGCGCGGTGTCCGGCCACACCGGCCGCAGCAGCACGACCGCCGTCCGCCCCGGAGGGCCGCCGTCGCGTTCGGCGGACGGCTGCGGGGTCTCCAGGGCCGCGGCGATCCGCAGCGCCAGGGCGGACGCGCTGCAGTCCGCCGCGATCGTCACGTCCTGGTGCGGGCAGGCTTCCCGGATCAGCTCCGCGTAGTGGGCCGCCGCCTCGTCGAGCGACGGCGCCCGCGGATCGTCGTCCAGGCTCCGGGCGAAGTCCCGCGCCGGGTCCAGCTGGCAGATCGTCACCTCGGCGGCGGGCGCGGCGGCCTGCGACGCGCGCGCGTCACCGGGCCGCTCGCCGCCGTCCCGGCCCGGATGCCGGCCCTCGTCCTCGGCCTCGGCCGCCTCGCCGCGCACGGCTGCCGCCAGTCGCTCGGCGAGCCGCGGCGCCGAGGACACCGGCCGGAAGTCGGCGACGACGACCGCCCGCGCACCGCCGCGCGTCAGCACGTCGAGGGAGAAGGCGGACCGGTTCGTCGCCATCGCAGGACCTGTCCTCTCGTCACGCCGACCCGGGACCGGGCACCGGCATCCCATCGTCGCAACCGCGGATCCGCGCGCCACCTTCGTGGTTGCCCCGCCCGCCGCTCTCCGCGTGCCGCCGCGCGGGCCGTCCGGTACGCGTCCGGGCCCACCGCGTTTCCCGGCCCGGTACGCGTCCCGGCCCGGTGCGCAAGAGGGCAATGCGGCGGATGTCGGCCCCGCCGCCGCTCGCCGACGATGGGCGCATGCATCCCTTCCGGTTCCTCACACCGCCGCAGGGCTGGTTCGACGGGGCGAAGCTCGCCGCGTTCGCGCGCCAGGCGGAATCCATCGGGTACGACGAACTCATCGTCAACGACCACGTCGTCGAGCAGCTCGCGCCGGTCCCGGTGCTGGCGACCGCGGCGGCTGCCACGGAGCGGTTGCGGCTCGGCGCCTTCGTGTTCAACGCCGCACTGCGTCATCCCGCGGTGCTCGCACAGGAGTTGGCCACGCTGGACGTGCTGTCCGGGGCCGGCTGCGGGTGGGGATCGGGGCGGGCTGGAACAAGCCGGAACACCTGGCCCTCGGGCTGCCGTTCGAGCCGGTGGGCACCCGGATCGCGCGGCTCGCCGAGGCGGTGGCCGTGCTGAAGGGGTGCTTCGGGCCCGGCCCGTTCTCCTTCGACGGCGAGCACTACCGGATCACCGCGCACGACGGACCGCCGAAGCCCGTGCAGCGCCCGCACCCGCCCTTCTTCATCGGCGGCGGCAGCCGCAAGGTGCTGTCGCTCGCCGCACGCGAGGCGCAGGGCGTCGGCCTCTCGCCGCGCATGCTGCCCGGCGACCAGAGCGACCCGAAGCCGGACGCGCGCACGATGACCGCCGCGGCCACCGAGGAGAAGGTCCGGTGGATCCGGGAGGCCGCGGGCGACCGCTTCGACACGCTGGAGCTGAACACGTACACCGTCTTCGGCCCGCTGGTGATCACCAGCGACGCCCGCGGCGAGGCGGGCCGCCGCGCCGACGTCATCCGGCACGCCACCGGCGTCGAGCTGACGGTCGAGGAGGTCATGGACTCCCCGCACGTCTTCATCGGCACGGTGCGCGGCATCGTGGCGAAGTTCACCGAGATGCGCGAGCGGTTCGGCATCTGCTCGGTCGTCCTCGACGACCCGGAGACCAGCGCGCCGATCGTGCAGGCCCTGGCCGGACGCTAGGGCCGGTACGGGCGGGTCGTCGTCGGGGACGACGGCCCGCCCGTACGGGCGCCCTGCCGGGCTCAGGCCGCCGCGACCGAGGCCCGCGGCAACGCCGGCCGCCCCAGGATGAGGTCCGCCGCCTTCTCCGCGATCGCCACCGTCGGCGCGTTCGTGTTGCCGCTCACCAGCAGCGGGATGACCGAGGCGTCCGCGACGCGCAGCCCCTCGACGCCGCGCACGCGCAGTTCCGCGTCGACCACGGCGCCCATCGCGCAGGTGCCCACCGGGTGGTGCAACGACTGCACATGGCGCCGGACGAACGCGCGGACGTCGGCGTCCGACTCCGAGTCCGGCACCGCGTACGGGGTCTGCGTGTACGTCTTGAGCGCGCTCTGCCGGGAGATCTCCAGACCGATGCGGACCCCGGTGGCCGCCGTGTCCAGGTCGGCCGGCTCCGCGAAGTAGTCGAAGACGATCCGCGGCTTGGCGGTCGGCTGGTCCGAGGCGAGGGCGAGCCGGCCGCGGCTGAGCGGCCGCAGCACACTCGCCCCGAAGCTGATGCCGTGGCCGGGCGGCGGGGTCAGCCCGCCGTCGAGCAGCAGCAC
This sequence comes from Actinacidiphila sp. DG2A-62, assembly GCF_035825295.1. Lineage (NCBI taxonomy): Bacteria > Bacillati > Actinomycetota > Actinomycetes > Kitasatosporales > Streptomycetaceae > Actinacidiphila > Actinacidiphila sp. DG2A-62. The sequence continues at coordinate 669,699 of NZ_JAYMGI010000002.1, forward strand.
CGGCAGGCACTGGAACTGCAGGTCGGGCGCCGCGAGTCCGGGCCGGGACCGGACGAAGCCGCCGGACTCCGGGCCGTTGGAGGTCAGCGGCCCGGTGCGGTGCGCCTGGTACTCCTCGACGTTGCGCGGGTCGCGGGCGGAGATCAGGCTGATCGGGTGCGGGTGGGCGAAGCCGAGCCAGACGTGCGGGTGGTCCTGGAGGTTGCGGCCGACCTCCGGCTGGTCCAGCACCACGTCGAGCCCCAGGGCGCGCAGTTCGTCCGCGTCGCCGACGCCGGACAGCATCAGCAGCTGCGGCGAGCCGAACGCGCCGGCGGCCAGCACCACTTCGCGCGCTGCCGGGAACTCCACCTCCTCCTCCAGCCGGCGGCCGCGGACCGCGCGGGCCCGGCCGTGCTCGATGACCACCCGAGTCACGTGGACGTTGGTCTCCACGGTCAGGTTGGGCCGGGACAGCGCCGGCCGCAGGAAGGCGATCGAGGAGTTGACCCGCTCGCCGTCGCGCTGGGTCAGCTGGAACAGCCCGAAGCCCTCCTGATCGGGGCCGTTGAAGTCGTCGGTGGCGCGGTGGCCGGCCTCGACCGCGGCGTCGACGAAGGCGAGCGCGCTGGGGTTGCGCGACCGGGCGTCCGAGACGGCCATCGGGCCGCCGACGCCGTGGAAGGGGGAGGCGCCGCGCTCGTTGTCCTCCGAGCGCAGGAAGTAGGGCAGCAGCTCCTCGTAGGACCAGCCGGGCTGCCCCCAGCCGTCGTAGTCGCTGCGGGCGCCGCGGACGTAGACCATGCCGTTGAGCGCCCCGGAGCCGCCGAGGACCCGGCCGCGCGGCAGGTAGACGCGGCGGCCCTCGGCCCCCGCCTCGGGGTGGCTGTCCAGGTCCCAGTCCTGGTGGGTCCGGAAGAGCTTGGGCGAGTCGATAGGCACCCGGATGTTCGGGTCGTGGTCCGCCGGCCCGGCCTCCACCAGGCAGACGGTGACACCCGGGTCCTCGCTCAGCCGGGCGGCCAGTACGCTGCCGGCGGAGCCGCCGCCGACGATGACGTAGTCGTACATATGCTCTCCCGTCACGAACCTCACCGGTGTGGACTCTTCCGTATGGTCCACGGCGGTTGTGCGCCGATCGACTTCCAGCGTGCTCTGTCAGGCGTGCCGTCCGGCCCCCCGATCGCGGGTCGCCCGCGCTCCCGCGGGCCGCGGCGGCTCTCCCGGCAGTCTCGGAGAAGGCCGCGGCGCGGGGCGCGCCTACTGTCGCAAGGGACGGGTTGACCGCCCGCGCGGGCCGATGCGACCGCCTCCCGGTGGTCAGGAAGGGCACGATGATGTCGACCACCTCGACCGCGCCTCTCACGGCGGCGGACGCAGCGGCACTTGAGGACCTCGACCGCCGGCACTTGATCCACCCGCACCAGACCGTGCTGCGGCCCGGCCGCCACGTCTTCTCCCGCGGCAGCGGCAGCACCGTGTGGGACACCACGGGCCGGGACTACCTGGACATGATGGGCGGCGGCAACTGGCTGGCCCAGGTCGGCCACGGCCGTCCGGAGCTGGCGCAGGCGAGCGCCGACCAGACCGGCACGCTGGAGTTCTTCTCCTGCTGGCGCGAGTACTCCAACGACCGTGCCGTCCATCTGGCCGCCCGGCTCGCGGAGCTGTCCCCGGGCGACCTCAACAAGGTGTTCTTCACCTCGGGCGGCTCCGAGGGCACCGACACCGCGGTGAAGATCGTCCGCCGCTACCACTTCGAGCAGGGCAACCCGGAACGCACCTGGATCATCGGCCGCTACGGCAGCTACCACGGCTCCACGCTGGGCAGCGGCAGCGTCACCGGCTTCGACGACATGCAGTACGCGGTCGGCCCGACCCTGCCGCACATCGCCAAGGTCGGTTCGCCGATGCCGTACCACGCCGAGCTGTACGGCGGGCAGGACCCCAGCGACTTCCTGCTGCGCGAGCTGGAGGAGACGATCGCGCGGATCGGCGCCGACCGGATCGCCGCGATGATCGGCGAGCCGGTGCTCGGCGGCGCGGGCGCCATCGCCCCGCCGGCCGACTACTGGCCGCGGGTCCGCGAGCTCCTCAGCGCCCACGGCATCCTGCTCGTCGCCGACGAGGTGATCACCGGCTTCGGCCGCTCCGGCGAGTGGTTCCAGTCCGCGCACAACGGCATGGACCCCGACGTGGTGATCACCGCCAAGGGCATCACCAGCGGCTACGCCCCGCTGGGCGCGGTCCTGATGCGCGACGACATCGGCTCCGCGATCAGCGGCGGCGACACCCACTTCTTCCACGGCCACACCTACTACGGCCATCCGGTCGCCGCGGCGGTGGCGCTCGCCAATCTCGACCTGCTGGCCGGCGAGAAGCTGGTCGAGCGGGCCTCCGCGGTGGGCGAGCGGCTGGCCCGCGGGCTGGCCCCGGCCGCCGATCTGCCGGTCGTCGGCGACATCCGACAGGTCGGCGCGATGATCGGTGTCGAACTGGTCACCGACCGCGCCACTCGGGAGAACCTGCCCAACCCGGCGGTGATCGCGGCCATCGACGAACTCCAGGACGTGCACGGCGTGCTGGTCCGCGACTACGGCTCGACGGTCGTCATGGGCCCCCCGCTGGTGCTGACCGACGAGGAGGCCGACCGGGCGACCTCCGCCCTGGTCGAGGTGCTGAGCAGGCTCGGCACCGACGGCACGCTCCGCTCACGCTGAGGGGGACGGCGCCGGTACCGACACCGGGCCCGCGTCGGCAGCGGCATCGGCCCGGCGCCCGTAGCGCACAGTGCGGCCGGGACGCGGACTCCGCGTCCCGGCCGCCTGCTTGTGCGGGCCCCCGTGCGACCCGCACGGGAAACGGCCGTCAGCCGGCCGCGCCGTCGAAGACGCGCACCCGGTCGCCGACCCGCCGGGCCTCGGCGAGGATCAGCTCGCCCCACGACTCCCACAGCCCGGCCAGCCGCGAGGTGATGACGACGGTGTCGACGGTGTCGTCCGCCAGCGTCGTCTTGATGCCGATGGCCCAGTACCCGGAGTGGTCGCCGGTCTCCAGCGCGCGGTCCAGCAGCTCCTGGTCGAACTCCACCAGCACCGCCGAGTCCAGGCCGGCCGGCAGCACCCCGCCGCTGCCGAAGACCGCGATCCGCTCACCGTCCGCGAGATCGGCGACCGCCTTGGCGATCTCGTCGGCGACGTCCGTCCCCCGCACCTCGTCGCGCCAGCGGACGAACGCGCGGTACTCCTCCTCCCAGGGCCAGTACTCGTCCTTGCCGATCATCAGGCCGTAGCCCAGTTCGAGCGGCGGCTCGGGGAGCTTGGCCGTGATCATGCGGGTGTTGGCCTCGAAGGTCCGCTCGTTCGCCGGGTGGTCGCGGCCGTGCGGGTAGGCCAGGTTCCAGGCGTCGTCGGTGTAGTGGAAGGTCAGCCCGAGCTTGTGCAGGCGGTAGCCGAGGTCCTGGTCCTCGCCGCCCCAGCCGTGGAACGTCTCGTCGAAGCCGCCGGTCCTGCGGAAGTCGTCCGCGTGCACCGAGCAGTTCGCGGCCCAGAAGATCTGCCAGGGCACCAGCAGCTTCGTCATGTCGAAGCCGACCGCCTCCAGCGCGGGCTGCCGGATGTCCTGGAACGCCGGCACGTCGCGGTAGGCGGCCACCGCGTCCTGCGGCGTCATGCTCTCCACGATCGCGGCCAGCCCCTCCATCGGCGCCGGCGGGTTGTAACCCCAGCTCGGGCCGATCACCGCGCGCCGCGGCCGGCCCGGCGGGTGCGCGGCCAGATGCGCCTGCAGGAAGCCCGGCCCGGGGAAGTGGCCGGTGTCGAGGAAGACCAGCAGCGGCGCCGCGGCCAGCCGGGCCGCGCCGTTGCGGGCGGCGCCGGCGCGGAACCCGCGGTCCTCCTGGAAGTAGTACTTGATCTGCAGGCGGTCGGCGAAGGACCGCACCACCGCTTCGGTGCCGTCGCTGGACCCGTCGTCGCCGACGATCACCTCGAACGCGGTGCTGGGCAGGGTCTGGCGGGTCAGGTGGCCGAGCGTCTCGGCCAGCAGGTCTGCGGCGTTGTAGGTGGCGATGACGACGGAAACCCGCAGGTCGCGCCTGGACATGGTGTTCTCCGCTCTGGTTCGTGACGGGCCCGGGTCTGCAACGTGCCCGGGGGCGGAGCGCCTCGGTGTGCGGTCCGCCCCCGGAGGCCATCGGTCAGCGGCCGGCCAGCGCCTCCTGCGGGTAGCGGTCGTGGTGGAACAGCCACGGCCGGCCCGGCGCGTCGTCCTGCCGCCCCAGCGGCGTCATGTCGAGCAGGTTGAACGTGCCGTGCAGCAGGTCGATCTCGATGCCGCCGTCGTAGGTCGAGTACGCGTGCAGGATGCGGTCGCCCTCGCGGACGAACACCCCGGCCTCGCCCTCCAGGAACCGGGAGGGGTCGTCCGGGTCGCCCATCTCCTCCGGGTTGTAGGCGTCGCCGAGCGCCACGTGGAAGTCGCGGTTGAAGTCCGGGCCGTCGACCGAGTACCACGGCACGGACCAGCCCATCCGCTCGCGGAAGGCCGCGATCTTCTCGTACGGCGCGCGCGAGGCGAGCGCGAACGTGGTGTTGAGGGCGTTGATGTGGGACAGGTGCCCGACGTTGTCCAGGATCAGCGAGCAGTGCTTGCAGCCCTCGGACCACTGCGGGTCGAACATGAAGTGGTAGACGATCAGCTGGCGCCGGCCCTCGAAGAGGTCGGCCAGACCCACCTGGCCGTCCGGGCCCTCGAAGCGGTACTCCTTCGTCACCTCCGTCATCGGCAGCTTCCGCCGGGCCTCGATCAGCTCCTGCCGGGTCCTGGCGAGTTCGGCCTCCTTGGCGAGCAGGTCCTTGCGGGCCGCCAGCCATTCGGCCCTGGAGACCACGGGATTGTCCATCGTCCTTCTCTCTTCTTCCGGTGAAAGGGGGGTTCGTGCAGCGGGCGCTCAGCGGTACGCCTCCGCCTGGATGGCGAACATCTCGGCGTATGTGCCGCCCGCGGCCATCAGCGCCTCGTGGTCGCCGACCTCCAGCAGCCGGCCGTCGCCGACCACGACGATGACGTCGGCCATCCGCACGGTGGAGAACCGGTGCGAGATCAGCACGGTGACCGCGCCCGACTCGGCGCCGGCCTGTTTGGCGCGCTCGGCGTACTTCAGGAACAGGTCGTGCTCGGCCTGCGCGTCGAGCGCGGAGGTCGGCTCGTCCAGCACCAGGAGCAGCGGGTCGTCGCGCATCATCGCCCGGGCCAGCGCGAGCTTCTGCCACTGGCCGCCGGACAGTTCCGCGCCGTCCGCCCATGAGGTGCCCAGCTGGGTGGCCAGGCCCTCCTCCAGCCGGTCCACCACGCCCTCGGCACTGGACCGGCCGAGCGCGGTGCGGACCGCCGACTCGTCCTCGACGCGGGGCACGTCGCCGACCCCGACCGCTTCCAGCGCCCGGATCTCGTACCGCACGAAGTCCTGGAAGCCGGCGGCGATCCGGCGGCGCCAGTCCTCGATCGGCATCCGCTGGAGGTCGGTGCCGTCCACCAGGATGCGGCCGCTGGACGGGCGGTAGAACCCGCACAGCAGCTTGACCAGCGTGGACTTGCCCGCGCCGTTCTCGCCGACGATCGCCACGGTGCTGCCGGCGGCCAGCGTCAGGTCGACGTCCGCGAGCGCCTCGCCCGGGCTGTCGGGGTAGCGGAAGCCGACCCCTTCCAGGCGGATGCCGTCGCGCAGCCGCTGGGGGGCCGGCCGGTCGGCGGGGACCCGGCCGGTCTCGTCGACGGCCGCCCGCAGCAGCTCGATCCGGCGGAACGCGCCGGCCATCCGCTGCAGGTTCTGCAGGAAGGTCACCGCCGCCGTCACCTGGCCGTTGACCTGCGTGGCCAGCGCGATCACCAGCACCACGTCGCCGACGCTGCGGTGGCCGGAGATCGCGCCGCGCACCACGATCAGCACCGCCCCGACGTAGGTCAGGCCGAAGAAGACCTGGCCGGCCGCGCGCAGGGCCATCGCCCGGAGGTGTGCGCGGGCCAGGCCGCGGGTGCCGGTCCGCCACAGCTCGGCGTGCCGCCTGCGCAGTTCCGGTCCGACGCCGAAGACCCGCAGCTCGCCGGCGTACCGGGCGGTGGTGGTGAGCTGGAAGAGGTTGAGGGCCAGCCGGGTGGGCTCGGCGACCGTGGTCTTCGCCCGGTCCAGCACCCGTTCGGCCAGTCGGCCGGTGGCCAGCGGCACCAGCGCGGCGACCGGCAGCAACAGCAGCAGCGGGCTCTGCTGGGCGAGGATCACCGAGCCGAACACGATGGACAGCAGCAGCCCGACGCCGTTGAGCAGCGCCTCCAGGCTCATCCGGAGCTGGCCGCTCTCCTCGTACAGCACCGACAGCGTGTCCGCGTGCTCGGCGCGTTCGTGGTGCTCGATGCCCGGGGAGCCGTTGGAGATCCGCAGCAGCGTCTCGTGGAAGTCCAGTTCGGCCAGCTCGGACAGCTCGAAGTACGCGATGGGCCCGAAGTGCCCGAAGGCCAGGGCGAGCACGGCGAACAGGGCGACGAGCACCCCGGTCGCGGCCGCCTCACCGTCGCGGCCGTCCATCATCGCGTCGGTCATCCGGCCGAGCGTGACCGCGAGCAGCGGGGTGGACAGGGTGAAGGCGAGCATCAGCGCGACGGCCACCGAGAACTTGCGCTTGTCGGTGCGCCAGCCGATGGCGGTCAGCGTGCGCGCGCAACTGACGATCTCTCTCACAGCAGCACCTCGTCCGGCTCGTCGGTGGCGTTCTCGGCGTCGTCCCCGTCGTCCCCGTCGTCCCCGTCGAGGTCGGCGGGGTCGCCGTCGCCGGTGAAGCGGTCGGCCTGGAGCCGGAACAGCTCGGCGTAGCGACCGCCGAGTGCCAGCAGTTCCTCGTGGCTGCCCTGCTCGCTGATCCTGCCGTGCTCCAGCACGACGATCCGGTCGGCGTGCCGGACGGTGGAGAAGCGGTGGGAGATCAGCAGCGTGGTCGCGCCGCGGGTCAGCTCGGCGAACCGGTCGAAGAAGCGGGCCTCCGCGCGGGCGTCCAGGCTGGCGGTCGGCTCGTCGAGCACCACCACCGGCGAGCCGTGCCGCAGCGCGAACACCGCCCGGGCCAGCGCCACCCGCTGCCACTGGCCGCCGGACAGCCCGGCGCCACCGCTCAGGTGCGGGGCGAGCGGGGTGTCCATGCCGCGCGGCAGCGCGTCCAGCGCGGGGGCGACGCCCATCGCCTCGATCGCGTCGCGCACCCCGGCGCGGTCGTCCGCCGAGGCCACCGAGCCCAGCGCGACGTTGTCGGCGGCCGAGAGCTGGTAGCGCAGGTAGTCCTGGAAGATCACCGCCAGCCGGCGGCGCCAGGACTCCAGGTCGTACGAGCGGATGTCGGCGCCGTCCAGCAGCACCGCGCCGGAGTCCGGTTCGTAGAGCCGGGCCAGCAGCTTGACCAGGGTGGTCTTGCCGGCGCCGTTGACCCCCACGATGGCGGTGCACTTTCCGGCCTCGATGGTCAGGTCGAGGCCGTCCAGGACCGGCCGGTCGGTGCCGGGGTAGCGGAAGCTGACCTTCTCGAAGCGGACGTCGTGTTCGGGGACGGGCGCCGTGGCGGCCTGCTCCGGCCGCAGCTCGGCGCTGGTGACGTCGTGCTCGACATGCGCGGCGAACCGCCGCACCGCCCCGTAGGTCACGCTGCCGATCGCGGTCTGCAGATCGGCCTCGGGGTAGAACTCCGAGAGCCGCAGCGCGCCGATCGCCGACTGCATCACCATGGCGAACTCGGTGAGGGTCAGCGCGCCGTGCGCGTCGGACCCGATGTACCCGAACAGCGCCCCGCACACCAGCAGTCCGAAGACGAAGACGAAGATGCCGGGCCACAGGTAGATGCGGCGGCGCTCCCGCCACATCGGGGTGAACCAGTCCTGGTACGCCCCGCGCATCTGGCCACCGGTCCAGTCCGACAGCCCGAACACCCGGATCTCCTTGCCGGCGTCGGCCTGCACCGCGAGGTGGCGCATGTACTCGACCTTGTTCTCGTGGCCGTTGAGGTCGAACCGGGCCTGGACGTAGCGGCGCAGCCCGCCGCGCTCGCCGACGCGGAAACCGGCCACGGCCAGGGCCACCACGATCCCGGCCGGCCAGGAGAAGGCGATCGCGATCACCAGGCTGTAGCCGAGCAGTTGTCCGTAGCGGGCGATCAGCGCCAGCGTGCCCGCCGTGCCGGTGCCGGGGCTCCAGAACTGCAGGCCGAACTCCAGCTCGCGCGCGGCGAACCGCAGGTCGGCGACCACCTGCTCGTCCTCCAGCGAGGTCACGTGGGCACTGCGCGTGGCCGCCTCCATCAGCTCCTCGATGACCGTGCCGTCGACGGTGCGGGAGAGCAGCACGCCCAGGGAGGTCTGCACGACCGCGAGGATCTGCTGGGCCACGAAGATCGCGGCGGCGGCGAGGAAGACGGGGACCAGATCGTGCCACTGCGAGGAGTGCAGCCCGCCCGCGACCGCGGCCGGCACCTTGCCGAGCACGACGCTGGTGGTGACGACGAAGGCGACCGGCAGCGCGGCGAGCGCCACGTTCACCAGTGCGAGCCCGCCGACCAGGGCAGGGCCGCCCCGGGAAGCAGCCGCACGATGTGCCATCGTGCGGCCGCCAGTTCCCTGAGCCTGCTGGGCATGCGACGACCTCCTGATAGGGAGCGGCGGTGCTGCGATCTGCCGGGAGCCCGTTTCCGGTCTCCACCCCTACGACGAACGGGGACGCGGCCGAATCGACAACACCGCGGCCGAATTCCCGCGTATGGGCGCGCCGCCGGTCCACCGCGGCGTACGGCAGCGCCGGAGAAGCCGGGCGGTGCGGCGGCGGCCGATGATGCGGAGGACCGGGCCGTGCCCGGCTGCCCCAGCCGACCGGACATCCCGCCCGGCCGTACCCGTCCGAAGGAGGGGAAGAGCGATGACGAGCGTCCTGGTCATCGGCGCCACCGGCTACTCAGGCGCCTATGTGGCCGCGGCCTTCGCCGAGGCCGGTCACCAGGTCTCGGCCCTGCAGCGGCCCGGCGGCCGCACCGTCCCCGACCGGTACCCCGCGGTGCCGGGCGACCTTTCCGACCCGGCCTCGCTGACCGCCGCGGCCCGCGGCTTCGACCTCGTGGTGCAGATCGGCCGCATCGAGGGCGACATCGAGCGGGAGGGCGCGAGGGCCCTGCTGGACTCCGGCGCCCGGCTGATCCACACCTCGGGCGCGGACGTGCTCGGGTCCGGCGAGGTCGCCGAGGACGACGACCCCAAGCCGCCGCCGATCGTCGGCTGGCGGGCCGAGGTGGAGCGCGCGGTGCTGGCCGGCGGAGGCGTCGTGGTCCGGCCCGGGCTGATCTACGGCAACCGCGGCGGCGTGGTGCAGGACATGTTCGTGCCGCTGGCGAACCGGATCGGCGCCGGGGTCTACGTCGGCGCGCCCGGCGTGCGCTGGGCGGCGGTGCACGTGGAGGACCTGGCGCGGCTGTATCTGGAGGTGGCGGCGAAGGCGGCCCCCGGCACCGCGTGGAACGGCGTCAGCGAGACCGTCACCGTCGACCGGCTCGCCGCGGCGGTGGGCGGCGGCGTCGCCGTGTCCTGGCCGGAGGACGCCCCGGTGCCGCCGGAGATCGGCCTGATCGGCCCGCTGATGCGCTTCGACCAGGAGGTCAGCTCGGAGAAGACGCGGCGTGAGATGGGCTGGAAACCGCTGCACGAGTCGATCGCCGACCACTACCTGCGCGAGCGCACAGCCGCCCGCTGACCGGTGTGACGCACGAGCGCGGCGCCCGTCCCGCACGGCCGGGACGGGCGCCGCGGTGTGCCGGCCCGGTCAGGCGGCCGGCACGGGAACGGCCGCCACGGGAGCGGCCGACACCAGCACGGGCACCTCACGGTGGCCGTTCATGATGAAGGTGCCCTGGGGCTCCAGCTCCCCGACGTCGACCGCCATCCGCAGGTCGGGGAACCGCTCGAACAGCGCCGGCAGCGCGATCGCGGCCTGGAGCGTGGCCAGCGGCATGCCCAGACAGCGGTGCGGGCCGTAGCCGAAGCCGAGGTTGGTCTTGTCCGCGCGGGTGATGTCGAACTCGCCCGCGGTCTCGCCGTGCAGCTCCGGGTCACGGCCGATGGCCGAGTAGCCGATCAGCACCAGGTCGCCCTTGGCGACGGTGACGCCGCCGATCTCGACGTCCTCGGTGGCGTAGCGGAACGGCAGCTGCGCCACCGCCCCCTCCTTGCGGACCGTCTCCTGGAACACCGCGTCCCAGCCGTAGCGGCCGGTGCGCACCAGCTCCAGCTGGTCCGGGTGGGTCAGCAGGTCCAGCACGGCGTGCGCCAGCACGTTGGACACCGTCTCGGTGCCGGCGCCGAACATGAGGTGCAGGGTGCCGACCGTCTCCTCGTCGGTCAGCGGAGTGTCGCCCTCCTCGCGCGCCGAGATCAGCGTCGTCGTCAGGTCGTCGCCCGGCTCGCGCCGCTTGGTCTCCACCAGGTCGGTCATCGCCGACTGCCACTGGTGCAGGTTCGCCTCCGCCTGCTCGGCGCTGTTGGTGGTCTTGCTGTTGACCACCGAGCCCTGGAGCACGCCGGCCCGCGCGGACTCCGGAACCCCGAACAGGTCGCAGATCACCGTCGCGGCGAGCGGGTAGAAGTAGCGGGACTTGACGTCGACCGGCTCGCCGGCCGGGGTGGCGGCGATGTCGTCGAGCAGCCGGGCGACGATCTTCTCGATCATCGGCCGGGCCTTCTCCACCTGCCGGGTCGTGAAGGCGTGCGAGACCAGCTTGCGCAGCCGGTCGTGGTCGGCGCCGTCATGGGTGTTCATGTTGTCCATGACGACCCAGGTGATGAGTTCCCAGTCGGGCGGCACTTCACCGTTGATGAATGCGGGCCAGTGCTCTCGGGCGTTCTTCGCGAAACGCGGGTCCACCAGAACGCTCTTGGCGATCTCGTAATTCGTGATCGACCAGGCGTGGAATCCTCCCGGGACCTCCACCAGGGTGACCGGGCCCTGGGCCCGGATGCGTTCGCCCTCGGCGTGTACATCCTGACCGGTGCGGTCAAGGACGATCGGGCACTTGCCCATGTGCGCCTCCACACGGATTCGGCAGTGTTTTCGGGTGCGCGTACCGAAAGCATAGGAATAGGCGATGTCGCGGCTTTCTCCCTCCTTGCCGTCTATCGGGCGATGCCTGCGGAAACGGGCTGTCGGCCGGGGTACGACAGTTCCGGACTTGTGCTGCCCGCCGATGCGCGGAAGAGTTCTCGTGAGCGCCGCCGCCCCGCCGGGCGGCACCGACGGGGAAGGACGAACGGACCGACCATGCCGCAGTACCTGCTGCTCATCCATGACAACGAGGCCGACTGGGACGCCGCCGACGAGGCCGAGCACCGCGCCCTGGACGAGGCGCACGAGGTCTTCAACCGCGAGCACGCCGATGTCATCGTGGCCAGCGCCCACCTGCAGCCGACGTCGACCGCCACGGTGGTCAGGGAGGACGGCCGGGGCGGGCACCTGGTGACCGACGGCGCGTACGCCGAGACCAAGGAGGCGCTCGGCGGTTACTACATCATCGACGTCCCCGACCTCGACGCGGCGCTCGCGGTCGCCAAGCGGCTGCCGTTCTTCGGCAAGGTCGGCGACGCGGCCGTCGAGGTGCGGCCGCTGTACTGAGGGCCCGTCGTTGACCACGGGGAGGCGGGCGAGCGTCGCCGAGGCCGTCGCGGAGGCGCACCGCAAGCAGTGGGCCCTGGTGCTCGCCGCGACGGTACGGGTCACCCGCGACCTGGACCTGGCCGAGGAGTGCGTCCAGGACGCCTATGCCAAGGCCCTGGTGGCGTGGGGCGACACCGGCATCCCGGACCGGCCGGGCGCGTGGCTGACCACCACCGCGCGCAACCGCGCCGTCGACATGATCCGCCGCGAGGCGTTCCTGCGCACCACGATCCCGCTGCTGGCGGGGGACGAGGCGGGCTACGACCCGCAGGACGGCGAGGACATCCCGGACGAGCGGCTGCGGCTGATCTTCACCTGCTGCCATCCCGCGCTGGCCCCGCAGTCGCAGGTGGCGCTGACGCTGCGGCTGGTGTGCGGGCTGACCACCGCGCAGATCGCCCGGGCGTTCCTGGTCGGCGAGGCCACGATGGCGGCCCGGATCACCCGCGCGAAGAAGAAGATCGCCGCGGCCCGGATACCGTACGTGATCCCGGACTCGGAGGAGCTGCCCGAGCGGATCGACGCCGTGCTGACCGTGGTCGACCTGCTGTTCACCACCGGGCACGTGGCGCCGAGCGGTCCGGACCTGGTGCACGCGGACGTCATCTCCCGCGCCACCGACCTGGCCCGCACGCTGCGCGAACTGCTGCCCGGCGACGCGGAGGTGGCGGGCCTGCTGGCGCTGATCCTGCTCACCGACGCCCGCCGCGCGGCCCGGCTGGACACCTCCGGGGCGCCGGTGCTGCTGGCCGACCAGGACCGGGCCCGCTGGGACCGCGCGGCGATCGCCGAGGGGCTGGTGCTGGTGCGCAGGGCGCTGCGCCGCCGCCCGCCCGGCCGGTTCGGGCTGCGCGCGGCCATCGCGGCCGTGCACGCCGAGGCGCCGTCCTGGGAGGCCACCGACTGGCAGGAGATCGTGGGGCTCTACGACCTGCTGATCAGGCGCTGGCCGACCCCGGTGACCGCCCTCAACCGCGCGGTCGCCATCGGCTTCGCCCGCGGCCCCGAGGCGGGCCTGACCGCGCTGGCGGAGCTGGCCGACGCACCGCAGCTGGCCGGGTACCCCTACGGCGCCGTGGCGCGCGGGGAGTTCCTCCGCCGGCTGGGCCGCACCGCCGAGGCCAGGTCCGCGTTCGAGGAAGCGCTGAAGACCACGGAGAATATGGTCGAGCGCGATTCGCTGCGCGCCCGGATCGCCGAACTGGACGGCTGACCCGGGCGTTCGGCCCACCCGGGCAATCACACGAAGAACGAGTTGGGCTCCAGACCGCTCAGCACCCGGCCGTACAGCTCCAGGTTGGTGCTCGGCAGGTTCATCGCGTGGATGGTGACCGCCTGGACGTCCCGGCGGAAGCGCTGGATCGGGCGGTTCGCGAAGATCGACGACGCGCCGCTCGCCGAGGCGAGCAGCTCGACCGCCTCGGAGGCCAGCTGGCACACCCGGCCGACCGCCACCCGGGCGTACGCGCGCTCCTGGAGCGACCACGGTTCGCCGCTCAGCGCCTTGTCGTCGACCATGGCGGCGATCTTGCGGGCGTGGAACTCCGCCTCGTCGGTCTTCAACGCGGCCTCGCCCGCCTGCAGATGGGTGATGGGGGCGTCGGCCTGCCGCTCGTAGTCGGTGTTGGTGATGGGCCTGCGGCGATCAGCTCCTGGAACTCCTCGGCCGCGCCGCGCGCCATGCCCACCAGCTTTCCGCAGGTCGCGGCGGACACCGCGGCGACCATCGGGACGCGGAACATCGGCGAGGCGGCGTTGAGCCGGGAGGCGTACTGCTGCTGGAGCAGCGACGGGATCGGGATGTACCAGCCCGCCGGGACGAAGACGTCCCGCGCGGTCACGGTGACGCTGCCGGTGCCCTTCAGCCCCGCGACGTCCCAGTCCTCGACCGTGCGCATCGCGCTCATCGGCGCGACCGCCATCACCGGCAGCGGCCCTTCGGGCGTCGGCAGGATCGCCGAGAGCAGCTTCCACCTGCTGTGCGCCGCACCGCTGTTGAACGCCCAGGAGCCGTTGACCACGATCCCGCCGTCGGCCGGCTCGGCGGTGGCGGTGGGCGCGAACGTCCCGCAGATCCGCACGTCCGGGTCGGCGAACACCTCGTCCTGGACCTCGTCGGGCAGCAGTCCGACGTTCCAGGACATGATCCACCAGGCGACCACGTCGAAGGCCGTCGAGCCGTCCGCCCGGCCCAGTTCGATGCTCACGTCCACCAGCGTGGAGGTGTCGCACTCGAAGCCGCCGTAGCGGGCCGGCACCCGCATCCGGAAGATGCCGGCGTCGGTGAGCGCGCGCACGCTCTCGTCGGCCAGCCGGCCGTTGCGCTCGCCCCACTCGGCGTGGGCGCGCAGCACCGGCAGCAGCGCGGCTGCCCGCGCCTGCCACTCGGCCCGGTCGGGCCTCACCTCTGTCTCCACGGCGTTCCTCCTCGGTCCGTGCGGTCGGTCGGGTACGTCCTGCGGGGCTTGCGGTCGTCGGCGCCGCCGCGGCGGCCGGGCTCGGGCGCGCCGGGCTCAGGCCCGCCGGCGCAGCGCCGCGGCGAACGAGCGCAGGTCGGCCACCAGCAGGTCCGGCTGCTCCATGGCGGCGAAGTGGCCGCCGCGGTCGAACTCGTTCCACTGCACGATGTTGCTGAAGGCGCGCTCGGCGAACCGGCGGATCGGCTGGGCGGGGTCGCGCGGGAAGACCGCGACCGCCAGTGGCGTGGGCAGCGCGGGCGGCGGCGGGGGCAGGTTCGGCGCGGTCGGCAGCAGCGGCGCGTTGTCGTAGTACAGGTGGGCGGAGGAGGCGCCGCTGCCGGTGAACCAGTAGAGGCTGGCGTTGGTGAGCAGGCGGTCGCGGTCCACCGCGTCCTCCGGGACCTTCTGGACGTCCGCCCACTCGTGGAACTTCTCCATGATCCAGGCGAGTTGGCCGACCGGTGAGTCGTTCAGCGCGTAGCCCAGCGTCTGCGGCCTGGTCGCCTGCACCTTCATGTACGCGGACATGTCGTCGCCGAACAGCTGGAGCAGCCCGAGCCGGCGCAGCTCCACGTCGCTGAGGCCGATCAGGTCCTGCGGGTCGCTGCCGGGCAGCGTGATGAGGAAGTTCAGGTGCAGCCCCGCGACATGCTCGAAGTCCAGTCCGGCCAGGATCTGTCCGACCCAGGTGCCCAGGTCGCCGCCCTGCACGAGATAGCGTTCGTAGCCCTGCCGGCTCATCAGCTCCGCCCACGCGCCCGCCACCTTGTGGAAGCTCCAGCCGGGTCCGGACACCGGGTTGGAGAACCCGAAGCCGGGCAGGCTGGGGATCACCAGGTGGAACGCGTCGGCCGGGTCGCCGCCGTACCGGCGCGGATCGGTCAGCGGTCCGATGACGTCGGTGAACTCCACGAACGAGCCGGGCCAGCCGTGCGTCATGATCATCGGAGTGGCGTCCGGCTCGGGCGACCGCACGTGCAGGAAGTGGATCGGCGTGCCGGCGATCTCGGTGACGAACTGCGGGAACGCGTTCAGCCGGGCCTCCGCGGCCCGCCAGTCGAACTCCGTGCGCCAGTACTCGGCGAGTTCGCGCAGATAGTCCAGCGGGACCCCGCGCTCCCAGCCCGCGGCCGGCGACGCCGCCGTCCAGCGGGTGTCCGCCAGCCGCCGACGCAGATCGGCGAGGTCCGCCTCGGGAATGTCGATGCGAAAGGGCTTCATCGTGCCGTCCCTCCGAAGTCGCCTGCGCCTTCCGGCGCCCGGCTCACCTGCGAACCCATGACGACTTTATTGCCGGATTCGGCAGGCTCCGAACGTTCCGGGGAATCTCAGCACAGAGTGGGCTTTTTTGAAGAAACGGAAACAGCAATATGAAAGAAGTATTCCGGACATCTCTCCCTAGCGTGAAGAATGGGATGGTGTTCAGGGCCGTTCCGCACGTTCCGAACCCTTTGTGACGGAGAGGAACCATCGTGGAGAAAAAAGCAGATCGCGCGGTCGTCCTGGGCGCCGGCATCGCGGGGCTGCTCGCCGCCCGCGCACTGTCCGGACGCTACCGGCGGGTGACCCTGGTGGACCGGGACGATCTGCACGGCCCGGCCGAACCGCGCACGGCCGTCCCGCAGGGGCTCCACATCCACGCGCTGCTCGCCCGCGGCCAGCAGGCCCTGGAGGAGCTGTTCCCGGGCCTGACCGGCGAACTGGCCGCGGCCGGCGCGCCGGTCGGCGACTTCGGGGCCAATGTGAGCTGGTACTTCAGCGGCCGGATGATGCGGCGCACCAGCACGGGGCTGGTCTGCGTCGCGGCCGGGCGGCCGCTGCTGGAGCACACGATCAGGGCCAGGGTGCACGCGCTGCCGCAGGTCACCGTGCGCGACGGCACCGACGTGGTCGGTCTGGAGGCGCCGGACCCGTCCCGGATCACCGGGGTACGGGTCCGCAGCCGCCGGCCCGGCTCCCCCGAGGAGGTGCTGCCCGCCGACCTGGTGGTGGACGCCACCGGCCGGGGCTCGCGCACCCCGCGCCTGCTGGCCGAACTGGGCTACGGCACGGTCCGCCAGGAGCGCGTGGCGATGGATCTGACCTACACCACCTGCGACTTCGAGGGACCGCTCGACCCCGACCCGATCGGCGAGGACATCGCGCTGGTCGCGGTGGCCACGCCCGTCATGCCGCGCGGCGCGATCTTCGCCCGCCTGCCCGACCGCTACTCGCTGTCGCTCACCGGCCTCCTCGGCGACCGGCCGCCGACCGACCACGCCGGCTTCCTGGCCTATGCCGCCACGCTGCCGGTGCCGGAAATCCACCGGGCGGTCCGGAAGGCGGTCCCGCTCGGCGAGCCGGCCACCTTCCGCTTCCCGGCCAGCGTCCGCCGGCGCTACGAGGAACTCGACCGCCTGCCGGAGGGCCTGGTCGTGATCGGCGACGCCGCCTGCGTGTTCAACCCGGTCTACGCGCAGGGAATGTCGGTCGCCGCCATGGAGGCCCTGCTGCTGGCCCGGCAGGTGGCCGAAGGCCCGCTGTCGCCGCGGCGGTTCATGGCCGACGTGGCGGCGCTGACCGACGCGCCCTGGGAGATGGCCGTCGGCGCCGACCTGGGCTTCCCCGGCGTGCAGGGCCTGCGCACCGCGGACGTGCGGATGGGCAACAGCTACCTGCCGAAGCTCCAGGGCGCCGCCGCGGTCGACCCGGAGTTGTCCACGGCGTTCCTGCGCGCCGCCGGTCTGATCGACCCGCCGCAGGCCCTGCTGCGGCCGGAGACCATGGCGCGAGTGCTGAGCGCCCGCGCCGCCTGACCCGCGGGGCCCAGGCGCCTGGGCGCCTGGGCGCCTGGGCGCGCAGGGGGCCTGGGCGCGCAGGGGGCCTGGGCGCGCAGGGGGCCTGGGCGCGCAGGGGGCCGGAACCGCTCACCGCGGTTCCGGCCCCCTGCTCCTGGCGGATCCTCCGTGCGGTGCCCACGGGCCCGGCGGCCGGGGACGGCCGGCGGGCCCGGCTGCCTCAGATGAACGCCGAATTGGGCTCAAGCCCGCACAGCACCCGCCCGTACAGCTCGCGCGTGGCGCTCGGCAGGTGCAGCGAGTGGACGGTGATGGCCTGGAGGTTGCGGCGGATCCGCTGGATCAGCTGGTCGCTGTAGATCGACGACGCGCCGCTCGCCCCGGCCAGCAGGTTCACCGCCTCACTGGCCAGTTGCGGCACCCGGCCGCCCATGGCCCGCGCGTACGCCCGCTCGCGCAGCGTCCACTCCTCGCCGGTCTTGGCCTTCTCGTCGGCCATCGCGGCGATCCTGCGCGCGTGGAACTCGGCCTCGTCGACCTTCAACGACGCCTCGGCCAGCTGCAGATGGGTGATCGGGGCGTCGATCTGCCGCTCGTAGTCGGTGTTGGTGATCGGCCGCCCGGCGATCCTGGCGAGGAAGTCGTCGATCGCCGCGCGGGCCATGCCGACGCTCTTGCCGCCGGTGGAGGCGCCGACCGCCGTCACCAGCGGGGCCTGGAACATCGCCAGGCCCGCGTTGAGCTGCGAGTCGTACTCGCCCCGGGTGAAGGCCGGGATGCTCATGATCCGCGCGGTGGGCACGAAGACGTTCTCGGCCTCCACCGTGACGCTGCCGGTGCCGCGCAGTCCCGCCGAGTCCCAGTCGTCGAGCATCCGCAGCTGGGTCATCGGCACCACGGCCATCACCGGTTCCGGCTCGCCGTCCGCGGTGGGCCGCATCACCGACAGCAGCTTCCAGCTGCTGTGCGCGGCACCGCTGTTGAAGCGCCAGGTGCCGTTGACGACGGCGCCGCCGCTCTTGGGCTCGGCGGTGCCGCCGATCACCAGCGTCCCGCAGATCCGTGCGTCCGGATCGGCGAAGACCTCGTCCTGCGCCTCGTCGGAGAACAGCCCGACGTTCCAGGAGGTGATCCACCAGGTGGCCAGGCAGAACGCCACCGCGCCGTCGCCGCGGCCCAGTTCGATGCCCACGTCGACCAGCGTCGACCAGTCGGACTCGTAGCCGCCGTACCTGGCCGGCACCCGCAGCCGGAAGATCCCTGCGTCGGTGAGCGCCTGCACGGTCTCGTCGGCGAGACGCGCGTTGCGCTCCGACCAGTCGGCGTTGCGCCGCAGCACCGGGGCGAGGGCGGCAGCCCTCGCCACCACCTCGTCCCGGCCGGGCCTCACTTGGGTCTCCACGGATCGCCTCCTCGGTGCGCGCTCGGTGCGCGCATTCCGCCGGATCGCCTGCACTCGTCCCACGATGCGAAGCCTGACCGGCTTCCAGCTTCTCCGAGGGTGCCGTGGGCGATCCGGCGCACAGCCGCGCCGAGGCCGGCGTCGGCCGAGACGATCGACGCCGGCGCTCGACGGCACCCGGCGCCCCCGCGGGTGCCGTCCGGCCGGGGAGGCGGCCTCCGGGCCGGGGGAGGCGGCCCCCGGGCCGGGGCGGGGCCCGACGCCGGGCCGGGGCGGGGCCCGACGCCGGGCCGGGGCGGGGCCCGACGCCGGGCCGGCGACCTCCGGGCCAGGGCGGTCCGTCCGGCCGGGGCGGCAGCGTCCGGGGGTGCCGCCCGCCGGGACGACGGCGTCCACCGGGGCAGTGCCGCCCACCCGGGGGCGATGGCGTCCACCCGCGGCGGTGGCGTCCGTCCGGTTCCTGCGGCGGCTCTGCGGGCGGGACGGCCGGCGGTGCGGGCGAGGGTTTCCGGCCGTTTTCCGGTGTGGCCGACGAGGCGGGCGGCGATCGGGCGCCCGCAGGACGGAGCCGGCTCCGGGCGGCTTCCGGGACGGGGGGCGGCTCGGTGCCGGGGACCGGCGCGCACCGGCGGGGCGGGTAGGGCACGGTGCGTGCGGGACGCGAGCGCGCCGCGCGTGCGAAGGTGCGGCGTCCGCGCGGATGCCGCACCGGCCGTCTCCGGGTCGGGGCCGCGGGCGGGCGCTCCGCAGCGCCGTCGCAGCCGTCGCAGCCGCCGACACCGGTTGCCCGCGGCCCGGACCCGGCGCTGAACTGGGCAGACGCGGTCAGGGGTTCAGCCGGCGACGCCCGCGTACAGGAGTACGGTCCGGCGGCGGAACGGTCGGAGCGAGCCCGCCGCCGGGCGGCCGGCGATGTTCCTCGGTCTGCGGTCCGGCGCCATGCGGCGGCCTCGGCGCCGCGCCCGCACCGTCGCGGGGACGGCGGCGAGCGGAGCCGTACGCCACCGGCGCCACGGGAGCCGGCGGGGACGGGAGCAGCGGCGAGAGGGGGCATCGGCCGGACCCGTACGCCCGGCCCCGGGCCACGCCGGTCCCGGTGACCGCCCGACAACGCCTGTACACGACGGCCGAATCGTCTCCGTTCGCGGCCTCCGCCAGTACCGGCGCCGCCACGCCCGACACGCGACGGCGCGTCACGACGACGCCCCCGGCCCCTTCCCCTGCCCCCGCGCCTACCCCGCGCGCGGTCCGCCCGCACAGAAATGTCAGCGTTTCCACCCCTCGCGCCGGTCCCGCTCCCCCGCCGCGCGCTCCGGCGAGCACCGGCCGCCGCCCGGCGGTGCCACGCCCACCGTGGGGCTCCCGCACGGCGGTCCACCGCGTGCCCGGCGCACACGCCGAGCGCCGGCGCACCTCACGCCGCGCCGTCGCGCATGGCCGAGTCCTCCTCCTGACGCCCAGGACCCCCTCCCGCCACAGGGTCCCCGTCTCCTACCGTCAAAAGTCCCGACACAACTCCCTTCTCATCATCTCGCGTGATCAGTCGCCGAAGTCAAGACTCCGGCGCGGCGGTCCCGCACGCCTCCGCGCCCCCCGCTCCCGCACGAACACGCCGTGCACACTCCCCCACGTCGCCCGCCGTCCGGGCCCCTTCCGCCGCTCCCCCACCCCCCGCCTGCGCCGGCGTCCACCCGCACGCCGGACCGGCTCGCCCGCGGGCTCGCACCCCCGACCCGCACCCGGCTCACCCCTGACCACCCGACAGGAGTCCGCATGACCACGCACGCCACCGCCTCCTCCGCGCACGCCACCGCCCTCACCGCGGCGACCGTCGCCCCCGCCGCGGCCGTCCCCGCCGGGCGTCCCAG
Source organism: Actinacidiphila sp. DG2A-62 (assembly GCF_035825295.1). Taxonomy (NCBI): domain Bacteria; kingdom Bacillati; phylum Actinomycetota; class Actinomycetes; order Kitasatosporales; family Streptomycetaceae; genus Actinacidiphila; species Actinacidiphila sp. DG2A-62. The sequence continues at coordinate 689,909 of NZ_JAYMGI010000002.1, forward strand.
AAGGGCTGCGGGGATATGAGGCGGCACGCCGCAAGGGTGGCCGCCCTGCTCGCTGCCGTCGTGGCCGCGGCGACGGCCTGCACCGCCGCCACCGCGGCCGGCGGCCAGGCGGCGCACTGCCGCCCCACGACCTACCGGGTGACCGTCCCCGGCTCCGGGCCCGGGCAGTTGACGGGCGACCGCTGCGTGCCCGCCCACCCCAACGGCACCACCCTGCTGCTGGTGGCCGGCGGCGGCGAGAACGCGGACTACTGGAACATGCCGGGGTTCGCGTCCTACAGCCTGGTACGGGCCGCGGTCCGCTCCGGCTACACCACATTGGCGCTGGACCGGCTCGGCACGGGACGCTCCAGCATGCCGCGCAGCACCGCCGTCACGTACGCCGCGCACGTCCTAACCGTCCACCAGGTCGCGACGGCCCTGCGCCGGCAGGGCGCGGACCGGGTCGTCGGCGTGGGCCACAGCCTGGGCGCGGGTGTGCTGACCGGCGTCGCCGCGAGGTACCCGAAGGACATGACCGCGCTGGTGCTCACCGGCTACGGCTCCGCGGTCTCCGCGGTGACGCCGCAGCACAACAAGCTCTACCAGCGTCCCGCGGCCGACGTGGACTCCGCCAAGTGGGGGTCGCTGGACGACGGTTACGTCACCGTCGTGCCCTCCGGCGTCCCCGACGACGGCCTGCTCTACCTGCCGGGCGCCACCGAGGCCGCGCTCACCGCCGTCGAGACCCACCAGGGCACGCTGAGCAGGACCGAGCTGGCGACCCGCCCGCAGGGCCGGGCCGCCACCGCCCAGGGGGCCGCGCTCCGGCTGCCGCTGCTGCTGCTCGACGGCCGGTTCGACGAGCACTACTGCACCGTCAACGCACTCCACGAGCCGCCGCGGACCGGCCCGCGGTGCGCGACGGAGCAGGCGTTCGGTCAGTACGGCCGCGCCTTCTTCCCCCACGCGGACCTGACGACGGCCCTGGTCCCCGACGCCGGCCACGCGCTCGAACTGCAGACGAACGCGCCGGCGACCAACGACCGCGTCCTGGACTGGATCTCGGCCCATCCGACCTGACGGCGCACACGTGACGTGGCCGCGCCCACCGGAACCCGACCGCGCCCACCGGACGTGCCCGCGCGGGCGAACGGGACCGGGCGGACATACCGCCGCAACCGCCCCCGTCCGCCCGCGCGGTAGCGTGGCCGTATGCACGCCACGCAACCGGTCGCCTCCGTGCTCTGGGACCCGGGCGGCGGCCAGGGGCTGCGGCAGCTCGGCGAACTCGGGCTCGCGCTGCTGCTGTCGACGCTGATCGGGCTGGAGCGCGCGGTCCAGCAGAAGAGCGCGGGACTGCGCACGCACACCCTGGTCGGCGTCGGCGCCGCGCTGTTCATGGAGGTCTCGCAGCACGGCTTCGGCACGGTCCTGGGCCACCAGGGCGTCGTCCTGGACCCGTCGCGGGTGGCCGCCCAGGTCGTCAGCGGCATCGGCTTCATCGGCGGCGGACTGATCTTCGTACGGTGCGACGCGGTGCGCGGGCTGACCACCGCGGCGACGATCTGGCTGACCGCGGCGATCGGCATGGCCTGCGGCGGCGGGCTGGTGCTGCTCGCGGTCGCGGCGACCGCCGGGCACTTCCTGGTGGTACGGATCTTCCCGCTGGTCACCAGCAGGTTCCCGGCGGTGGCCGGGCCGGGCCAGACCGACCTGCAGATCGCGTACCAGGTCGGCGGCGGAGTGCTCGCCCGCATCCTGGAACGCTGCACCGGCGCGGGACTCCGGGTGGTCGCGCTGCGCGTCGAACGGGCGCCGTGGTCGGAGGCCGGCGAGGAACGGCCGGCCGCCGCGGGCGCGGCGCAGGTGCAGGTGTCGATCGAGGGCACCGGCGACGTCCCGGTCCTCGTCACGCACCTGGCGGAGATGTCCGGCGTGATAGGCGTGTGGTCGCCCGCGGGCGACGGCGACTACTGAGCCGCCGCCCCGGCGGGCAGGCCGCCCCGGGCACGCCGCGTGCCTGGGCCGCGGGTCAGGCGCTGAGCTGGAACAGCTCGCCCAGGCCGGCGAAGACCTCGGTGTTGAAGACGAACGCCCGCCGGCACTCCTCGACCACCCGCTGCCGCTCCTCCGCGTCCACGGTGAGCGCGTCCAGCAGGTGCCGGTACTCGCGCTTGAACGCCGCGGGGTTGTCGATGCCGTCGAAGACGTAGAACCGCACGCCGTCGCCCTTGCGGTCGAAGCCCCAGGTGCGCTCGGCGACGCCGCGGATCACCTGGCCGCCGGACAGGTCGCCGAGGTAGCGGGTGTAGTGGTGGGCGACGTAGCCGGCCGGCCAGGTCGCGGCGACCATGCCGATCCGCTCGGCGTAGCGCGCGGTGGCCGGCAGCGGCTCGGCCCGCTCCCGCCAGTCCCCGCCGAGCAGGTGCGCGAGGTCGCGTTCGAGCGCCGCGCCGCGCAGCAGCTCCGGCCGCAGGAAGGGTCCGACGACCGGGTCGCCGGCCAGCTCCCGCGCGCCGTCCTCCAGCGCGCGGTAGACGAACCACAACTGCTCGGTGTAGCGCGCGTAGGCCGCCACGCCGAGCCGGCCGCCCAGCATCTGGGACATGAAGGCGGAGTTCTCCGCCTCGGTGTGCCGGTCCTGGCTCGCCGCGCGCAGCTCGGCGGAGAAGGGCTGGTTCGACAAGGGGACCTCCTGCGTCGTGGACGTTCCCACCCTTCCCGACATCATGTCGGGAAAAACCTCGCGGGCTGCTCTCAGGCGGGCCGGCCGTGGCGGTCGGGGTGCGGGTGGCCGTACGGGCGGGCCTGCGGGCGGCCCTGCGGATGGGCGAGCAACGCGTGGATCTGGTGGCCGAGTTCGTCCGGGTCCGACAGGGGCCGGGGGAACGGCAGGCGCACGTCGCACTGCCGGCGGTGGTACTCCAGTCGCAGCACGATCCCGTAGCGGTCCAGGGCCAGGGGGGTCACTCGCGTGACGCCCATCAGGTGGCGGTCCTCCAGCAGCCGGGCCAGCGCCTCGACGTGCGCGCGGTGCCCCTCGGCCAGATGCAGCAACAGCCTGGCCTCGCAGGTCGCGACGGGGTCGGGCCGCGCGGCGAGCAGCGACCGGCGTTCGACCTCGGCGGGCTCGCGCCCGCCGGCCGTCAGCTGCGACCGGCGCACGTCGAGGTGGAGGCGCACCGTGTCGCCGGGCCCGGGCTCCAGGTCCGTCATCCGGACCGCGAGGCGCACCCTGGCGCGCACCCGGTCGCGGACCGGGACCGGCGCGAGGTCGGTCCACTCCAGCACCGCGGGGACCGGCGTCGGCGAGGCGCACAGCATCTCGCCGACGACGTGGCAGTCGGCGGGCACGCGCAGCCGGATGCCGTCGCCGAACTCGGCGGCGGCGCCGGCCATGATCTCCTCGCGCGCGCCGGCGGTGGTCACACTGAGCGAGCCGGACGCCGCGAGGATGCTGCGCACCCGCTCGGCGGGCGACGGCTCACAGCGGGCGGGGGACTTGACGACGCTCACACAGCCTCCAAGACTTAGGTAAGGCTCACCTTAGTTGGTGGATCGCGATCCCGCCAGCACCCCCGACCGCCCACGGCCCTCGCGTCGGCCGGCACGCGGGCCGACCCCAGGACCGTACGGCCGAATTCGTCATCGCCATTGACATAAACCTGCCACCCTCCTACGGTCGCCGTCGAAACGCTTCGACGCCGTTCGTCGAAGCGCTTCGACGACGCGTCGCCCGCCATCCTTCCGATCCAGGTGGAGGTCCTTCAATGTCGAAGGCACGCAGGCCCATAGCCCTGACCGCACTCGCCCTGACGGGCGCCCTCCTCCTCGCGGCGTGCGGGAGTTCGGGGGGCGGCGCGCAGGGCGACGGCAAGACGCTCAAGCTGTGGCACTACGAGGCGCCGGACAGCGCCATGGGCGTCGCCTGGAACCAGGCGATCGCCGAGTTCAAGAAGACGCACCCCGGCGTCAAGGTGGAGTTCGAGGCCAAGGGCTTCGAGCAGATCCAGAAGACCGCGTCGATGGTGCTCAACTCCCACGACGCGCCGGACGTCATGGAGTACAACAAGGGCAACGCCACCGCCGGCCTGCTCGCCAAGCAGGGGCTGCTCACCGACCTGACCCCGCAGGTCACCAAGTACGGCTGGGACAAGCTCCTCAGCCCGAGCGTGACCACCACCAGCAAGTACAACGCCCAAGGCGTGATGGGGTCGGGCCAGTGGTACGGCGTCCCCAACTTCGGCGAGTACACGATGGTGTACTACAACAAGGACCTCTTCCGGCGAAACGGCGTCAAGGTGCCCACCACACCCGCCGAGTTCACCGCCGCGCTCGCCGCCTTCAAGGCCAAGGGCATCACACCGCTGGCCGACGCCGGCGCCGAGTACCCGGCTCAGCAGTACTTCTACCAACTGGCCCTGACCAGGGCCGACCGCGCCTGGGTCGACTCCTTCCAGCTGTACAGGGGCAAGGCCGACTTCCACGACCCGGCCTGGACCTACGCGGCCGACACCTTCGCGGACTGGGTCTCCAAGGGCTACATCGCCAAGACGTCCAGCAGCGCCAAGGCCGAGGACGCGGGCGTGTCGTTCATCAACGGCAAGTACCCGATCTTCTTCTCCGGCAGCTGGTGGTACGGCCGCTTCAAGACCGAGAACAAGTTCAGCTGGGGCACGTTCCTGTGGCCGGGCACGACGTTGACGCCCGGCTCCGGCGGCAACCTCTGGGTCGTGCCGAAGAACGCCAAGAACAAGCAACTCGCCTACGACTTCATCGACATCACGATGAAGAAGCAGGTCCAGAACACGCTGGGCAACAACGGGGGCGTCCCGGTGGCCGCCGATCCCTCGGCGATCACCGACCCGGCGTCCAAGCAGCTGATCGAGAACTTCGACCACGTCTCCGGCTCCGACGGCCTGGCCTTCTACCCCGACTGGCCGGTGCCCGGCTTCTACGACGTCATGGTCTCCGCGGTCCAGAAGCTGATCACGGGCAGCGCCAAGCCCGGCGACGTCCTCGACCAGCTCCAGAAGGCCTACGACGAAGGCGTCCCGGCCTCATGACGGTCCGCACGCGCGGCCCGCGCACCACGTACCCGCTGTACCTCCTGCCGGGCGCGGTGGCGTTCCTCGCCGTCGTCGCCCTGCCGTTCGGCATGAACGTCTGGTACAGCCTCACGCGCTGGCAGGGAGTCGGCACCCCGTCCTGGGCCGGACTCGCCAACTACCGGCAGCTGATCCACGACTCGCAGTTCTGGGAGTCCTTCCGGCACAGCCTCGCCATGGTCCTGGCCATGGCGGTGATCCCCACCGTCATCGGGCTGGTGGTCGCCGCGGCGCTGTTCGACTTCGTCGCCAAGCACTACGGGTCGAAGCCCGCCAGCGTGCTGCGGGCGTGTTTCTACCTCCCCCAGGTACTGCCGATCACCGTGGCCGGCATCGTCTGGAGCTGGATCCTGGCGCCCGAGGGCGGCTCGCTCAACGCCCTGCTGAAGGACGTCGGCCTGGGCTCCGCCCGGCAGGACTGGCTGGGTGATCCCGGCATCGCGCTCTACAGCGTGATGGCCGTGATGGTCTGGGTCCAGCTCGGCTTTCCCGTGGTGATCTTCATGTCGGGACTGCAGCGGGTCGACCCGGCCCTGCACGAGGCCGCCGAACTCGACGGAACCTCCTGGTGGCAGCGGTTCTGGCATGTGACGCTCCCGCAACTGCGCCCGGAGATCTACGTGGTGATGCTGTGGTGCACCATCGCGGCACTCAAGGTCTTCGGCGCGGTGTACGTCCTGACCAAGGGCGGACCCGCCGGCGCCACCGACGTGCCGTCCTACTTCTCCTTCGCCACGTTCTTCGAGAAGACCCAGGTCGGTTACGGATCCGCGATCGCGACCGTGCTGACGCTGATCGTCCTGGCGCTGGCCGTGGTGGGCCTGCGCTTCCAGACGAAGGCGGAGGACGAACGATGACCGCCCTCAAGCGCTTCCCCGCCCTGGCCGCGATCGTCCTCGGCGCGGTCCTGATGGTCCTGCCCCTGCTGATCGTGCTGAACAACGCGCTGAAGTCGCCGGGCGACTACTCGGCCCACGGCCCGCTGGCGCTTCCGCACGGCATCTACCTCGACGGGCTGAAAGACTTCTGGAACCGGGTCGACTTCGGCCGGATGCTCCTCAACTCCACCGTGATCTCCGGCTCGGTGGCGGTGCTGGGCGTGGTCCTGTCGGTGTTCAACGGGTACGCGATCGGCATCGGCCGGCTCAAGGGCCGCGTGTGGATCCTCGGCTTCTTCGTGCTGGCCAACGTGCTGCCGCAGGAGTCCCTGGTCTATCCGCTGTACTACCTGTCCAAGCAGGTAGGCCTGTACGACACCCGGCTCAGCCTCGTGATCGTCTTCACGGTGATCCAGTCGGCGTTCGGCACCTATCTGCTCTCCTCGGTGCTGGGCGCCTTCCCCCGGGAGATCATCGAGGCCGCCAGGATCGACGGCGCCAACAGCTGGCAGGTGCTGTGGCGGATCGTGGTGCCGGTCAGCCGGTCCACGCTCGGCGTCCTGCTGGTCTTCTTCTTCATCTGGACCTGGAACGAGTTCCTGCTGCCCCTGGTGCTGCTGCCGTCGAACGACAACCAGACGGTGTCGCTCGCGCTGGGCGTGCTCCAGGGCCAGCGCCTGATGGACGCGACGATGACCAACGCCGCGGGCCTGCTCGGCGCGCTGCCCGCCGTCGTCTTCTTCCTGCTCTTCCAGCGCACGTTGACCCGTGGAATCGCCGTGGGCGCGGTCAAGTGAGGCCACCGGTCTCCCCGTCCGTGCTGCCCGCACCACCCCCGTTCTCCCGCCGCCCGACCGCGAAAGGGCCCCACGATGAAGTTCACCGACGGATACTGGCTGCTCCGCGAAGGGGTGACGGCGGCGTATCCGGCCGAGGTGCTGGACGTGGAGGTGGGCGACGGCACACTGACCGTCCACGCCCCCACCCAGCCGGTCCGCCACCGCGGAGACCTGCTCAAGGGCCCGCTGGTGACGATCGACTGCACGGCGCCGATGCCGGACGTCATCGGGGTGCGCGTCACCCACTTCGCCGGCGGAGAGGACCGCGGTCCGTCCTTCGCCCTGGCCGGCGGCACGCACGCGGCGGTGGCCGAGGCCGGCGCCGAGGAGGCCGTGCTCACCAGCGGCGGGCTGAGCCTGCACGTCGGCCTGCGTGGGGCGTGGTCCATGGACTTCCGGGCCGGCGGCCGTACGCTGACCAGCAGTCCGGGCAAGGGCATGGCCTTCATGGAGACGGCCGACGGCCGCCACTACGTCCGCGAGCAGCTCCGGCTGAACGTCGGGACCTCGGTGTACGGCCTGGGCGAGCGCTTCGGACCGCTGGTCAAGAACGGCCAGAGCGTCGACGTCTGGAACGCCGACGGCGGCACCAGCAGCGAGCAGGCCTACAAGAACGTGCCCTTCTACCTGACCGACGCGGGCTACGGCGTCTTCGTCGACGACCCCGGCAAGGTCTCCTTCGAAGTCGGCTCGGAACAGGTCTCCCGGGTCGGGTTCAGCGTCGAGGGCCACACGCTCCAGTACTACGTGATCCACGGCCCGACGCCGAAGGACATCCTGCGCAGGTACACCGCCCTGACCGGGCGTCCGGCGCTGCCGCCCGCCTGGTCCTTCGGCCTGTGGCTCTCCACCTCCTTCACCACCTCCTACGACGAGCGGACGGTCACCGAGTTCACCGACGGCATGGCCGAACGGGGCCTGCCGCTGTCGGTGTTCCACTTCGACTGCTTCTGGATGCGCGAGTTCAACTGGTGCGACTTCGAATGGGACCCACGGGTCTTCCCCGACCCGCGGGGCATGCTGCGCCGGCTCAAGGAGCGCGGGCTGAACATCTCGGTGTGGATCAACCCGTACATCGCGCAGCGCTCACCGCTGTTCGCGGAGGGGAAGGCCGCCGGGTACCTGCTCAAGCGGCCGGACGGCGGGGTGTGGCAGTGGGACCTGTGGCAGCCCGGCATGGCGCTGGTGGACTTCACCAACCCGGACGCCCGCACCTGGTACGCGGCCAAGCTCACGGCGCTGCTGGACATGGGCGTCGACTGCTTCAAGACCGACTTCGGCGAGCGTGTCCCCACCGACGTGGTCTACTTCGACGGCTCCGACCCGGAGCGGATGCACAACTACTACTCGTTCCTCTACAACAAGACCGTCTTCGACGTGCTGCGCACGCACCGCGGCGAGGGCGACGCGGTGGTGTTCGCCCGCTCGGCGACCGCCGGCGGCCAGCAGTTCCCCGTGCACTGGGGCGGGGACTGCGAATCGACCTGGGAGTCCATGGCCGAGTCGCTGCGCGGCGGTCTGTCCCTCGGCCTGTCCGGCTTCGGCTTCTGGAGCCACGACATCGGCGGATTCGAAGGACTGCCCGACGCGGACCTGTTCAAGCGCTGGACGGCGTTCGGCATGCTCTCCTCGCACAGCCGCCTGCACGGATCGTCGTCCTACCGGGTCCCGTGGCTGTTCGACGAGGAGGCGGTGGACGTCCTGCGCACCTTCACCCGCCTCAAACTCAGCCTCATGCCGTACCTGTACCAGGCGGCGTACCAGGCGCACACCGAGGGCGTCGCGATGATGCGGGCCATGGTGCTGGAGTTTCCCGACGACCCGGGCTGCGCCCATCTCGAACGGCAGTACATGCTGGGCGGCGACCTGCTGGTCGCGCCGGTGTTCTCGCCCACCGGCGAGGTCTCGTACTACGTGCCCGAGGGCACCTGGACCCATTTCTCCACCGGGGAACGCGTCACGGGTCCGCGGTGGGTGCGCGAGACGCACGACTACCTCAGCATCCCGCTGCTGGCGCGCCCGGGAGCCGCGATTCCGGTCGGCGCCCGGGCGGACCGCCCCGACGTGGCCTGGGCGGACGACGTGACCGTCCGGGTGTTCCAGCCGGCGGACGGCTCGCGCACCACCGTGCGCGTCCCGCGCCACGACGGTTCGGCGGGGACGGTGATCACCGTCGTCCGCGACGGCACGACGCTGCGCGCGGAGAGCAGCGACACCACGTTCCCCTGGGGCGTCGAGGTGGTGGGCGGGCCCTCGGCCCGGGCCGCGGCGGGCACCGGTAGCCTCACCCTGGATCTGTCCGGCTTCTGACGGAAGGTCGTATCAGCGGGCCGTCGACCGAGGGAGCTCATGGTCAAGATCAGTGACGTCGCCAGACACGCCGGGGTGTCGCCGAGCACCGTCAGTTACGCGCTCAGCGGCAAACGCCCGATCTCCGAGGAGACACGGCTGCGTATCGAGCGCAGCATCCTCGAACTCGGCTACCGGCCGCACGCCGGCGCCCGGTCCCTGGCCAGCCGGCGGTCCCAGGTGATCGCCCTGGTGCTTCCGCTGCGCAAGGGCATCCATGTGCCGGTGGTGATGCAGTTCGCCACCTCCGTGGTCACCGCCGCCAGGGAGTACGACTACGACGTGCTCCTCCTCACCCAGAGCGAGGGTGAGGAGGGGATCGTCAGAGTGGCGAGGAGCGCCATGGCGGACGCCTTCGTCATCATGGACGTGGAGCTGCACGACCGCCGGCTCCCGCAGCTGCGGACGCTGGACCGGCCCTCGGTGCTGATCGGGTTCCCCGCCGACCCGACCGGTCTGACCTGTATCGACCTCGACTTCCAGCAGGCGGGCGAGACCTGTGTCGACCACCTCGCGGCGCTGGGGCACCGCAGTGTGGCGCTGGTCGGCTCGCCGCCGGAGGTCTACGCACGCGGCACGGGCTTCGCCCAGCGGGTGGCGGCCGGAGTCGGCGCCGCAGCCGAGCGCAACGGCCTGCGCGCCACGGTGCTGCCGTGCGCGGACACCCCGACCGCGGTCCGGGCCCTGGCCGAGCGTCTGCTGCGCGAGCAGCCCGACCTCACCGGCATCGTGGTGCACAACGAGCCGATCGTCCAGCCGCTCATCGAAGCACTGATGTCCCAGGGACTGCGGATCCCGCGGGACGTGTCGGTCACGGCGATCTGCCCCGACGAGATCGCCGAGCACGCCCCGGTCCCCATCACCTCGGTGTCCATCCCGTCGGCCGAGGTGGGCCGCAGGGCGGTGGAGCTGCTGATGTCCAAACTGCAGGGCGACGAGCCCCCCGAGGCCACGGTGCTTCCGGTCCGCTTCACCGCGCGGGCCACCACGGCCGCGCCCCCGGCCCGGTGACGGACGACGAGGACGACCGGCCGCGTGGCGGAACGGGAGAAACGGCCGGGGCCGGCCCGCCGGTGGCCGACTTTCGCGGTTGCCGACGCGGCGCCAGCGGCGCGCTGGGAGGGTGAGCGGGTGATCCTTCGAGCCGACACGAAGCGTTCGACGGCGAACCGGCTGATGCTGGTCGAGGACGACCGGGAGACCGCGGACATGCTGGTGGAGCTCTTCACCGCGGAGGACTACCTGGTCGACGTGGCGCACGACGGCCACCGCGGCCTGCACCTGGGCCTGCAGCCGGCAGCATCAGGTGATGGTCATCGACCGGATGCTGCCGGGCATCGACGGACTGAGCCTGGTACGGCGGCTGCGCCGGGCCGGCGTGGCCACCCGCGTGCTGGTGCTCTCCGCGCTGGGCCAGCTGGACGAGCGGGTCGAGGGGCTCGACGCGGGCGCGGACGACTACCTGGTCAAGCCGTTCGAGGCCGACGAACTCCTGGCCAGGGTACGGGCGTTGCACCGGCGCGACCTGTCGGACGCCGAGCTGCTCCCGCTGGGGGCCGCGCAGCTGGACGTGGCGCTGCGGGAGGTCGTGCTGGCCGACGGGCGGCGGATCGAGCTGTCCTTACGGGAGTCCGCGCTGCTGCGGGTGCTGGCGGAGGAGCCGCGGAGCGTGCACGAGCGCGCCGAGCTGCGGGCGCGCGTCTTCCCCGACACCTCCGCCGAGTCCATCGTCGACACCTACGTCTACTACCTGCGCCGCAAGCTCGGCCGGGACGTGGTCCGCACGGTGCACGGCCGCGGCTACCAGATGGGGACGGCGTGAGGCCCGCGGCGCTCGCCGCCCGCAGGTCCGGCCGGCCCGCCCCGGCGCGGCGCGGCCTGTCGCGCGCCCAGTGGTCGATCACGCTGCGGATCTCCGCGGTGATGTCGGTGATCATCCTGCTGATCGGCGTCATCGTCTACTGCGTGATGCTGTTCGCCCAGCGCGCGGACGCCGAGCGGGACACGCAGTGGGGTGTCGAGCACAACACCGTGGAGAGCCCGCCGGTGTGCGTGTTCATGATCATCGAGGAGAATGGGGTGGTGACCCGGACCCCGGGCACGCCCCGCGGCCTCCCTGTCCGCTCCAGCATGGACGCGGTCCGCGCCGGAGCGGCCCCGATCCTCCAGCGGGTGACCAGGGACGGCGAGCCGTACACGGTGCGCACCGCGCGGCGGGGTTCGCAGGTCGTGCAGGCGGCGTACGGCGAGCGGTTCCAGCGCGCCGACCGCGACCACCTGCTGACGGCCTTCGCGGCGGCCGAGGGCGTCGGGCTGCTGCTGGTCGCCCTGGCCAGCGGGATGCTGGCGCGGCGGGCGATGACCCCGCTGGCGGAGGCGCTGGAGCGGCAGCGGCGGTTCGTCGCCGACGCCAGCCACGAGCTGCGCACGCCGCTGACCCAACTGCACACCCGCGCCCAGCTGCTGGCCCGGCGCTCCGACGCGGCCGGGCCCGGGGCGCTGTCGGCGGACCTGCGCCGGCTGGTGGCGGGGACCCGGCAGCTCGGCGAGGTCATCGACGACCTGCTGCTGTCGGCGCAGCTGTCCTCCTCGCCGTCCGGCCCCCGCGCCCTGGTCGATCTCGACGGCCTCGCGCGGGAGGCGGTGGCGGCGGAGGACGCGCGGGCGCAGGCGGCGGGGGTGTCGGTGCGGCTGCGCAGCGGCCCGGGGCGGCACGTGGTCGCCGGCACCGCCTCGGCGCTGCGCCGGGTGATCGCCGGGCTGCTGGACAACGCGCTGGCGCACACCCCGGCGGGCGGCGAGGTCACGGTGACGCTGGACGCCCTCGGCGCGGACACCGTGCGGCTGACCGTGCGCGACGACGGCACGGGGTTCGATCCGCGGGAGGCCGAGCGCATCTTCGAGCGGTTCGCCCGCGCGTCCGGCGGGCAGGACGGCGGACGCCGCTTCGGGCTCGGCCTGGCGCTGGCCCGCGAGGTGGTCGAGGCGCATCGGGGCCGCATCACCGCAGAGGGGAAGCTGGGCGAGGGCGCGCTGTTCACGGTGGAACTGCCGGCGGCCCGGTCGTCCGCCGACGCGGTCCCGCGCCGACGCCCCGGGGCGCCCGCGGGCGCTTCCGGCGCCGCGGACGAGCGCAGGCCCGGCGCCTTCCGCCGCTGAGCCGCCCGCGCGCCCGTGCTGCCGAACGCCGCGCCGTCCGCCGACCACCCGCGCGCACGCTGCCGCACGCCGCCTCCTCCCCCGCACGCCGCCTCCGCCGCCGCCCCTCCGCCGCCGCACGCCCCTGCGCCACCGAACGCCGTGCGCCGGCGGCCGTTCACGCCGCTCCCGCGCCCACCGGCCGGACGCCTCGGGCCGCAAGGCCGGCGGGGTGCGCGGGTAGCGGGCCAGCGCCTGCTCGTCGAGGCTCTCCGCGAGCGCGGCCAGGGGCGAGCCCGGGGCCCAGGCCAGCGACGTACGGTGCCGGAGCCGGCCGTCGACCACCTGCTTCAGCAGCAGCCCCGGGCGGTACGCGCCCGGCCCGGTGAAGGCGCCGACCGCGCTCCCCGCGCCGACGATCGCCGCCGCGGTCGCCGGGTCCGCGCCGAAGTAGCGGAAGCGTGGGGTGAACCCGGCCCGTTCGCAGGCGATCCGCAGGCTCAGGCCGAGGCCGTCGGAGCGCTCGCCCGGCGCGACCCAGGTCTCCTCGGCCAGGTCCTCCAGGCAGATCCGCGGCCGGCGGGCCAGCCGGTGCCCGGGGGCCATGCCGATGAGCACCGGCTCCGTGCCGAGGTCGCGCACCGCGAGCCCGCGGACCTTCGGCGGCGTGACGTCGGGGAACTCGCTGACCACCGCGAGCGCGATCCGTCCGGCCCGCAGCAGGTCCAGGACCGCCTGGGAGGAGGGCTCCAGGTACGTCACCTGCTCGTGCTGCGGCAGCAGGTCCCGCACCATCGCCGCGATCACCGGCACCCAGGAGCCGTCCACCCCGCCGAGCGCCACCGCCTGCGCGGGCTCCGCCGACCGGGCCAGCGCCCGCGACGTGGACAGCAGCTCGCCGAAGCCGTCGAGCAGTTCCCTGGCCCTGCCCAGGACATGGACGCCCAGCTCGGTCGGGACCACGCCGTCCGGCCGCCGCCGGAACAGCGGCCCGCCGAACTCCTGCTCGATCCGCCGCAGTTGCGCGGTCAGTCCGGGCTGCGCGATCTGCAGCGCGGCGGCCGCGCGGCTGATGCTGCCCGACTCGGCCACCGTGAGCACGATCCGCAGATGGCGCAGTCCCATGTCCATGTTGTGCCCCAGCGTCCTCTCGCGGCCGGAAGTACCCGATGACGAGCGCGGCGCCGCGGGCGGACGGGCGAGCCCGTCCGTGCGGCGGTCGACGTGCATGGCGTGCGGACGGCCGGTGCGGCGGCGTGCCGCCCGGCCGGTGGCGGCGGGAACCGCGGTCAGCGGTCCAGCGCGTGCCTGCCGGCGACGAAGACCCGGGCGAGTTCCGCGACGCGGCGCCCGAGGTGTTCCGCGGTCGCGAGGTCGGACTTGTGCACCGCGCCCGTTCTCTCGTCCACGTTCGTCTGCGCCGCGGCGCCGCGGTAGAAGCCGAGGCGATTCATGTCGAATTCGCTGCCGCCCGCGGAGTTCCAGCCGGCCGCCAGGCCGAGATTGATCCACGTCATGCCGTGCTGCGCGGCGAACGCCGAGAAGTAATCCAGGGTGCCGGACTTGTCTCCGGCCATCGACCCGGAGTTGGTGAACCCGGCCGCGAGCTTGTCCTGCCATCTGCGGGTGAACCACCGTCTGCCGCTGGCCTCGGCGAAGGCGTGGAACGGCGCGGAGGCCGTGCCCATGTAGGTCGGCGCGCCGAAGACGATGGCGTCGGCGTCGTCCAGCCGGTGCCAGAGCGCCGGCGTGATGCGGTCGACCGGGACGTCGAGGACCTCGGTGTGCCGTTCCCGGGCCGCCCCGGCCCGTACGGCTTCCGCCAGTCTGACGGTGTGGCCGCGTCCGCCGTGAAAGGCGATGGCGATGTGTACCCGTTCGGTAGGAGCCGTCACACCAGTCTCCTCGAAAAGCACGGTTGCAAATCCCGATGCAGCTGACCACAGCCTGCCAGACGTATCTCAGAAAAATCTCAGAGCGCCATAACGGCCGGGTTATCGAGTTCCGATATGCGCGCACTTTCTTCCGGTCGTGCGAGGCTGAACGAGGTGATCAGCCAGCGGGGGCTCACCTTTTTGAGAGGCATACCGAAGAATGACCGATTTCGGTAAAACATTACGCATGCGACGGCTGTCGCCGGCCGGTGACGGTAAATTCCTCTTCGTCCCGCTCGACCACAGCGTCTCCGACGGGCCGGTGGTGCCGCGGGCGGGCTGGGAGGAGCTGGTCAGGGCCCTGGTGGACGGCGGCGCGGACGCGGTGGTGGTGCACAAGGGCCGGGCCCGCACCATCGCTCCCGAACTCCTGGGCCGCTGCGGCCTGGTGGTGCACCTGAGCGCCGGCACCGGGCACGCCGCCGACGCCGACGCCAAGGTCCTCGTCGGGGAGGTCGAGGAGGCAGTGCGGCTGGGCGCGGACGCGGTGAGCGTGCACGTCAACCTCGGCTCGGACACCGAGCACCGGCAGTTGCGGGACCTCGGCGCGGTCGCGGCCTCCTGCGACGCCTGGAGCATGCCGCTGCTGGCCATGATCTACCCCAGAGGGCCGAGGATCGCCGACCCGCACGACCCGGTGCTGCTCGCGCACGCGGTGAACATCGCCGCGGACCTGGGCGCCGACCTGGTCAAGACGTCGGTGGCGCTGCCGCGCGAGCGGATGGCCGAGGTGGTGGACAGCTGTCCGATCCCGGTGCTGGCCGCCGGCGGGCCGCCCGACGGCTCCGACCTCATCGGCCACGCGACCTCCCTGATGCTGGCCGGCTGCAGCGGCCTGGCCGTCGGCCGCCGCGTCTTCTCCTCGTCCTCGCCCTCCTGGCTGACCGCACGACTCGCCGCGGTGGTCCACGCGGCGGAGCCCGGACCGACCACCCGCCCCTCGACGATCGCGACAGGTGCCTCATGAAGTTCGCATGGATCGATCTGCGCGCAGTGCCGCAGTCACAGCTGGAGTCCGTCGTCGACGCCGCCGTGCACGCACGGGTGCAGGGCGTGATCTCCGACGACCAGGGACTGCTGCAGGCACTGCCCCCCACCGTCACCGGCATCACGCCCACCGTGCTGACCGACGAGGAGGGGCTGCACGCCCTCGGCCCCGACGCCGTCGGCTGGGTCGACGTGGCCGACGACCGGACCCTGCGGCTGGCGTGCGCCGCCGCGGTGGCCCTGCCGGCCACCGTGGTCCGCTTCGCCGACCCGACCAAGATCCCGCTGGAGATCGTGCTCGCCGCCGACCGCTCGGCCGGCAAGCTGGTCACCGTCTGCGCGGACCTCCAGGAGGCGGCGATCGTCCTGGACGTGCTGGAACGCGGCTCGGACGGCGTGCTGCTCGCCCCGGCCGACGCCGCCGAGGTCTTCGCGCTGACCCGGCTGCTGGAGGCCGCCATCCCGCAGCTGGACCTGACCACGCTGACCGTCGACGGGATCGAGCACCACGGGCTCGGCGACCGGGTGTGCGTGGACACGTGCAGCCACTTCGCCGAGGACGAGGGGATCCTCGTCGGCTCGTACTCCACCGGGTTCATCCTGTGCTGCAGCGAGACGCACCCGCTGCCGTACATGCCGACGCGTCCGTTCCGGGTGAACGCCGGGGCCCTGCACTCCTACGTGCTGGGCCCGGACAACCGGACCAACTACCTCAGCGAGCTGCGCTCCGGCAGCACCACGCTGGCCGTCGACTCCCAGGGCAGGGCCCGGCGGGTGGTGGTCGGCCGGGCCAAGATGGAGTCGCGGCCGCTGCTGACGATCACCGCCCGTTCCGGGGACGGCGTCGTGGTGAGCCTGACCGTGCAGGACGACTGGCACGTGCGGGTGCTCGGGCCCGGCGGCAAGGTCCTCAACGTCACCGAGCTGAAGCAGGGCGACGAGCTGCTCGGGTACCTGGCCACCGACCAGCGGCACGTCGGCTTCCCCATCGGCGAGTTCTGCAAGGAGGCCCGAGATGGCCCCGGACATCCGGGCGCTGGTCGACCGGCTGCTCGGCGCCCACCCCGGCGACCTGCCGTGCCTGGTGTACGGCGACCACGGCCAGAGCCGCGCCGAGGTCGCGGCCGCGGTGGACTTCGAGGCCGCGGTCTTCGCCGCGCACGGGATCGGCGAGGGCGCCACGGTCATGCTCCAGGTGCCGCCGAGCTACACCCAGGTGCACGTGCTGCTCGCGCTGTGGCGGCTCGGCGCGCAGGTGATGCTGGTCGACCACCGGCTCAAGCCGCCGGAGGTGGAGGCGCTGCGGGCGCTGTGCCGGCCGCAGTTCATGGTCTCCACCGGCGTCCCCGGCGGCTCGCTGATGCGCTTCGAGGCCCAGTACGAACTGGTCACCAGCCGGCGCGCGGACGGCCGGGCCTCGGCCACCGCGCACGTCCTGGTGCAGTTCAGCTCCGGCTCGACCGGGTCGCCCAAGGTGATCGGGCGGACCGCGGCCTCGCTGTCGGACGAGATCGACCGGTTCGCCGCGCTCCCGGGGATGCCGGCGCGGGGCGAGCGGCTGCTGCTGCTCAGCTCCACCGCGCACAGCTTCGGCCTGCTCGCGGGGCTGCTGCACTCGCTGCTGGCGGGGGTCACCGTGGTCTTCGCGCGGCGGGTGTCGGCCCGCGACATGCTGGCCGCCGCCGCGCAGCACGAGGTGCACGCGGTGTTCGGCACGCCGTTCCACTACGAGGTGCTGGGCACCGCCCAGGAGCCGCCCGCGCTGCCCTCGCTGCGGGTCGCGGTCTCCGGCGGCGAGCTGATGCCGCCCGAGACCGCCGAGCGCTTCGAGCGGCGCTTCGGAGTGCCGGTCGGCGAGTCGTACGGGACCACCGAGACCGGCGTCATCGCGATGGACGTCAGCGGCGCCTCGCGGCCCTCGGTGGGCCCCGCGGCCCCCGGCGTGGTGCTGCGGGTCCGCGACGGCGAGCTGGAGGTCCTGCTGCCCGAGGGCTCGCCGTACCTGCACGGGTCGGCCGGCGAGCGGTACGCCGACGGCTGGCTGCTCACCCGCGACCGCGCGCGGATCGACGCGGCCGGCGGCGTGCACCTGCTGGGCCGCGGCGACTCCCTGGTGGTCGTCGGCGGGCTGAAGCTGGATCTCGTCGAGGTCGAGGACGTGCTGCGGCTGCATCCGTCGGTCACCGCGGTGGTGGTCGTGCACGCCGGCGCCACCGAGGCGTACGTGTCGGCGGCGGACGGGGACGCGGCGCTCGAAGGGGAGCTGCTGCGCTGGTGCCGCGACCGGCTGGCCGACTACAAGGTGCCCCGGGTGGTGCGCGTCGTGCCCGACCTGCCGCGCACCTCCAACGGCAAGCTCGTCCGCCGCCGCGACGTGCTGCACGCACTGCCCGGCTCGGGCTGCCCCCCACCAGCCCGGCACGGGCCGACCCCCGACCGCATCCGGGCCGCGCCCCCGCCGGGCAGCGGCCGACATCCCCGGGCGCCGGGCACGGCGCCCGGCCCCCACTCCACGCGCAGAAGGGCCCGCACCATGCAGACGGATGTGCACCAGGAGATCCGCGCCTTCGTGCTCAGCACCATCACCGAGGACATGAACCTGCCGCTCGACACCGACCGCGTGACCGACGACAGCCCGCTGGGCACCGGCGGCATCGACCTGGACTCGCTGAGCCTGATCGAGCTGGCGCTGCGTCTGGAGCGCCGGTTCGGGGTGGAGTTCCCGGACGACGACATCGAGCCGGTGGGCGCGATGAAGCTCGGCGACCTGGTCCAGGACGTCGTACGACGGGGCGCCACCGCATGACGGCGGCGCCGGGGTCCGGGCAGCGTCCCGGGCAGCCGATCACCGCGGACGCGGTGCGCGAGCTGCTGTCCGACCCGAAGCTCTTCGCGGGGCTGCCGCCCGGGCTCGACGACGACGCCGAGATCGCGCTCGACTCGCTCGGGCTGGTGTGGTTCCTGCACCAGGTGGAGCTGCGGTACGGGCTGGTGATCGAGCCGCAGGAGGAGTTCTTCGCGGACTTCACCTCGGTGCGGCGGATCACCGCGTACCTCACCGCGTATCTGGCGGACGCCGGCGGACCGGGCGGGCGCCCGTGACCGGCGGGGTGGTGGTGACCGGGTTCGGGGTCCGCACGGCGTTCGGCGCCGGCGCGGACGCCGTGCGCGACGGCGTCTTCGACGGCCGGCCCGCGTTCGCGCGATCACCCGTTTCGACACCGGCCCGTACCGCACCGGCGTGGCCGCGACCAGCGGTCCGGCAGCGCCGCTGCGGGAGGTGCTGGCCGAGACCGCCTGGGCGGCGGTGGCCATGGCCGGGCTGCCGGCGGGAGCGTCCGCCGCCGTCCTGGTCGGCACGGCGGGCGACTTCACCGGCCTGACCCGGTACTGGCGGGCCGCCGCCGCGGGCAGTGTGGTCGACGCGGCAGGCACAGTCGGCGCGGCAGGCAGAGTCGGCGCGGCAGGCAGAGTCGGCGCGGCGGACGGAGACATCCGGCGGGCCGCAGGCACGGGCGGCTTCGAGAGCGCGGGCGGCGTGGCGACGGCGTACCGCGTCGGGGCCGCGGGCGGCGCGGGCGTCGCGGGGAGCGCGCTCAGCGGCCCGGCGGGCGCGCTCGGCGTCGAGAGCGCGGGCGGCGTCGAGGACGCGGGCGGCGTCGCGGAGACCGTGCCGGCGTGGCAGGCCGCCGCGCTCGGGGAGGCGCTCGGCGTGAAGGGCCCGCGGATCGCGTTCACCAACGCGTGCGTCGCCTCCGCCACGGCGGTCGCGCACGGCTGCCGGCTGATCGCGTCCGGTCGCGCCAAGACCGTGGTCTGCGCCGGCGCGTATCTGGTGGAGGAGGAGAACCTGGCCAAGTTCGGCTCGGGGTTCGCGCTGTCGGGCGAGGGGACGATGCGGCCCTTCTCCGCCGACCGCAGCGGGCTGCTGCTCGGCGACGGCGCCGGCGCCGTGGTGCTGGAGTCGGCCGCCGGCGCGCGGCGCCGCGGCGCGCGGGCGCTGGCCGCGCTGACCGGGTGGGGCGCGGCCTCCGACGCCCACCACGTCGCGCGCCCGCACCCGCGGGGCGCGGGGCTGGCCGCCGCGGCCGCGCGGGCGCTGCGCGTCGCCGGCGGCCCGCGGGTCGACTACGTCAACGCGCACGGGACCGCGACCCGGCACAACGACCCCGCCGAGACGCTGGGGGTGCGCGCGGTCCTCGGCACGGGGGCGGACCGCGTGCCGGTCAGCTCGACCAAGAGCACCACCGGGCACCTGCTGGAGGCCTCCGGGGTGGTCGAGCTGGTGATCACCCTGCTCGCGGTGCGGGACGGCGTGCTGCCGCCGACCGCCGGCTTCACCGGTCCCGATCCGGCGTGCGATCTGGACTACGTGCCCAACCGGCCGCGCCGGGCGGACATCCGCACGGCGCTCTCCCTCAACGCCGCGTTCGGCGGCGCCAACACCGCGCTCGTCGTGGAGCGGGCATGATCGCCGCGGTGTCCGACGCGTCCGCGCCCCCGGTCCCGGGCTTCGTGGACTCCGCCTTCAGCCCGCTGGTGCACCAGGCCGTCACGCGCTGCCTGTCCGCCCGGCCGGGCGACGGCGCGCGGACCGCCCTCGTCCTGGGCAGTGCGATGGGCGACGCGACGACGCTGGACTCCGGCAGCCGGCTGCTCGTCGCCGGCCAGGTGCACAACGCGCTGCTGTTCATGCAGAGCACCGCCAACGCGGTCCTCGGCCGGATCAGCTGCGACTTCGGCGTCACCGGGCCGCTGCTGAGCCTGTCGGTCGACGGCGACCTCGCCGACGAGCTGCTTGATACGGCGGAACTGCTGCTGGCGGACGAGGAGGTGGAGCGGGTCGTCGTGGTCGGCGTCGAACTGGCCGCGACGGGGCGCGCCGCCGCGGCCCACCGCGGGCTCGGCACGCTCCCGCCGGCGGCGGACCGCGCGGTGGCGGTCCTGATCGAGCGCGGCGACCCACTGCCGCGCGCACCCCGCGACGCCGCCCGGACCGACGACACCCCGGCCGACGACGCCCCCGCCGACGACGCCCGGGACGGCCGCACCCCGCACCGCACCACCCCCGCACACGACTACGGCAACCTCCGCGGCCTGATGGACCTGGCCGCCCGAATCCAGGGGACGACGCAATGATCTCCAAGGAAGACCGCGCGCGGATCGCCGCCGACGCCGCCTTGGGCGCCGGGAACGTGATCCACCGGCTGAAGGCGTACGGCAGGCCGATGGACGAGCCGGCGCTGTGGACGGACCGCACCTGGCAGGCCCCGGACAGCACCCGCCCCGGCGTGCTGACCCTGGGCGAGCTGCACGAGGTCGTCGAGGCGTACGCGGGGTGGTACCACACGCGGGGCGTCGGGCCGCGCGACCCGGTGGCGATCCAGACGTACTCCAGCACCGAGTTCGCGATCAACTACCTCGCGCTCACCGCGCTGGGCGCGATCCCGTCCTTCGTCAACGGCAACCTGCGCCCGGAGACGGCCCGCGAGTACGTCCGCCGGCAGGGTGCGGTGGGCGCCTTCACCGACGAGGCCCACGCCGCCGTGCTGGGCGAGAACCGCGAGGAGCTGGGGCTCGCCTTCCACGCGACGGCGGCCGACGTGCACCCCGGCGACCGCGCACTGCTCCCGGCCGGCTACCCCTACCGCCACCACGCCACCGACCCGATCATCATCTCGCACTCCTCGGGCACGACCGGGATGCCCAAGGCCGTGCCGCACACCCACCAGACCCTGCTGTACGCGCAGTTGCACCGGCTGAAGCTGTCGGTCGGCACCGCGATGGGCCGGCTGCTGGTGGCGCTGCCCGGCTCGCACAACGCCGCGATCTCGGTCATGCTGTTCGGCCTGATGCTGCGCTCGCCGGTGATGATGCTGTCCAGCCAGCGCGGCGCGGATGTGCTGGACGCGATGGAGTCCTTCCGGCCCACGACGGTGTTCGCGTTCGCCGGCACCTACGGGGAGATGGCCGCGCACGACCTGTCGGCGCGCGACCTGTCCAGCGTGGAGGCCTGGTACAACACCGGCGACGCCGCGCACGAGGCGCACATCAGGGCGCTGATCGCCCAGGGCAGCCATATGACGGTCGGCCGGGACCTCCAGCGGCGGCGGGTGGCCGGCTCGGTCTTCACCGACGGCCTCGGCTCCTCCGAGACCGGCTACTCCCTCTTCCACAACGGGCACCGGCCCGGCCGCTCGTCCTTCTCCCGCTGCGTCGGCAAGCCGATGAGCTTCGCCGAGGCGGCCGTGCTGGCCGAGGACGGCACCGAGCTGCCGCCCGGCGAGGTGGGGCGGCTCGGCGTGCGCTCCCCCACGCTCACCCCCGGCTACTGGAACGACTCGCTGACCTTCCACCGGCTGCGGTTCGGCGGCTACTGGCTGACCGGCGACCTGTCCTACCGCGACGAGGAGGGCAACTTCTACCACCTGGACCGCGCGCCGGACGCGATCCGCACCGCCGCGGGCATCGTCTTCAGCACCCGCACCGAGGAGTTGCTGCTGCGCGAGCTGCCCGAGCTGGACGACTGCACGGTGGTCGCCGTCGCGCCGGAGGGCGTGCGCGCCGACTGGGACGGCGACGGCACCGCGGAGGCGTACGTGCTCCTCCAGGCCGGTGCGGACGCGCCGGACCGCGACGACGCCGCGTGGGCGCGGGAGGTGAACCGGGTGCTGGCGGCCGAGGGCTTCCCGCCGCTGGCCGGCGCGCTGCGGATGGACGCGGGCGACGTCGTCAAGGGCGCCACCGGCAAGGTGCTCAAGCGCGAGATGCGCAAGCGGTTCAGGGCCAGGGCGGCGGCGGGCGGCGGTCTCGCGGCGGCGGCCGGCGACGGCGACGCCGCAGCCGGCGGTGTCCGAGGTGTCGGCGGTGTCCGAGGTGTCGGCGGTGTCGGCGGGGCGGCGCGGTGACCGCGGCCGAGCGCACGCCCCCCGTCCCCGGCCGGCCGGGGCCCCGGCTCCGCCCGGCCGGGCCCACCCCCTGCCCCGCCCGATGGACGTCTACCGCCAGTGGTGGACGCACGACGCCCGCTGGTACCAGGGCGTGGCCCGGCGCTTCGGGCACGCGGCGGCCAACGAGATCAACGCCGAGGCGATGCGGTACGTGGCCGTCACGGTCGGCCGGCGGGTGGCCCGCGAGTTCGGCGGCCGGCCCCCGGCCGACCGTGAGGAGCTGCGCCGTCGCTACGACATGTGCTCGGAGTGGATGTTCCCCAGCGAGCTGCGGGACGGCGGCACCGCGGTCCTGCCCGGCGGCGAGATCGAGCTGGTGATGCGGAGGAACTTCGCCGTCACCATGGTCAGGATGGCCGGCTCGCTGGACGGCTACGCGTGCCCGTGCACCGACATCCACGCCGGCTGGTCGGAGGGGCTGGGCGTACGCCTGGTGCGCAACTGCTCGACCGCGTGCCTGCGCGACGGCGACCCGGCGTGCCGGCTGCTGATGGCCGTGGCGGACCCGGACGAGGCGGCGGACCCGGCCCCCGCGGAGCACCCGGGCCCGGCCGGCCTCGCGGGCGCCGCGGCGCCCGCTAACCTGGCCGTCCCCGCAGACCTGCCCGTCCCCGCGGACCCGGCGGCCCCCGCAGACCCGGCGGAGCCCACGGACCCGGTGGAGCCCGCCGGCCGAAGTCCCTGACGTTCCCGCGGAGAGGGAGTGACGATGCGCGTACTGCTCGCCGGGGCCACCGGCGTCGTCGGCCGGGCGCTGGCACCGCTGCTGCGCGAGCGCGGCCATCATGTGACGGCTATGGTCAGGTCGCCGGAGGCGGCGCCCGGACTGGACGTGGACGCGGTCGCGGTCGCCGACGCGCTGGACGGCGCGGCGGTGTCGGCGGCCGTCGTCCCGGCCCGGCCGGACGTGGTGGTCCACCAGCTGACCGCGCTGCGCGCCACGGGACCCGCCGCGTTCACCGACACCGCGCGACTGCGCACCGAGGGCACCCGCAATCTGGTCCGCGCGGCCCAGGAGTCCGGGGCGCGGCGGATGGTGGCGCAGAGCATCGCCTTCGCCACCGCGCCGCAGGGCCCGCGGGTGCTCGCCGAGGACGCCCCGCTCTACCTCGACGCGCCGGACCCGGACTGGGCGTTGACGGTACGGGCGGTCGCCGACCTGGAGCGCCAGGTCCTCGGGGCCGCGGGCCTGGACGGCGTCGTGCTCCGCTACGGAACCCTGTACGGGCCGGGGACGCTGTACGAGCCCGGTGGCCGGGTCGGCGCGGCGGTGGCCCGCGGCAGGCTGCCCCTGCCCCGGGACGCGGCGGGCGTCACGTCGTTCCTGCACGTCGAGGACGCGGCGCGGGCCGCGGCGGCGGCCGTCGACGCGGACGCCGGCGGGGTGGTCAACGTGGCGGACGACGACCCGGCCGAGGCCGCGGACTGGGTGCCCGGCTACGCACGGCTGCTCGGCGCGCCCCCGCCGCGCACGGTCCCGCCGGAGCTGGCCGGGCGCCTGCTCGGCTGGCTCCTGGCCCACCAGCTCACCGCGATGCGCGGAGCGGCCAACGACCGGGCCCGGCAGTCGCTGGGCTGGAAGCCGCTGACCCCCAGCTGGCGGACGGGCCTGGACCCTCGCTGAGCGGAGCGCCACCTGTCGCCGCGCGGGTAGCGTGACCATGTCCCCGGTGTCGTGGATCGCGTCGCGCGCCAGCGTCCTGACCGTCGGCTCCAGGCTGCCCGGGAACAGGTCCAGGTGGTCCGCCCTCGTCCACGTCCCGGTCGATGTGCCGCACCAGCGGCTCCGCGACCGGCCGGAGGACCTGACGCCGTCATCGTGCGTCTGGTTCTGCTTCACGCCGGGATGCGAGGGCGTGGTGGGTGCCTTCTACTGGGAGACGAGGACCGGCGCCGCGGACGGTAAGGCCCCCGCGGGAGTGAGGCGATCGCCCCCCCGAGACCCCGTGGACGGGCGGGCTCGTGTCCGGGCGTACCCCCACATCCGCGAAGGAGGAAGCGCATGCCGTACTGCACCACGCGTGACGGGGTCGAGATCTTCTACAAGGACTGGGGAAGCGGGCGCCCGGTCGTGTTCATCCACGGCTGGCCGCTGAACGGCGACGCCTGGCAGGACCAGCTCAAGGCCGTGGCCGACGCCGGATTCCGCGGCATCGCCCACGACCGCCGCGGACACGGCCGCTCCACCCCCGTCTGGGACGGCTACGACTGGGACACCTTCGCCGACGACCTCGACGACCTCGTCACGGGCCTGGACCTGCACGACGTCACGCTGGTGGCGCACTCGATGGGCGGCGGCGAACTCGCCCGTTACATCGGACGCCACGGAACCGGTCGGATCCGTTCCGCGGTCCTCCTGTCGGCCATCCCGCCGCTGATGCTCAAGGGCCCGGACAACCCCGACGGTGTCCCGCAGGAGGTCTTCGACCAGATCAAGGCCGGCATCGTCACCGAGCGCTCGCAGTTCTGGAAGGACACCGCGGTCGGCTTCTTCAGCGCCGACCGGTCGGGGACCAAGGCCACCCAGGGCAACAAGGACGCCTTCTGGCTGATGGCCATGCAGGAGACCATCGAGGGCGGCGTCGCCTGTGTGGACGCCTTCTCGAACACGGACTTCACCGAGGACCTGAAGAAGTTCGACGTCCCCACCCTGATCGTCCACGGCGACGACGACCAGGTGGTGCCCATCGACGCCACCGGCCGCAGGTCCGCGCGGATCATCCCCGACGCGACCTTGAAGGTCTACGAGGGCGGCTCGCACGGCATCGCGCTGGTGCCCGGGGACAAGGAAAAGTTCAACCGGGACCTGCTGGACTTCCTCCAGCGCTGACGCTGGGGCTCAGCGGACCGGACGTCGTACGGGCCGGCCGCCGCCCCCGTACGGCGGCGGCCGGCTCCGCCCGGTCCCGCGCGGGTCAGGCGAGCTCGGCCTGGAGGCACTGCGCAAGCCGCTCGGCGATCGCCTCCTGGTCGGCTCCGGGCAGTCGTGCGGCGCGCCGGTAGTCCGCGGCGGCGGCGCCGGGATCGCCCGCGGCCTGGTGGACGTAGCCGCGGTTGAACAGCAGGTCGGGGTCGTCGCCCGTGACGTCGATCGCCCGGGTGAGGTCGGCGAGCGCCGCGGGGTGGTCGCCGGTCTCGGCGTGCAGCACGGCCCGGTTGGCGAGCGCGGCGGCGTGCCGCGGATCGCCGTCCAGAGCCGCGTCGAAGGCCAGCCGCGCGGCGCCGAGATCGCCGTCCTCCATGGCCAGCAGGCCCTGGGCGCACAGCAGTTCCGGATCGCCGGGATGGATCGACAGGCCCTCGGCCACGCGGTGCGCCGCCTCCTCGGTCAGGCCCTCCTCGGTCAGCAGGGAGACGAGGTTGACCCGGGCCGGATGGTAGTCGGGCTCCAGCTCCAGGACGTACCGCAGGTCGGCGAGCGCGCCCTCGGCGTCGCCCGCGGTCCTGCGGGCGTCCGCGCGGTTGTAGTGCAGCTCGTGGATCGGCGGGGTGAGCGGCACAGCGCTGTCGTAGTCGGCCAGCGCCGCCGCCACATCGCCCCTGCGCAGGTGCAGCGCCGCCCGGTCGCACAGGTACTCGGGGTAGCCGGGGTCGACGGCCACCACTCCGTCGTAGTCCGCCAGCGCCTCGTCCAGCCGGCCGAGCGCGGTGTTGACCTGCGCCCGGTTGTGCAGCAGCACCGAGCGGTGCAACGCGCGGGCGCCGGGCGGCAGTTCGCGGTCCAGCCGGGCCAGCCCCTCGGTGACCAGCGACAGTGCCGTCTGGGCCGGCCCTCGCGCAGTTCCACCAGTGCCAGGCCGTTCTGCTGGAAGACGGTGTGGAAGGCGCGTTCCTCGGGATCGGCCAGCTGCGAGGCGATGGCGATCGCGTTGTTGACGTATTCCCGGGCCACCGCGGTGTCCAGGCGCTCCTGGGGGTGGGCGCGGGTGTAGAGCATGGAGATCGCGTAGGCGGAGACCATGTGCACCACCGGGTCGGTGAACCGCGCGCGCTGCTCGTGGTAGATGGCCTCGGCCTCGTCGGTGCGGCCCAGCGCGCCGAGCGCCTGCGCGGTCTTGCCGCTGGCGACGATGTACAGCCGCTCCTGGGTGAGCGGGTCGAAGGCGGCGCGGCCCTGCCGGCCCAGCTCGACGGTGGCCTCGTAGTAGCCCATCCGCAGGCAGTAGTCGGCCGCGGTCATCAGCGCCCGGCCCTCCTCGTCGCTGCGCGGGCCGGCCTGGCTGCGGTGGTACGCGATCGCGCCCAGGTGCAGCGTCCACTCGTCCCGGTCCTCCAGCTCCCGGGCCCGCGCCAGGTGCAGTGCGGCGCGCGTGTCGGGGTCGGCGGCGGCGTGGGCGGACTGCTCGGCCGGGTCGTCGCTGGTGCCGTCGGAGGCGACGTAGGCCCGCAGCAACTCCTCCGGGTCGCGCCCGCCCGGCTTCTCGGAGGCACGCGCCGCGGCCGGTAGGACGGTGGGCGCGGCGTACCGCTCCAGCGCCTCGGCCAGGGCCTCGGACCGGGGTGCGACGGCGCTGCCGACCACCACGCGAAGCGCGTCCGGCCGGGCCCGGCGCAGCAGGATCGCCACCAGCTCCTGGTCGGTGGGGTCGGCCTCGTCCAGGTCGTCGAGGAACAGCGTCCACGGCCCGCGATCGCGCGAGGCCGCGGCCCAGGCATTGAGGAACTCCGTGATGCCGTGCGCCAGGCGGCGGGTGCGCAGCGGCGAGTAGTAGCGGGTCCGCTCCGTCGGCGACGCGAGGGAGGTCAGCGTCCGCGGCGGGGCCGGCAACCGGTCGGTGAGCTCGGGCGCCACCGACAGGATCTCGATGACGTGCCGGGCGGGCAGCTCCGGCCGCGTGGCGAGCACGTCGGGCACGACGGCGCGCAGCAGGTTCCCGGCGGCGGTGTACGGGCCGCGCAGCCTGCGGTGGCCGGCGACGCGCGTGGTACGGCCGGGGTGCGCGGCGGCAGCGGCGGCAGCGCGGGAGGCGCGGTCGCCGCCGCGCAGCCAGGAGTGGGGCAACGCCGTTGCGGAGCTGGTCATGCGGGGTGTTCCTCTCTTATGACACGGCGGGTCGTCCTCCCCGAGCGCAGGAGGAACGGCACGGTGAACTGGGCGACGATCAGGACGGCGGAGCCGGTGGAATCCCAGAAGCGCGGCCCGGTGGGCTGCGTCCCGCTCAGGCCCTCGGCCATCCGCCGGCCGAACTCGAAGAGCGCGGGGCCGATGCCGAGCGCCGCCCACGCCAGCAGCAGCACCACTCCGGCGGCCATCGCCGGGGCGTACCAGCGGGCGACCGCGGTGTCCCGCGTGGGCCAGGCTCCGTCGCCGTCCTCCCGGCCGCGCCGCACGGGGGTGCGGCGCCCGGTGTCGGGGTCCGGCCGGTCGCGGCGCAGCCGGTCGTGCGGCAGGGCGCGGCGCAGCCGGGCCACCGCGGCGCCGTGCAGGTCGGTGCAGCCCAGCGCGGTGGAGACCATGTAGTAGAGGTCGGTGCGCAGGAAGAAGAAGAACTGCCAGGCCATCCGGAACAGGGTGGGGAAGGCGAAGGCCAGCGCCGCCCGGCCGGGCCAGGACAGGCCGCCGGAGGCGGCGTCAAGCGCGGCGCCCGTGGTGAGCGCGGAGAACAGCAGGCCGTCCGCGACGAGTCCGGCGGCGAAGGGGAGGTAGCGGCGGCGCGGCGGGACGGTCAGCAGTCCGTCGAGATGCGTCTCCAGGACCAGGAAGTACATCCGCCGGCCGACGGTCATCCGCGAGCCGACGCCGAGCCGGCGGGCCGCGAGCACGTGGAACAGCTCGTGCCACAGCAGCCCGGGGATCTGGCCGGCGAACAGCACGACCTGGGTGAGCAGCAGCGAGTCGGCGAGGAAGATCGCGTGGGGACGGGGCCGGGACTGCGGCTCCCGCACCATGGCCAGCGCGCAGGCGGCGGCGACGGCCGCGAAGAGCACCCAGGCGGGCGGCGAGAACAGCCACCGGCCGAGCCCGCGGTAGCGCACGTTCGCCGGTGTCGCGCCGCCGGGCCCGGTCGTCTTCGCCGCGGCGGCTCCCGCGCTCCCGCCGGCCCCTGCGGTGTCGGACTCCTCGCCCGGGGACCGGACGAAGCCGCAGTCGGCCAGCGTCTCCAGGAAGTCGGCGATGTCGACCTCCTCGCCGTAGGTCCCCTCGTACCAGCGGGCGGCCTCGCGGGTGTCCATGCCCTCGACGAGCCTCCGCAGCAGCTCGGCGCCGTCGGCCGGCAGGCTCACGTACGAGTCGATGTCGGGCCTGCCGACGGTGACCTCGCCGTGCTCGGCGACGAACGTCAGCCGGTGGAACTCAGGACGGGCCAATTCCACGAGATTCTCCCGAATGGAACCGGAGCCCGTGTGCGAGAGGGAACTCCCGCACCCGGGCCCGCGGCGGTGTACCTGCTCAGCAGAAAGGCCAGGTCCCGTACAGCGACGAAGCCGAGGTCAGCTTGACCGGGCCCTTCTGGCGAACGGAGATCTTCTTCATGACATCACCCCCTTTGCGGTCGGCCATCAGCTTAGGGACATCACCAGGCTTTCCGCACAGAGCGAAAATCGGCCATCGCGCCATCCGCTTTCCGCCGGCCTGCGGGACGCTGACGGAAAAAACACTGGCCGGCCACGTCAGTACGCTCTGCCGAAGCACGGGGGTCGCGGCAACTCTCGCCACACCTGTATCTGAGTTCACGGGAGCGCGCAATTTCCCAGTTGGCGGGCGAAGCATTCGGCGCACGGGATCGCCGCGTGCGCTCGGCCCCGCTTCTGCGCAATACGCGGGAACCGGCCAGCGTGACACGGAGGATGTGGCGGCTCCCGGACACACCGGCGCAGCCGCCGGTTCCGGCGGGCGGCTCGCCGCCTGCGGCGACGCGGGCGCGGAGACGGCCGCCGACGCACGACCGTGGCCGGAACCGGGGTTTGCCGCGGCCGGGCGTCCTCCGGGCCGGGCACGGAAAAGCACGATCGGAGATGTCCGCGGAGAAGCCGCGAAGAAATCTGCCGGGCGTGCGGTGCGGAAACCGCGCGCACCGCAGGACGTCCCTTTCCCGGGCGTCGCGGAACACGTCCGCGCGGTGACAATCCTGCCCCGGGAGAGCAGTCCGGAAGAACGCAGAGGGCTGCGCCCGGCGGCCGCACCGGCGGGCATTCACCCCGGACGGAAATCAGGCGCACGGGAGGGCGCACCGGGCGGGTCCGCGTCATCGGCTTTCGCGTCCGGCCGCGGCGAAAAGCGCGACATGGGCACCGCACGGGCGGCCTCAGACGGTGCGCGGAAAATCCGACGGCGGGAAAAGCGTCGGACGGCGGACGACCGGTGATCCGCCGTCCGAGAACGGTCGACGCGTCGGCACACCGGCACGTCACCGCACAGCCGGTGCGCGGTCAGCCGGGGCCTTCGCTCGCCGACGCGAGCAGCGGCACCACCACGTCGCTGACGGGCGTCGGGATGCCGTGGGCCCGGCCGCGGCGTGCCACCACGCCGTTGCGGATGTCCCATTCCAGCGGCAGGCCGGCCTCGCGGTCGGCGAGGATGGACGTTCCCAAGTCGGCCGGGTAGGCGAGGAATTCGTCGAGGATCCGCTGCGGCACCGCGTCGTCCAGCGCCGCGCCCTCGGCCCGGGCGACCCGGAGGCACTCGCGCAGGTAGTCCAGGGACAGCCGGCGGATGTCGGCGCGGTGGAACATCCCGGCCCGGCGGCCGGTGAGGGCCATCAGCCCGGCGAGCGCGTTCTGCAGCAGCTTGCGCCACGCCACGGAGGTGAAGTCCGCGGCCAGGTCGACCGAGCACCGGGTGCCGCGCAGCGCTTCGGCCACCACGCGGGCCGCGGGCACGTCCGGCACGGTCAGGCGGGGCTCGCCGCGCAGCCACACCGAGCCGTCGGGCCGGGCCTGCGCCGGGAACCACACGACGGAGGGCAGCACCGGGCGGCCGGGGGCGTGGGGCGCGACGGCCGACTCCTGCTCGACGCCGTTCTGCAGCACGCAGACGACCGTGTCCGCACCGCACAGGGCCGCCAACCACGGCGCCGCCGCGTCGACTTGCGTCGCCTTGACGGCGAGGAGAACGAGGTCGACCGTGCCCGCGGTCCGCGCCGGATCGGTCCGCACCGGGCCCGGCACGACGACCGAGCCCTCGGCGTCGCGCAGTTCGAGGTGGTCGCGAGCCGTACGGCCGCACAGCGTCGGTGTCCGGCCGGCCTCGTGCAGCGCCGCGGCGACCGTGGTGCCGATCGCCCCCGGGCCCACGACGGCGACGGTGGGACGCGCGGAGACCGCGGACGGAACCGGGGTGCCGAGCGGGAAGCCGGCCGTCTCGTCGGCCGGGGATGCGTGCGGAGTGTCGTTCTTGGCCATGGGCGCCATGTTACCGTGTTACACGTGACAGATGGCGATCGTAACACTGTTTCTCCGGATGCTCCGGGTGCTTTGGATGTTCCGAGTGTTCCGGATGTTCCGGGTGCTCCCCGCGGTGACGACCCGCTCACCCGCTGGCTGGGGAGCGTGCAGGCCCGCAGCGGCGATCTCGCGGCGAGCGAGGCCAAGGTGGTGGAACTCCTGCTCGCCGACCCGCTGTTCGTCGGCACCAGCACCACCGCGCAGGTGGCCGCGCGGGCCGGGGTGTCCGCGCCGAGCGTGGTCCGGGCGGCGCGGGCGATCGGGTTCAACGGCTTCACCGAGCTCAAGCTGGAGATCGCCCGTGCCCGCGGGACCACCGAGTTCTTCGCGCCCTCCGCGGCGCTCGCCGAGAACGCCCCGACCGCCGCCGTCCTGGAGACGTCCATCCGGGCCGGCGCCGACGCCCTGACCGCGCTCGGCGGCGCGTTGGACGCCGACGCGCTGGAGGCGGCGGTCGGCGCGGTGCGGGGAGCGGGCCAGGTGCTCGCCGTCGGCGCGGGCACCTCCGCGGCGGTGGCGGCGGACGCGGTGTTCCGCCTGCGGGCGCTCGGCGTGCGAACCTCCGGCATCGCGGACCACGAGTCGGCGATGATCGCGGCGCGGCTCCTCGGTCCCGGCGACGTCGTCCTCGCGGTCAGCTCGACGGGACGCACCTCGTCCACGGTCGCCGTCGCCGACGCCGCGAACGCCGCCGGAGCGACGCTGATCGCGATCACCAACCAGTACGGCACGCCGCTCGCGGTCCTCGCCGACATCGCCCTGGTGGTCGGCGGCGCGCCGCTGACCACGCAGATGGCCGCGGCGGGCAGCCGGCTGGCCCACCTGGTCGTGGTGGACGCGCTGGCCGCGGCCCTCGCCGTACGGGACCCGGACCGGCGCCGCCGGGCCGAGCACGCCGGCATCGACCTGCCCGACATCACCTGATGCCGCTGGGCACGACGGTCCTGGTCCTGATCGCCGCGGCCGCCCACGCGATATGGAACACCGTCTCGAAGTTCAAGCGCGGCGACACCGTGCTGTTCGTCTGGGCCTACACCTGCGCGGCGGCACTGCTGTGCGTCCCCCTCGGCGTCGTCCCGGTGGCCACCGGCGCGCAGCCGGTCGGTCGGCGGCTGGCGGTCGCCTCGGCGGTCTCGGCGGCGCTGCACCTGGTGTACTCGCTGACGCTGCAGACCGGTTACGACCGCTTCGAGCTGGGCGTGGTCTACCCGGTCGCGCGCGGGACCGGGCCCGTGCTGACGATGGCGGCCGCGATCGTCCTGCTGGGCGAGCGGCCCACCCGGGTCGCGGTGCTCGGCGCGGCCGTCGTCGTGGCCGGCATCGTCGTCGTGGCGGGCAACCCGCTGCGCGGCGGCGGGCGCCGTCCGCTGCGCGGGGTGCTCTGGGGCGCCGCGACCGGCGCGACGATCGCCGCGTACACCCTGTGGGACGGCTACGCGGTGTCGACCGCGGGCCTGTCCCCCGTCACGTACTTCACCGGGACGTTCCTGCTCCAGGGCCTGGTCCTGACCCCGCGGGCGCTGCGCCGCCGGGGCCGGGTGCGCGGCGCGCTGCGGACGGACGCGGCGCCGATCCTGACCGTCGCGGTGTTCTCCCCGCTGGCGTACATCCTCGTCCTGACCGCCATGCGCACCGCGCCCGTCGCCCTCGTCGCACCGCTGCGTGAGTCCTCCATCGTCCTCGGCTCCCTCCTCGCCTGGCGCCTCTTCCACGAAACCCACCTCGCGCGCCGCGTCGTCGGCGCGGTGATCGTGCTCGTGGGCATCGCGGCGATCAGCTGGTGACCCGCCGTGGGCCCACGGCGGCGTGGGCCCACGGCGGCGTGGGCGCGAGGAGCGGGGCGCGCGCGGCGCGAGGCGCGCGCGGCGCGAGGCGCGCGGAGGCCGGCGCGGTCCGGTGCCGGCTCAGGCGCCCGCGTGCAGGTAGGCGGCCCACAGGTAGGGCACGCGGACGCGGTCCAGGCCGGCGGGCAGGTCGTCGCCGTCGCGCAGGGCGCGGACCGCCTGGTGGAGGGCGCGGGCCGAACGCCCGGGGTCCAGCGAGCCGGACGGTGCGCGCAGCCGGGTGTAGAAGGCGTCCGCGGTCGTCACCGCGATCTCGTCGTCGATCTCCCACAAGGTGCCCACCACGTGCGGGAAGCCGGCGAGCTGGAAGGCGGAGGTGAGGTGGACCGCCTCGTCGACGAGTGCGGCGGTGCGGGCGGCGGTGCGGCACGCCGACAGGTAGGCCAGCCGCGCGTGGTCGAGCCGGACCGGCGCCAGGTCGGCCACGGTCAGCGGATCGGTCGCGTGGTCGTGGAGCAGCAGCAGGCTGCGGGACGGGTCGGTCGGGTGGCTGTCGCCGTGGCAGGCGAAGTGCGCGACGGCGCACCGGCCCAGCTCCGCCAGGACGGCCGCTTTCGTCGGGAGGGCCGCCTCGGTCGGGGCCGACGTCGGGGCCGACGCCGCGGCCGGCTCCCGGGCGCCGGCCGGTCCTGGCGCCGACGCGCCGTCCCCGTCCGCGGGTTCCGGCTCGCGCAGCAGCACCGCACGCGGCAGGTGGCGGTGCAGCGCCTCGACCTCCGCCGGGACGTGGTCGAGGCGGCCTCCGCCGGGCAGGCCCGGCGTGCTGGGCATCGCGACGACCAGCGCCCGCTCGGCCGCCGTCCGCGGGGCGGGCCGCGCGGGACGGCGGGCGTGGCGCAGGGCGCGCACGGTGGGCGTGTACGAGGAGACCACCCGGTCCATGACGGTACGTCGGGCGCGGCCGTCCGCGGCGTCGGTGTGGTGGCCGGCGGCGTGCAGCGGCAGCAGGGCCAGCGGACCGCCGGGGACCCACCACACCCGGGGCCACTCGGCGCCCTCCTCGGGTTCCGTTCGATGGCCCAGCTCCTGGAGCACCGGCCCGGCGGCGGCGTCCCAGAGCCAGCCCAGCGTGTCCAGCATGGCGGCCTGCGCCGCGCGGCGCGCCGCCCGGTCGGCGTCGGCGTCGGACGCCGTCTCCAGCGCCCGGTGAAAGGACGCGATGTGCCCGGCCAGGGCGTCCGGGGTGAGCAGCGGGAGTTCGAGCGAGGCGATGCCGTCCGCGGTGAGCAGCAGCGCGTCGCCGCGGCGGGGGCCGGTGGTGAAGGTCACGACCGGCCCCCGCGCCGCCTCGGCGAGGAGTTCGTCGGTGGTGGGCGGCAGCCCGAACCCCTCCAGCCCGTCCAGCGCGCGGATCTCGGCCAGGACGCCGGCGAACTCGCGGGCCTGCCGGTGCCGGTCGGGGCCGGCGGGGCGGCGCGCGGCGCCCGCGGCGCCGGGCTCGGAGCCGCGCGCGGGTGCGAGGTCGGCGTCCCCGGTCGCGGGCCGGTCCAGCGCGGCGCGCAACCGTACGAAAGCCGCGGCCAGGTCGGGCCGGCGCTCTGTCAGCTCCGCCAGGTCGCCGCGGGTGTCCAGGGCCTGGCTCAACAGCACCGCGCGGCCGGCTTCCAGCAGCCGCAGCGCCCGGGTGGCGCGGCTCCGCGGCGTGCCGCCCGGATCGGCCAGGGCCAGGGCGGCGGCGGTCCCGGCCAGTCCGGTGAAGCGGGCCAGCGCGTGCTGCTGGTCGGAGCTGCCCAGCGCCCGCGGCGCGACCTCGGGCAGCAGCCGCACCGCCGCCTCGGCCGCGTCCGCCGCGGCCCCGGCCGCCCGGTTCCCGGCCGTCCCGTCCGCCGTCGTCGCCGCCTCCAGCAGCGCGGCGGCCGCGCGGGCCGCCTCGATCCGTAGCGAGGGCGGCCCGGAGCCCGCCCGGTAGGCGCGTGTGTACGCCGACACGGCCGCGTCCAGGTCGCCCCGCCCGCCGCTCATGAGGTACCGGGCGCGCAGGGCCCCGCCGAGGTTGAACAGGCGTCCGGTCCGGTCGGGGTGGTCCTCGGCGGTGTCCTCGACGGCGGCCCGCAGATGGTCGACGGCCTCGTCCAGATCGGTCGGCTGAGCACCCGTCAGGCCGCGATCGGCCGGCTCCGGGCCGACCACGGACGAGCCGGCCACGCGCGAGGGAGCCACGGGCGCGTCGAGCGCCTGGGGACCGGTCCCCGACACGCCCGTCCGGGCGGCGCCGCCCGCCGGGGTCGCGCCCGGGCCGCCGCCCGGCGCGCCGGCGCGCCGCAGGGCCCGTACGAACAGCGTCGCGCCCAGGTTGGAGCGGGCCGCCGCCCGGCCGGGGTGGTCCCCGGGGAGGGCTGCCAGGGCCTCGCGGCCCGCGGCGACGGCCGCGTCGGCGTCCGCGGGGTCGCCTCCGTGCTCGAACCGCTCCCGCAGCGCCAGGCCGAGGTTGGACAGATGCCTGGCCCGTTCGGGATGGTCCGGCGCCGTCGCCTGCACCGCGGCGCGCAGCCATCCGACCGCGCCGTCCAGGTCGGCCGGCCGCCCGAAGCGCCCGAAGCGCTCCAACAGCGCGGTCGCGGCGTTGGACAGCCGGCCGGGCCGTTCGGTGTGGCCCTCGGGCGTCGCCCGTACGGCGTCGGCCCCGGCGGCCACGGCCGCGTCGGCGTCCGCGGAGTCCCCGGTGCGCTCGAACCGGGTCCGCAAGCCCAGCCCCAGGTTGGCCAGGTGCAGCGCCCGTTCGGGATGGTCCGCGGAAGTCGCCGCCACCGCGTCCCGCAGCCGTTCGAGGGCGTCGTCGAGGTCCGCCTCGCCGTCCGTCCGCTCGAAGTGCGAGAGCAGCGCGGTGCCCAGGGTCGACAGCCGCCGGGCGCGCTGGGGGTGGTCGGCCGGCGTGGCCGCCTCGGCGTCCCGCAGCCGGCGCAGCGCCTCGTCCAGGTCGGCGTCCTCGCCCGTGCGGTCGAAGCGCTCGACCAGCGCCGCGCCGAGGTTGGCCAGGTAGTCCGTGCGCTCGCTCTCGCCGGGCCGGCCGGGCGGCACCGCCCGCAGCGCGCGCCGGAAGTGGTCGACCGCGGTGTCCAGGTCCGCGCGATCCCCGGTGCGGACGAAGCGTTCCCGTACGGAGACGGCCAGGTTGGACAGCACGGCCGGGCCGTCGCGGTCCTCGGCGCGCAGGGCGGCCACCGCCTCCTGCCCGCGGGCGACGGCGTCGTCCAGGCCCGCACGGTCCCCGGTCCGCTCGAAGCGCTCGCGCAGCGCGAGTCCCAGGTTGGACAGCCGCCCGGCCCGGGCGGGGTCGGACTCCGGCGTGGCCCGTACGGCCTGGCGCCCCACCGCGACCGCCCGGTCCAGGTCGGCGCGGCTGCCGGTGCGGACGGTCCGGGCGCGCAGCGCGATCCCGAGCCCTGACAGGTGGCCGGCCCGGGCCGCGTGGCCCTCGGGGAGTGCCGCCACGGACTCCTCGCCCGCCGCGACGGCCCGGTCCAGGTCGGCCGGGTCCCCGGCGCGCTCGAAACGCAGCCGGAGCACGATCGCGAGTTCGGCGAGGGATTCGGCGCGTTCCGGGTGTCCGGCGGGGGCCAGGGCGACGGCTTCGCCGGCCGCGGTGACGGCGTCCCGCAGATCCGCGAGGCCGGCCGCGTCCCCGGTACCGCCGTACCGCCGGCGCAGCGCGTGGCTCAGGCCGGTGAGCCGCCGCGGACGGGCGGGGTCGTCCCGCGGGGTCAGGGCCAGGGCCTCCCGCCACGCGTCGACGGCGCGTTCGAGGTCGGCCGGGTCGCCGGTCCGGACGTGCCGCTGCCGGAGGGTGCCGCCCAGGTTGGCCAGCAGCGTCGCCCGGTGGCCGGTCGCGGGGTCGGCGGCCAGCGCGGCGCCGAGGTGGCCGAGGGCTTCCTCCAGGTCGGCCGGGTGGGCGGAGCCCGAGGCGCTGCCGGAGCGGTCGCTGAGCGCGGCGGCCAGGTTGCCGAGCAGCACGACGCGGTCGGGATGGCCGGGGGGTGCGACGCGCAGGGCCTCCCGTCCGGTGGCGACCGCCTCGTCCAGGTCCGCGGCGTCGTGGGTGCGGCCGTAGCGGGTGCGCAGGGCGGAGCCGAGGTGGGTGAGGTGGGTGAGGTGCTGGGAACGGGCGGCGGCCGCGGCCGCGCTCGCGGCGGGGGTCGCGTGCGCGGCGCGGGCCGGGGCGGCGGCCGGGGTCGTGGCGGCGTGCGGCGTGGCAGGGGCGTCCGGGGGCGCGGCGGCGTCCGTCATGGCGGCCGTGGCGCGGGCCGCGGACCGGAACAGGTCGACCGCTTCGTCCAGGTCGGCCACGGCACGGCCGCGGTCGTAGCGGCGGCGCAGCGCGAGCCCGGCGTTGGTGAGCATCGCGCCGCGTGACGGGTGGTCGGCGGGGGCAGCGCGCACCGCCTCCCGGGCGGCGGCCACCGCGTCCTCCAGGTCCGCGGCGTCCCCGGTGGCGTCGTACCGGTCGGCCAGGGCCAGCCCGAGATTGGACAGCCGTCCGGGGAGGGCGGGGTGGCCGGCGGAAGCCTCCCGCACCGCGGCCCGCAGCAAGCCGATGGCCTCGTCCAACTCCACCCGGTCGCGGGTGAGTTCGTACCCGCCGCGGAGCACCAGCGCCAGCGCGGAGCGGCGGTCGCCGAGGTCGGGGTCGTCGTCGGTCGTCGCGGCGACCATCCGCCGCCACACCCCGGCGACGAAGGCGTGCAGGTCCGCGTCCCCGCTGCCGAGCGCCTGTTGCAGCAGGCCGAGGGCGTACGGGCGCGCGGCGTCCGCGAGGCGCGGCAGCAGCGGCTCGGGGAGGTCGCCGTAGCCGACCAGGAAGCACGGGATCAGGATTTCGACCGCGGCTTCGAGGTCGGTACGGTCCTGCGCGGCCGCTTCTTCGTCCCGCGCCTGTCCTTCGTGGGCGGGCGGGGGCGCGGCGGTGTGCCGGAGCCAGTACAGGCGGCCGAGGTCGCGGCGCACCGGGAGGTCGCCGGGTTCGTCGGGGGCGCCGAGCAGGTCGGCCAGCTGCCGTGCCTCGCGGCCGGCGGCGGCGTCCAGCGCGGGCGCCGGGTCGCCGGTCTCGTCGATCCGCCGCAGCCGGGCCCGCAGGGCGGCCAGCAGGTCCTCACGCATCCCGGCCCCGTCCCACCGCTCTCCCGCTCCCGCCCCGCCGGGGGCCCAATTCGTCATACCCTAGGGCGCGTTGCGCCTCCGGCGGGCCGGAAACGGGGCCGCGTCCCGGTGCCGCACACCGCACGCGGGGCGGTGGGCCGGCGACCCCGGGGGTGCGCTCGGCGCGCGGCGTGCGCGCGGCGACACGCGGAGGCGCACGGCCGCGGGGCGGGGCAGGGGCAGGCACGGGCGCGGAGGCGGCCACGGCGCAGGAACGGGAGGGGTTCGGTGACAGGTGCGGGCGCGGGTGGCGCCACGGGCGCGGGCGCGGGAGGCACCGCCGGCGCGGACCGAGCCGCGGGCGCGGGCGACGCAGAGGGCGCGGCAGCCGTCCCCGGTCTGGGCGACAGCACGGGCGCCGGCGCCGGCCCGGATCGCGCTGCGGGGACGACAGGCGCCGGCGGCCCCGGCGACCGTTCGGGAAGGGCAGGCTCCACGAGTGCCGGCGCGGGCGCACACGCGACAGGCACCGCGAGCGCGGACTGGGCCGGGGGCGCGGCAAGCACCGGACGCGGCCGTGGGTGACGCCGCGGCGGCACGCCGGCTCGCGGCGGTCTGCGGCCACATGGCGGAGATCAGGGCGGACCTGCGGAACGGGCCTGGCGACGAGGGCCCGCTGGACCTGCTGCTCGCGGCCGTACGCGGCGGCCGGGACGTGTCCGCGCCGATGGCCGTGCTGCACGCGGCGCTCCAGGCCGGCGGCGACCCGCTCGGGCTCGACGGCTACGCGCCCGGCGGCGGGTCGGCCCGCGGTCTGCGGCTGACCGGGGTGGCCGACCGGCCGGCCGAGCCGGTGTACCTGTGCCCGTCGGGCCGCTGCGACCGGTACTGGTGGCCGCGGGGACCCGAACCGGTGCCGCACTGCGCGATCGACGGCGCCGAGCTGCGCGCCGAACGGCTCTGATCCCGTGGGCGATCTGCTCTCCGAGCTGGGCAAGAAGCTCGCCGAACGGTGGCTGTCGCTGCTGGTGCTGCCCGGCGCGCTCTACCTCGCGGTGGCCGCGGTCGCGCACACGCTCGGCCAGGCGCACCCGTTCGACCTGCGCCGGCTGACCGACCAGGTGTCCGCGTGGGCGTCCCGGCCCGCGGTGGACACCGCCGGCGGCCAGGTCGTCCTGCTGGCCGCGGTGCTCGCGGGCGCCGCCGCGGCGGGCTTGGCCGCGCAGGCGCTGGGCACCGCGGCCGAACGGCTCGGCCTGGCCGCCGACTGGCCGGCGTGGCCGCGCCCGCTGCGCGATCTCGCCGCTTGGCGCGCGGAATCGAGGAAGCGCCGCTGGACCGGGGCCGCGCGCACCTGGCACCAGCAGCGCGACCTCGCCGCGGGCCTGCTGGCCGGTTCGGGGCTGCGGCCGGACCCGGCCGAACGCCACCGGGCGCGGCGTACGATGCGCCGGATCGCCCAGGAGGAGCCCGGGCGGCCGACGTGGAGCGGCGACCGCGTCGACGCCGTCGCGGCGCGGCTGGAGCGCGATCTCCACGTGGATCTGGTGACGGTCTGGCCGCCGTTGTGGCTGGTCCTGCCCGAGGACGTCCGCACTCAGGTGACCGCCGCGCGCCAGGCGCTGTCGCGGGCCGCGGCCCTGGCCGCGTGGGCCGTCCTCTATCTGCCGCTCGCCGCGTGGTGGTGGCCCGCGGCGGTCGTGACCGCCGTGCTGCTGACGGCCGGGCGGTCCCGCTTCCGCACCGCCGCGGACACCTACGCCCTGCTGCTGGAGGCCGCCGTCCGCCTGCACGCCCGCGCCCTCGCCGACCACCTCGGACTGACCCCGGCCAGCCCGCCGGCCCCCGCCCTCGGCGACGCCCTGACCCGCCACCTCACCAGCTCGCCCCCGCCACCGCCCCCCTGATCCGAGGCTCCCCGGGCACGGCGCGGCCGAAGGGCTTCACCGCTGGGGAGCCGCTGAACGGAGCCCGTACTCGGCCAACCACTGGAGCAGGTCCTGACGAGAGGCCCCGACGAGGCGGCCTCCGGTGAAGCGGGCGTCGTCGGTCACCTCTGCCACGCACTCCGAAGGTGGCGTGAACGACCGGGCTTCCTCGTCGGTGGCGAACTCGCCCTCCGCCAGGACCAGACCCCGCAGACGGCCGTCGAAGACATCGACGCCCCAGGGGCGACACGCTGATACGCGTCTTGGTCAGCACCGCAGCCGGCAGTGAGGCGAGCAGGTCGTACTTCCCGCTCGATACGCGCGTACTTTCCCGGGTGAACGGTCTGACCTTGAGTCCCGCCGGCCTTGTCCCTCATGAAGACAGCTTCCCAGCCGGTCCCGCGGGAAGTGCCGGAGCGCCTTCGCCGGTCACAGCCCCTGCGGGTGTGGGGGCGTGGGGGCGAGGAGGGTGGAGGGGGGTCCTGGAGGTCGTCGATCCGGCGGTGACGGACGGCAGTCATCCCCATGTCGGGGGCCGCCATGACGCGGGCGGGGGTGTCGTCGACGCCGCGGCGCGGGCCGCGGGCCAAGAAGCAGCGTGCCGGTCACGACCGCCCGGTCCCGTACGGCTTCGGGCAGCGACCGGTCAACTGCCGTCGGTGGACTGCTCCGCGGCGCCGAGGATGCGCAGGATGTCGACCAGCGTCGACATCTGCTGCCGCGTCAGCGGTGCGAACAGCTCCTCCGCCGCGGCCTCGTAACCGGCCGTCCACTCCTCGGCCAGTGCCGCCCCTTCCGCCGTCACCCGGAGGAGGACGGAACGGCGGTCGTCCACGCTGGTCTGCCGTTCCAGCAGTCCGTCGCGGACGAGCGCCTCGACCAGGCTGGACGCGGTGCCCTGGGCGATGCCGACCGCGAGCGCCAGCTCGGTGAGGCGGACGGGCTGCGACCGTGCCACCTGGACCACCAGGCGGGACCTCGGCGTGGACACCCCGTGCTCGCCGAGACGTTCGTCGAAGTGGCGCACGAGGATCTTCGCCGTGCGGCTGAACTCGTCGGCGACCTGTGCGGCCGTGAGCTTCCCGCCCTGGGGCACCTGGGGCACCGCCCACCTCCTCCTTGACGCCTCGATCATACGGAAGGTTACATAGACGTAGATACATCGATGTCGAACTATTCGCCGCCGATGCATCCGAGGGGCGGTCATGCCCGCGCGCACCCGGCGCGGCGGCCGACGTCGCGCGCGGAGACCGCGCGCTCAACCGTGCGGAGTGGAACCATGAAGATCTTCGTCACCGGCGGCAGCGGTTTCGTCGGCAACGCGTCCGTCCACCGCCTGGTCG
Organism: Actinacidiphila sp. DG2A-62; assembly: GCF_035825295.1. Taxonomy (NCBI): domain Bacteria; kingdom Bacillati; phylum Actinomycetota; class Actinomycetes; order Kitasatosporales; family Streptomycetaceae; genus Actinacidiphila; species Actinacidiphila sp. DG2A-62. The sequence continues at coordinate 730,647 of NZ_JAYMGI010000002.1, forward strand.
CCGAAGGACACGACGTCACGGCACTGGCCAGGTCGGACGCCGGTGCCCGGCGGGTAGGCGCGGCCGGCGCCCGGCCCGTTCGTGGGGATCTCGCCGACCTCCGCCAGGACGCCGCTGCGGCGCCGGGCTGGCTCGCCGAACTGCGGGGGGCCGACGCGGTCGTGCACCTCGCGGCCCGCATGGAGTTCTGGGGGCCCGACGCGCTCTTCGCACAGGCCAACCAGATCCCGACCGTCGCCCTGCACGCCGCGAGCGTGGCCGCCGGGGTGCGACGCTTCGTGCTCGTCAGTGCCGCGTCGGTCTCCACCGGCAGCCAGCGCCGTCCCGTCGTCGACGAGTCGACGCCGGAGGGCCGCCCGAACACCGCCTACAGCCGCGTCAAGCTCGCCACCGAGCGCGCCCTCCGGGACGCGCCGAGCGGGAGCACCGAACTGGTGATCCTCCGCCCGCCGTTCGTCTGGGGCCGCGGAATGACGACGATCGACGCGATGGCCGAGGTCGCGGAGGCCGGACGGTTCGCCTGGATCGACCACGGCACGCACATCGTCGACTTCGTGCACGTCGAGAACCTGGTCGGCGCCGTGCTCCTGGGACTCACGCACGGCCGCCACGCACGCGCCTACTACGTGACCGACGGCACCCCGGTGCCCGTCCGCGACTTCCTGACCCCCTTGCTGGCCACCCGCGGCGTGGATTTGTCCCGCAGCCGCAGCGTCCCCCTGGCGGTCGCGGCGCCCGCGGCGGCGGTGATGGACCGCACCGCGCGCCTGCTGCGCCGCAAGACCGCTCCCCCGCTGACGAACTGGCTCGTCGGCTTCACCGGCCGGGACCGTTCCTACGACATCACCGCCGCGAGGACGGAACTGGGCTACGCACCCGAGGTGACCCTGGACAGGGGCCTGGCGGAGATGCGCCGACCCTGACACGCCCCCCGGCGCCCTCCGGCCGGGGCCGGCCCCAGCGGCGCGATCGCGGTCAGCGGGCGTCGGCGGAGCGGCCCGGGGCGGTGGTGAGGACGTGGCGGCCGGGGCGCACGCCGGTCACCCGCAGACAGCCGTTGTCGTACGCGGCCGGGACCCGGTGGCCGTCCAGGTAGGCGAAGGCGGCGCCGTGGCCGGAGGCGTGCGCCGCGCCCCGGGGCGAGCCGTGCGCGGTGGTCGCGGCGCTCGGCAGGCAGACGTCGGCGCTGGTGTTGGGCGGGACGGTCACCGTGAGGTCGACATGGCCGTCGGCGGCGGTCCGGAACGCCGCGCCGATCCCGCCCCTCCGGGTCGGCACGGTGATGTGCGCCCAGCTCACCCCGCCCGGCTGGGGCCTGATGTCGAAGGTCGCGTAGCCGGGGGTGGTCGGCCTGATGCCGAACATGTCGCGCGGGATGTCGAAGGCGGGCGAGGCTGCCCACGGGTGGGAGTAGGTGGTGTTGGGCTTCAGCGACAGGTCCCAGGCCTCCATGGTCGCGCCCGCGCCCGCCCTGATCATGTTCAGCCAACTGTCGGTGCCGGTGGACGTCAGCAGCGCGTGGGCCAGGTCGGGCCGACCGCCGGCGTAGAGCGCCTGGATCATGAACGCGGCGCAGTAGACGCTGCACGCCATGCCGCGGCTGCCGAGGTAGGTCGCGACCCGCGCCGCCCGCCCGCTGTCGGCCAGGCCGAACGCGGTCGCGAACACACTGGCCTGCACGGCGTAGTGGCCGATCGGGGCGCCGGAGTCGTCCAGGCCGTCGCGGTACGCGCCCTTGACCGGGTCCCACATCGTCGCGTTCACCGCGGACTTGATGGCATCGGCCTTGGCGCTGTCGGCGGCGGCGTCCGCGGTGCGGCCGAGCGCGGTGGCGATGTCGGCCATGTCGCGGTAGGCGGCGTAACCGATCGCGTTGACCACGGTGTTGTACGAGCTGAACACGTAGCCGTCGCGCTCGGAGGCGGGCCAGTCCACGATGTCGCAGTCGGCGCCGCAGGTGCCGCCGGTGTCGCCGGTGGTCTTGTGGATCAGCCCGCTCGCCGGGTCGAACCACGTGTCGGGCAGCTTGCCCCGCAGCGCGGTGTAGCCGGCGGCGAGCGCGGTGGTGTCGCCGGTCGCCTCGTAGCTGTCGTGGACGGCGAGGACGAGATACATCGGCCACTCGGTGGGCCAGGTGCGGCTGGACAGCAGGAACCTGAGCGAGTAGTCGCCGAGCGCGGCGTCGCCCCCGGTGTAGAGGTTGGCCATCAACTGCAGGTAGGAGTCGGCCTCGTAGACGCCGCGCTCGCGCTCCCAGGAGTCGACGTAGAGGTTCTGGTCGGACATCTCCACGGTGTTCCTGGACAGCGCCCACACCTGGTCGAGCGCGGCGTCGGAGGAGTCGAAGACGCCGGCCGACTCGTCGAACGGGTAGACGTACGCCTCGGCCGTGAGGTCGGCGGCGGTCAGGCCGGTGGGCGCGCCGGTGATCTGGACGTAGCGGAAGACCCGCAGGCCCCAGGTCTCCAGGTGCTGGCTGCCCGCCTTCAGCGTCCACGTGTCCTCGTACGTGTTGCCCGCCGAGGTCTTGTATCTGACGGTGTTGGGGCCCGAGGTCACCTCGCCGTAGCGGATGTCGAGCACCTGCCCGGCGCTGCCGGTGAGGTCGAGGGAGAGCCCGCCGATCCAGCTGCGGCCGTAGTCGACGAAGTAGTCGCCGGGCGCGTACTCGACCGCGGAGGCCGGGGTCTTGAACTGCTGCCGCACCTTGGCGGTGGGGGTGGGCTCCAGATCGGCGAAGGCGGCCTTGACGACCGGCGCCGTCCACGACGAGGCGTCGAAGCCGGGGGCGGCGAATCCGGCGGGGTAGGCGCGGGAGTCGAAGTCCTCCATCGGCGCGGTGTAGTAACCGGTGCCGATGCTGCCGGCGTTCGGCAGGACGTCGGCGCCGCTTCTGGCCTTCCAGCCGGGCCCGGTGCCGAAGGTCTGGGTGCTGCCGTCGGTGTAGCGGACCACGAGGTCGGCCAGGAAGCGCTGGTCGCTGGTGGTGTAGGCGAGCACGCCGAGGGTGTTGACCGCGCCGGGCCGCAGCAGCGACGCGACGTCGTAGCCGTCGTAGCGGGTCTCCGAGCCGACCGGCCGGGTGGGACCGACCCCGGTGAAGGCGCCGTTGACCCACAGCTTGTAGACGAACTGCCGGGTCGGCGCCGTGGAGGCGCCCGTCGCGTACAGGTGGGCCCAGGCGATCCGCTTGCCCGCGGCCAGGGTGGTGTCGCCGCGCAGGAAGACCCAGTCGACCGAGCCGAAGCCGGTGCCGCAGCTCCTGCTCTTGTCGATGAACAGCGCCTGGTCCACGACGGTGCCGCAACTGAAGCCGCTGTCACCGGGGTTGCTGAAGTCGTTGTGGTACAGCAGGGTCCCGCCGGAGCCGGTGACGGTGATGTCGTCGAACGTGGCCTGCTCGGTCAGCCCGGTGCGGAAGCCGACGCCGCCGGAGGCGAAGGTGGCGTCGGTGGTGGTGTCCACCGGCGTCCAGGCGGTCGCGGCGGCGGGCTTGAGGTAGGTGGTGAAGGTCGGGCCGGCGGCCACGATCCGGAAGTCGTACGCCGCTCCTGTGGCCAGCGCGAAGGGCAGCGGCTCGGCCGCCTTGAGGTCGGAGAAGACGCCGTTCTTCTGCACCTGCGGGGCGATGGTGTTCTCGCCGTTGCCCTTGAACTGCCACAGGTAGAAGTCGCGCGTGTCGGACTCGCGGAAGGTGACGCTCGCGTACTTGGCGTCGATGACGAAGCTGCCTTCGAAGGTGTAGTCGCGCCACAGCGCGTCGGCCGCCCAGATCGGCGAGGCGCCGGTCCAGCTCGTGCCCGGGCCGGTGCCGAAGGACGCGGTGGCCGACCAGGCCGAGGCCGCGCCCGACGCGTCCCAGGTGCGCACCCGCCACACGTACCCGGAGGCGGCGCGCAGCGCCGGGCCGCCGTAGGCGACGTTGCCGCTCGCGGCCGAGGCGACCCGGCCGGAGTCCCACACGTCGGGGGCGCCGGCCAGGGCGGCGGCCGTGGTCGCCACCTGGATCTGGTATCCGCTCTGGCGGCCCGCGCCGACCTGCCATCCCAGCAGCGGCGTACGGCTCGCGTCGAGGTCGACGGGAGCGGTCAGGCCGCCGACGGTGAGGCCGTGCGGGGCCGCTCCCGCGCCGTCGCGGGGGTGCGCCGCCACGTGACCCGCTCCGTGGCCCGCTCCGTGGCCCGGTCCCGCCGCGGCGGCGGGCGACGCCGGGGCGCCGAGCACGAGGCCGGCCACGGTGAGCCACGCGGTCAGCGCCGCGAGCAGCATCAGCACGGGGCGACGAGCGGCGGGCCGGCCGCTGGCGGTTCTGGGCTGCACCATCGAAGCCTCCGAAAATGAAACGATTCATCCCCGGAGGGCGCGAAAGCCTCCTCCAGGACAGGCGCGGGACGGGTGCCATCTTGATGGCGGCGGCGAGGAGTGTCAATGAGACTGAAACGTATTCGGGGCGCCGGGGACGGCAGGTGCGGGCCTCGTCGGACCGACGAACGCCTGGCACGCGTGACCCGTACGCGGCGCGTCCGATCCTGCCGGGCGGGTTGACGTGGACCTGGCGTGCGTCGAGACTGCGGGACGATCCCGGCGTGAGAGCGCTCTCAGAACGAGGGCGTTCAGGAGACGGCCCCATCCCCCACAACGGTGCGCGCCTTCCGGTCTCCGCGGCTGCCCGGCCCTCGCCCCGATCCCGCGCACCGGCGGAGAGGTCAGGTTCTGCCGTGAAACGTCTGCCGTGGTTTCTGCCGTGGTTCGGTGCGGCACGTGGTGCCGCCGCCCCGGCGTCCGAGGTGCCCGAGGCGTCGGGCGCGCGTGGGCACACGCGCGGCCGGCGCGGGCCGCTCGCGGTGCTGAGCGCCCTGCTCCTGCTGGTCGCCGGCGCGCTGGCGCTGACCGTGTCCGGCGGCTCGACCGCGCTGGCCGCCCCGGCGCCGCCGTCGGGGTGGACCACCGTCTTCAGTGACGACTTCAACGGCGCCGCGGGCACCGGGCTGAACCGCTCGAACTGGCTCTACGACCTCGGCACCGGTTACAACTACCCGGGCGCCGCGGGCAATTGGGGCACCGGCGAGATCGAGTCGGCCACCGACTCGACCACGAACGTCTACCAGGACGGCGCCGGCCACCTCGTCATCAAGCCGGTCAAGGACGCGTCCGGGCACTGGACGTCGGGCCGTGTCGAGACCCAGCGCACCGACTTCGCCGCGCCGGCCGGCGGCCAGTTGGAGATCAGCGCGTCGCTCCAGCAGCCCAACCCGGCGCACGGACTGGGCTACTGGCCCGCGTTCTGGGCGATGGGCGCGGACGCCCGGCCGGTCGGGGCGACCAACTGGCCGAGCATCGGCGAGCTGGACATCATGGAGGACGTCAACGCGCTGAGCCAGCACTCCACCACCTTCCACTGCGGCGCCTGGGCCGGGGAGTGCCATGACCCGGACGGCATCAGCAGCGGCCTCCAGGCGTGCGCCGGCTGCCAGACCGGCTTCCACACGTACTCGGTGATCGTGGACCGCACCACCACCTCGGCGGAGCAGCTGCGGTTCTACCTCGACGGCTCCCTGACGTACACCGTCAACGAGAACCAGGTCTCGACGGCCACCTGGCAGGCTGCCGTCGATCACGGCTTCTTCGCGATCTTCGACGTGGCGATCGGCGGCTCGTACCCCAACAAGGTCTGCGGCTGCACCTCGCCCTCGGCCGACATCAGCTCCGGCGCGGGCATGAGCGTCGACTGGTTCGCCGTCTACCGGAGCACGGGCGGCGGCGCCGGCACCACGACCGGCGGCACCACCGCCGGGGGACGACGACCGGCGGCACCACGACCGGCGGCACCACGGGCGGATCGACGACCGGATCGACCGCCGGCAGCACCGGCGGCACCTCGACGCCGGACTTCACCGAGAGCGTCACCCGGACCGACGCGAGCCACGCGCTGATCAGCTTCCAGCCGACCACCCCGGCCGCCTACGTCGACGTGCACTACCTGGTGGGCGGTGTGAACCAGCAGAACTTCCGGATGACGAACAACGGCGGCACCTGGACGCAGACCGTCGGCTCCCTGACCGCGGGCTCGGTCCTCACCTACTGGTTCACCTACGAGAAGAACGGACCCCAGTACGACTCCCCGCACTACACCTACACCCAGACCTGAGCCCGGCCCCGGTCCGCCACCGGTCGTGACCCGGCGACGTGGCCGGCCGGGGCGGCAGCCGCGCGTCGGGCGGCTCGATCAGCGCCCACACGTCGGCGTCGGGGCGCGACGGGGAGGTCAGCGAGGTGCGGCGAGTACGTCCCGGAGGACGGTCGCGAGGGTGACGCGGGCCAGTTCGTGTCTCACGGTCTCCTCGATGCCCTCGTAGATGCTCCGCATCGCCGGCTGGATGCCGTGGCCCACCACGCACCCCTGGTTCGGGGTGGCGCGGTGCAGGGCGAACAGCGGCCCGGGTTCCACTGCCTCGTACACGTCGAGCAGGGTCATCGACTCCAGCTCGCGCGCCAGCGACCAGCCCGCGCCCACGCCCCGCCGGGACTCCACGAGCCCGGCCCTGCGCAGGTCGCCGAGCAGCCGTCTGATCACCACCGGATTGGTGTTCGCGCTGGTCGCGATCTGCTCGGACGTGGCGACCTCATGCCCCTGGCGCTGGTAGAGGCCGATCCAGGCCAGCGCGTGGGCGGCGATGGTCAGCCTGCTGTTGGCGCTCATGGGCTCCTCCTGTCGGCTACAACGCTTCATGGTATCGGCAGTCGTAACAGTGGTGGTTGCACCAGAGTGTCGTAACAATTACTGTTGCGACAGCCGGAAAAGATCCATCACCGAGGTGAGAAGAATGAGCAAGCCACTGACGGGCAAGGTCGCCCTGGTCACCGGGGGGTCGCGGGGGCTGGGAGCCGCGACCGTACGGCTGCTGGCCGAGCAGGGCGCCGACGTCGCCTTCACCTACGTCAGCTCCGAGAAGCAGGCGCAGGCCGTCGTCGACGAGGTGCACGGCAAGGGAGCCAAAGCCGTCGCCCTCAAGTCCGACCAGGCGGACACGAGCCGGGCGCCGGCGCTGATCGACGACGTGGTCGCGCACTTCGGCGGCCTGGACATCCTCGTCAACAACGCGGCGATCTCCGTGGAGCAGGGCCGCAGGGTGGACGACCCGGACGCCGACACCGCCGCGCTGGACCGGATGCACGCCACCAACTACCTCGGCGTGATCGCCGTCATCCGGGCCGCCTCTCGAGTGCTGCGCAGGGGCGGCCGCATCATCACGGTGAGTTCCGGACTGGGCTCCCGGGTCGGCATCCCGGGCGTGGCCGACTACGCGGCGACCAAGTCGGGCGTCGAGAGGTACACCATGGGGGTCGCACGGGACCTCGGGCCCCGCGACATCACGGCCAACGTCGTGGAGGCCGGGCTGATGGACAGCGGCATGCAACCGCCGAACCCCGACACCCTCAAGGCCCTGCTCAGCTCGCTGTCCCTGCAACGCATGGGGCACCCCGACGAGATCGCCGCGGCGATCGCCTTCCTGGCGAGCCCCGCCGCGTCGTACGTCACAGGCGCGGTGCTGGACGCCCACGGCGGCTACAACGCCTGAACGCGAACTCCTGCCGCGTGCCCCGAAGGACACCGCGGCGGGGCGGTCGCCGCGATCGGCGCCGTGGCCTTCGGCGAGGCGCCGGGCCGGCTGCAGTGGGCGGGCATCGCCCTCGTCGTCGCCGGCGTGGTGGTGCTCAACGTCCGCGGCGCGCGCTCAGGCCGCCGTCCGGCGCGCTCTTGCCGTGCCGGCGGAGTTGGGCCAGGGTGAACCACCGTGCAGCCACCGAACGGTTCCGACGAGCACACGGCGCCCGGCGCCTCCGGTGGGGCGGACGGGCGGGACGGTACGCGGACGACCGCCGTGGAGGGCCTGCGCGTGGGCACGGGCCTGCCCTTCGACCGCCGGGTCCTAGATGAGTAAGTCCGAAGTCTTCAGGGTGCAAAGGCGCGAGGGCCTCGTTGTTTGTGTGTGACGACAAACCTCAAGGCCCTCGCGACAGCACTCTACGTGAAGATCGATGACTGTCTGGCAGGATCGCGGCGCTCAGGACGCCCGCCCCGACTGTCGGACGCCGAACTGCTGACGCTGGCGGTCATGCAGGCACTGCTCGGCTTCGTCTCCGAGGCCAGATGGCTGCGCTACACCCGCACCCACCTGTCGGCCGAGTTCCCCTACCTGCCCGGCCAGTCCGGCTACAACAAACGCCTACGCGCCGCGAACACCCTGATCAGCCGCTTCATCCGCACACTGGCCCGCGACAGCGACCTGTGGCACGACGACGTGTGGATCGTGGACTCCACACCGGTGGAATGCGCCCGCTCCCGCCCGACGGCCAAACGCTCCGACCTGGCCGGATGGGCCGGCTACGGCTACTGCCCCTCGCACTCACGGTTCTTCTGGGGCCTGCGCCTGCACCTGATGTGCACCCCCGGCGGACTGCCCATCGCCTGGGCTCTGGCCAACCCCAAGGTCGACGAACGCGAAATCCTGGCCGACATGCTCACCCGCGACCCCGACCTGCCGGCCACCCACCCCGGGCAGACCATCATCGGCGACAAGGGCTACGTCTCCCACCAGCTCGACGCCCACCTGGCGCAACTGGGCCCGACCCTGATCAGACCCAGCTACCGCAACCGCAAACCCCGCCCCGACGAGCACCTGCTCAAGCCGATCCGGCAGCTCATCGAGTCCGTCAACGACACCCTCAAAGGCCAACTCGACCTCGAACGCCACGGCGCCAGAACACCAGAAGGAGTCCTGGCCCGCATCGGCCAACGCATCCTCGCCCTGACCACCGCCATCTGGCACAACCGCAACACCGGAAGCCCCATCACCAGATCACTGATCGCCTACGACCACTAACCCCCAGACTTCGGACTTACTCATCTAGTGCTGGTCGAGATCGCCGACGACGTCAACGAGATCGCCCTGGCCGAGGAGTTGTTCACCGCCAGCGGCTGGCCGGTCCGCGCCGCGGAGGAACGCGAGCGGGCCGGCTGCCCGGCGGGCCGTACGGCGCGGGTGGTGGAGGTGCGGCTGCCCGGCGAGCGGGACGGCGCGATCGAGCGGGCGCTGGGGCAGGTCGACCGTCTTGCCGTGACCGCCTCGCTGAAGATGTGGGCGCGCGACGCGGTGCTGCTGGAGCACGAGCCGGAGCGGTACACCGCCTGGCGGGTGCGTGCCGCCGGCTCCGCGCACCCCAGCCGGGTGATCAGGGCGGTCGAGCCGCGCGGCCGGGCGGGCGCGCTGGCCGATCTGCGGGCCAGGACGCTGGCCGGCCGCTCGGACGGCTCGGCACGCGTCACCCTCGACGCCGCCGCCTCCGTCGACGTGCGCGCCAACGTGGTGCTCGTCAACCTCGGCAACGCCCTGGCGCTCACGGCCGCGGTGCTGGCCGTGGCGTCCCACGGCGGCTGGCAGGTCTTCGGCTGGATGATCACGGTGGTGTTCGGCGCGTGGTGGCTGGTGGCCGGGGTCCGCGCCGCGTTACGGGGGTCGCCTGCGAGGCGCGCCGTGCTGTGGGCGCTGCCGCTGGCGTCCCCGGTCCTGTTCCCCCTGGTCACCTGGATCGGCACCCTGGTGCAGGAGCGGTACATCGGCGTGTTCGGCATCCCTCCGGACTCCGTGCACGTCAGCGCGACCGGACGCCTGTGGGCGGGGGCGCTGTCGATGCTGGGCGTCCTGTACGGCGCCGTCCTCGGCGTCGCGGCAACCGGATGGAACCGCCGCGTGCACGCGGATCCGACCGGTCTCGACGTACGGGACATCGCCCTCGCGGCGGGAGTCGGCCTGATGATCGCGGGGTTCCTCACCTTCGCGCCCCTCTTCGTGAGGGCACGTCCGCAGGCGGCTCTCGACGCCGAGGCCGACGCGGTGCGCCAGCAGCAGCCGCGGAGCGCTTACGGCCTGCACCCCGTCCTCGTCTGCGTCAAACCGCTCAAGGACGTCGCGCATCCCGAACTCGGCCTCCCGGCCCCCGTCTACGGCGGCACCGTGCCGCTCACCTGGCCGGTTCTCACCTTCGGACCCGACGGCGACCGCATCTGGATCTGGGACCCGCGAAGCCAGAACGCCGTGAACATGGCCCTCGACGACGCCGCGTTCGTCCCCTTCGACGCGGACGCGTCGCAGGACGGCGGCTGCCCCTGACCGGTGCGGGCCGCGGGCGCCGGGCTCGGAGCCCGGCGGCCGTGGCCCGCGGTCGGGAGCAGCCGCCGTGGCAGGGGTCAGGCGGCCGTGGCAGAGGTCAGGCGGCCGTGGCGAGTTGCGCGCGACCGAAGAGCAGCGCGTAGCCGGGGGGCAGTTGGGCCAGGACACGGTCGGTGAGGGACCGGCCGGCCGCCTCGTCGAGGGCCGCGAGGACCGAGCCGCTGTGCCAGCGGGCCTCGGCCGGGGAGGTGCCGAGGGCGCGGGCCACCAGGTCGACGAAGCCCCGGGCGTCGACCGGCTCGGTCAGCGGGATCTGCGCGGCGAAGACGGTGCGGGCCTCGTCGGGGAGGACGGCGGCCAGGTCGCAGCGCTCGTCGCCGACGAGCTGTGCGCCGAGCGCGGCCAGCACCGCCCGCAGGACGCCCTCGGCCTCCCGGTCGGTGGTGTAACGGCCGAGGTCGCGCACCTTCCCGACGAGGTCGTGCCGGGTCATGGAACTCCTTCCGGATGTCGGAGCCGGATCGGTCCGGCCGAGGTCAGGCTCGGATCTGCTTGCGGTCGCCACGGTGGCTGATCGCGATCTTGCGGGGCTTGGCCTTCTCGGCCACCGGGATCCGCAGGGTGAGCACGCCCGCGTCGTAGTCGGCGCTGATGCCTTCCGGGTCCAGGGTGTCCGACAGCATGACCTGGCGGGAGAAGACGCCGAGCGGGCGCTCGGACAGCTCCCACTTCACGTTGTCGCCGTCACCGCGCGGGCGGCGCTCCGCCTTGACGGTCAGCATGTTCCGCTCGACGTCGATGTCGATCGCCTCCGGGTCGACGCCCGGCAGGTCGAAGCACATCACGTACTCGTCGTCGGTGCGGTACGCGTCCAGCGGCATCGGAGCCGGCCGGGACCAGGTGCCGTTGGCGCCCAGGAACTGCTGGGTCAGCCGGTCCAGTTCGCGGAACGGGTCAGTGCGCATCAGCATCGCGAACACCTCCATCGCTCTCTCACGTGGTGCCAGTGCGCTTCACCTGACTCCGTTGTAGCATGTCATCCATCTGATGACAAGCTGACGAGTCATGGAGTGGATGACATGACGAGCAACCAGCCCGAACAGCCCGCGTCCGAGGGGCGCGCCCCGGCCGAGCCCGTCTCCTTCATGGCCGCGGCCGCGGCCCTGTCCGCGATCGACGACGCGGTCCGGGCCGCACAGGACCCCAGCGGCCACCGGGAGACCGAGCAGCGGCCCGACCCCCAGCAGGCGATGGCCGCTCTCCTGCTGCTGCGCGAGCTGCGCACCCAGCTCGCCGGCTGGGAGGCCGGCATCGTGGAGACCGCCCGCGCCGCCGGCGCGACGTGGGCCGACCTCGCGCCGCCGATGGGCGTCGCCAGCCGGCAGGCCGCCGAGAACCGCTACCTGCGGCTGCGTCCCTCGCTGCCCGGGGCGGAAGGAACCCGCGCCGAGCGCGTCAAGGCCGTCCGCGACCGCAGGGCCGCCGACCGCACCGTCAGCGCCTGGGCCCGTACCAACGCGGCCGACCTGCGGGTGCTCGCCGCCCGGCTGACCGCCCTCACCGACCTACCGCCCGAGGCCGGCCCGGACCTGGCCGCCCTGCACACCGCGCTCGGCGGCACCGACGCCGCCGGCCTCGTCGCGCCCCTGGCCCGGCTGCGTCCCCACCTCGGCGCCGGCCACACCGATCTCGCCGCCCGCCTGGACGCCCTGGCCCACCACGCCGACGAACTCCGCCAGGACAGCAACCGCCGCCGCGCCTGATCCGGCGTGCCATAACAACCGCGTTATCGGAATTCGGTATGTGACCGCCGCGCCCGCGGCGTGCCAAAGTGAGGGCATGGGACGGGCAGGATTCGAAAACCGTTGAACGGGCCGGTGCGTACGTCGGCGACCACGGCGTTCGCACCGGCCCCCACACTGCGGCGGGAATTGTCGCGGGCGTTCCGCGTATTCTCTCCGCCGCTCCGGGCTTTTCTCCGCCACGCCCGGCCCGCGCCTCTTCCGCCGCCCCTCTTCCGCCGCCCCTCCCCCGCCCTTGCTCGCCCTTTCCTGCCCTTTTTGCGACCCTGTCCCGCCGGTTTCCGCCGTTTCCGTCCTTGTCCCGTCCCCGCGTCCGCCTCTTGTCCCGTTCCCGCCCCGTTCCTGCTCCGTCCTTGTCCCGCACGTCCCTCCGACGCTCCAGGAGACACGCATGAGCAGTGGGGATCTCGCCGTCTGCATCGTCGGCGCCGGCCCGCGCGGACTGTCGGTCCTGGAGCGGATCTGCGCCAACGAGCGGAAGTCCGCGTCACACCGCTCGGTGACGGTGCACGTCGTGGACCCCGCGCGGCCCGGTCCCGGCGCGGTGTGGCGCACCGACCAGTCCCCGCGGCTGCTGATGAACACCGTCGCCTCCCAGGTCACCGTCTACACCGACGCCAGCGTGGAGATGGAGGGGCCGGTCGAGCCCGGGCCGAGCCTGTACGAGTGGGCCGCCGCGGAGTTACGCGCCCCGGACCGCGCGCCGGGCCCCGACGACTACCCCAGCAGAGCCCTGTACGGCCGCTACCTCCAGGCCGCGTTCGACCGTCTGGTGGCCACCGCCCCGCCGCACGTGTCGGTACGGGTGCACCGCGCCCGCGCGACGGCCCTGGACGACGCGGACGACGCGGACGACGCGGACGACGCGGAGGGCACGGACGCCGCGGAGGGCACGGACGCCGCGGCCGACACGGACAGCACGGACAGCGCGGACCCCGCGAGCGCCGTCGCCTACAGGCACGGCCCGAACGACGCCGACCCCCAAGGACCGTCCCCGCGGCAGACGCTGACCCTCTCCGACGGCCTCGCCCTCACCGGCATCGACGCCGTCGTCCTCGCGCAGGGCCACGTGGCGACCCGGCCCGCCCCGGACGAGCGGGCGCTGGCCGACGCCTGCGCCCGGCAGGGCCTGGTCCTGCTGCCCCGGGCCAACCCGGCCGACCTCGACCTGTCCGTCGTGCGCCCCGGCGAGCCCGTCCTGCTGCGCGGCCTCGGGCTGAACTTCTTCGACCACATGGCGCTGCTGACCGAGGGCCGCGACGGAACGTACACCCGCGTCGCCGGCCGCCTCGTCTACCGCCCGTCGCACCGCGAGCCGCGGCTGTTCGCCGGCTCCCGGCGCGGCGTGCCGTACCACGCCCGCGGCGAGAACGAGAAGGGCGCGTACGGCCGGCACCTGCCCCGGCTGCTCACCCCGGACGCCGTCGCCCGGCTGCGCGAGCGCGCGGCGGCCGGGGACCCGGCGGGCTTCGGCAGGGACCTGTGGCCGCTGATCGACACGGAGGTGCGGAGCGTCTACTACGGCGCGCTGCTGGCCGCCGACGGCCGCGGGGACCGGCGGGAGGAGTTCGTCGCGGCCTGCCTGGCGACGCCGCGGGGCCGGCGGAGTCCGCGCTTCTGGACGCGTACGGCATCCGCCCGCGGGAGCGGTGGGACTGGGAGCGGATCGCCCGGCCCTACGGCGACCGGCGCTTCGCCGACCGGTCCGCGTACCGCGCCTGGCTGCTGGAGTACCTCGCCGAGGACGTGCGGGAGGCGCGCCGCGGCAACGTCGGCGGGCCGCTCAAGGCCGCCCTCGACGTGCTGCGCGACCTGCGCAACGAGGTACGGCTCGCCGTCGACCACGGCGGCATCGACGGCGGCTCCTACCGCGACGAACTCGACGGCTGGTACACGCCGTTCAACGGCTTCCTGTCCATCGGGCCGCCGGCCTCGCGGATCGAGGAGCTGATCGCGCTGATCGAGGCGGGCGTCGTCGAACTGCTCGGGCCCGGCCTGTCGGTCCGGGTCGGCGACGGCGCGTTCGTCGCCTCCTCGCGGCGGGTCGGCGGGGAGCCGGTCCGGGCGCGGGTGCTGATCGACGCCCGGCTCCCGCAGCCGGACCTGCGCCGCACCGACGACCCGCTGCTCCAGCACCTGCTGGCGACCGGCCAGTGCCGCCCGTACGTCATCGCGTGCGCGGCCCGCGCCTCCGGGCCGGCAGTCGCCGCGGGCGGCGCGGACGTCCCCGGCACGGCGGACCTCCCCAGCACCGCGGACCTCCCCGGCACCGCGGACCTCCCCGGCACGGCGTACGAGACGGGCGGGCTGGCCGTCACCGAGCGGCCGTACCGTGTCGTGGACGCGCAGGGGCGGCCGCACCCGCGGCGTTTCGCCTACGGTGTCCCCACCGAGGCGGTGCACTGGGTCACCGCCGCGGGCATCCGGCCCGGTGTGAACTCGGTGACGCTCGGCGACTCGGACGCGATCGCCCGAGCGGTCCTCGCGCTCACGCCGCTCTCCGCACCTGGCCCGCTCCCGCCGCCGGGCCGGCTGGTCCCGTCGCAGGCGGGCGGCGGCGGGAGCCGGCGAACCGGCATCGACCTGACGGAGATGGTGACATGACGCGGACCGGGGGCGCCCTGCCGGGGCCCGCCGTCGACCTGGGCCTGCTCTCCCCCGTGTGGGCGGGCACGCCGGTGGAGGCCGCGGCGGCCGACGGCGCCTGGCTGCAGGCGATGCTCGACGCCGAGGCGGCCCTCGCCCGGGCCCAGGCCCGGCTGGGCACGCTGCCCGGCTGGGCCGCCGAGGCGATCACCGCGGCGGCGCGCGCCGAGCGCATCGACCTGCGGGCGGTGGCGCTCGCCGCGCGGGAGACCGCGAACCCGGTCGTCGCCCTGGTACGGGAGTTGACCGCGGTGGTGGCCGCGGACCGCCCGGAGGCGGCGGAGTACGTCCACCGCGGCTCGACCAGCCAGGACATCCTGGACACCGGCGCGATGCTGGTGTGCACGCGATCACTGGCCCTGGTCCGGGCCGATCTGGACCGGACCGCGGACGCGCTCGGCCGCCTCGCCGGCGAGCACCGCGACACGCTGGCCGCCGGCCGCACCCTGGCACTGCACGCGGTGCCCACCACCTTCGGGCTGAAGGCCGCCGGCTGGCGGGAGGTGGTGCTCGACGCCTCGGAACTGGTCGGCCGGGTGCTGGACGGCGGCCTGCCGGTGTCGCTCGGCGGGGCGGCGGGCACGCTCGCCGGGTATCTGGAGTACGCGGCGCTCGACGGGGCGGCCGCGAGAGGGTCCGGCGACGGCAGCGACGCGGGTCGCGCAGGCGAACAGGGCCGGCCTGCCGTCGGGGACGTCCGGCGGCCGGACCCCGGGGACTACCTCGACCGGCTGACCGCCGCGTTCGCCGACGAGACGGGCCTGGCCGTACGGCTGCTGCCCTGGCACGCGCTGCGCACGCCCGTCGCGGACGTCGCGGCGGCGCTGGCGTTCACCGCGGGCGCGCTGGGCAAGATGGCCGCCGATGTGCAGACGCTCGCCAGGACCGAGGTCGGGGAGGTCTCGGAGCCGGCCGTGGCCGGGCGCGGCGGGTCCTCGGCGATGCCGCACAAGCGCAATCCGGTGCTCTCCACGCTGATCCGCAGTGCCGCGCTCCAAGTGCCGGTGCTGGCGGCCGGGTTGACCCAGTGCCTGGTGTCGGAGGACGAGCGGTCGGCGGGGGCCTGGCACGCCGAGTGGCAGCCGCTGCGCGCGTGCCTGCTGCTGACCGGCGGGGCCGCGCACACCGCCGTCGAGCTGGCCGAGGGCCTCGTCGTCAGGCCCGAACGGATGCGCGCCAACGTGGAGTTGACGGGCAGCCAGGTGGTGTCGGAACGGATCGCCGCAGTCCTCGCGCCCCTCGTCGGCAAGGCCCGGGCCAAGGCGCTGCTCACCGACGCCTCGATCGAGGCGGACCTGAGCGGGCGGCCGCTCACCGCGGTGCTCGCCGAGGTCCCCGAGGTCGCGCGGCGCCTGGACGCCGAGGCCCTCGCCGAGCTCGCCGACCCGGCCGGATACACGGGCGCGGCCTCCCCCTCGTCGCCCGCGCCCTCACCCGTCAGCCCCCGAGTTGACCCGGCCCGGCCCGGACCCGGCCGTTCGGCCGGCCCCGGCGGCCGACTCCGGTCAGGCGGATGACGTCGGCCGGATCGAGCCGGGTCGGATCGGATCAGGCCGGATCATGCCGGATCGGGCCGGCACAGGATTCCCGTGCACCTCGTGCAACCGTTCAGCCCCTCCAGGCGGTGAGCGCTGTGAGCGCGCCGTCGCGTCAGCGGCCGCTGCCCGGATCAGCTGTGGGGTGTCGCGGCGACCGCCTGCTCGGCGGTCCAGCGGTCGATCCGCTCCCACTGCCGCAGCAGCCACTCGCCGCGCGCGTGGTCGCCGGGCGGGACGTCCGCCGCCGCGACCCGCCACCAGTGGACGCGCACCGGCCGCCGCAGGGGCAGTTGGGACCAGACGGCGCGCGGTGAGGCGAGGGTGTCGAGGCCGGCGTGGGCGACGAAGACCACGTCGGCGCCTGGAGCCGCGGCCAGCGCCGCCAGGCTCCCGCCGGGGCGCGGCGGCAGCACGTAGCGCAGCCGGGCGGCGCGCGCCGCCCAGCGGTACCGCCCGAGGCGCAGCAGCCGCGCCACGGCCCTGCGGTGGCGCCCCGGGGTGAAGTTGCCGCCCTCGGGGAAGATCACCAGCGCGTCCCGCGGCCGCAGTCCCGCCGCCAGTCCCGCGACCGCGTCCTTGGCGGTGCCCCGGGCGGGCGGCAGGAAGCGGTGCGGGACCCGGCCGAGCAGGACGTCGAGGCAGGGGTCGGCGCGCAGGATGCCCTTGAGCACGGTGTGCGGCCGCAGGCCCGCCTCGCCGAGCAGGATCTGCAGGAGCAGGAAGGAGTCGCCGAGTCCGGCGTGCCGGACCAGGAACAGCAGGGGGACGTCGGCGTCCCGCCCGGCGGCCGGCAGCCCGGGGGTCAGCCGCACGTCCAGGCGGAACAATCGTTCCGCCGCCCGGCGCAGCACCGCGAGCAGCCGTGTCAGGAGGGCGAACGCGTCGGTCGCCCGGCGGGCCCGCGCGCCCGGTCCGGGCAGCGGCCGGCGCAGGAAGAGCGCGGCCCCGGCCAGCAGCCCGGCGAGGTCGACCACGAGGTAGAGCAGCGCGAAGCAGGCCAGCCGGGTCGCCCGCCACGGCCCCCGCGCGGCCAGCGACACGGGCGCGCCGACGACTGCCACGACGACGAGCAGCGCCGCGGCCGACGGGACCGCGGCGAGCAGCAGGGCCGTGGTGAGGGTCCGCCGCGCGGTGGTGACCAGCGCGGAGGCCGACGCGGCGACAGCGCGGCGGGTACGGGAGCGCGCCGGCCGCTCCGGGCCGCGGAGGGGACCGGCCCCGACCTGGGCGGCTCCGGCCTGGGCGGGCGCGGGCTGGGCGGGTGCGGCCGGTGCGGGCGCGGGCTGGGCGGGCGGGGCCCCCTCGGGCGCGAACTCCTCGGAGCTGAGCGGCGCGGACGCGGACGGCGCATGCGCGGACTCGGACGCCGACGGCGCGGACGCGGACGGCGCGGGCGGTGCCGCTTCAGGCGTGAGCGGCTGCGCGGGCGCGGCCTGTGCGGGAATGCCTGCCGTCCCGCTGGGCCGTGCCGGGGGCACCGGGTCGCCGGGGGCCGCGGTCCCCGGATCCCCGGAAGCGGCTTCGGGCTCGGTCACGCCGGACCGCCCGGCGCGTCCGGCGCGTCCGGCGGGTCCGGCGCGTTCCGCGCGTCGAGTGCGGTTTCCAGGTAGCGCGAGGACGCGGCGTAGGCGCGTTCGATGCGTTCCGCGGTCTGTCCGAACGCGCGGTGGCGCAGCTGGCTCAGTGGCCCGCCCGCCTCGCCGGCGCCCGCTCCGCTCGGCAGCACATGGACGGTGACGTCGGGCGGCAGGTCGGCCATGTCGCGGGCGAACCGGTGCCTGCGGGCGATCTCGAAGGCGACCGTGGCGACCTCCCAGGGGAGCCTCGGCGGGGTCAGCGGCCGTTCGATCCTGCCGACCTGCAACACGTAGATCTCGCGGGCGCCGAGGGCGACGGCCCGGCCGACCGGGATGCTGTTGACCAGGCCGCCGTCCACGAAATGCCCGCCGTCCAGGGCGACCGGCGGCAGCAGTCCCGGCACCGCGGACGAGGCGAGCACCGCGGGGACCAGCGGCCCCTTGTCGAACCAGTGCTCCGCGGCCAGTTCGATGCTGGCCGCCACGCACTGGAACGGCAGCGGCAGATCCTCGATCGACGCCGCCCGCAGGTGGGTGCGGAGCAGGTCGACGAGCGGCGCCGGCGGGTACAGGTGGGTACGGCTGCGGACCGCGGTGGAGACCCGCCCCACCAGCGATCCCGCGAACACCCCGGCCCGGCCCAGGCCGGTCCACAGCTCGATCAGCCGGTCCACGGACGCCTGCGAGGGTTCGGCGGCCACCGCCGCGCCGTTGATCGCGCCGACGGAGGTTCCCAGCACCAGGCCCGGCCGCACCCCCGCGGCGAACAGCGCCTTGAGCATGCCGACTTCGTACGCTCCCAGCGCGCCGCCGCCGCCCAGTACGAAGGCGGGGCCGGCTGCTTCGTGCCCGCGGTCGTCCATGCCTGCCGCCTGCCCCGCGGCGGGCCCGCCACGCCCACGCCTGCGCGGACGCGCCGGGGCGGCCTGCCGGGCCCCGCCGCCCGGCGCGGCCCGAAAAAATGAATAAAACACGCTAATCGGGCAGGCGTCAGGCACGTCAACCGCCGGAGGGCTGCCATGTCGAAGAGCAGGAAGATCTCCAAGGGCGACCGCGTGTCGTGGCGGAGCCACGGCGGGACAGCGGTGGGCACGGTGACACGCAAGATCACCGATCGCCGCCGGGCCGCCGGCCGCACCGTGGACGCTTCGCCCGACGATCCCCAGTTCGAGGTGGAGAGCGAGAAGTCGGGCGGCACCGCCGTGCACAAGCCCGGCGCCCTGCACAAGGAAGCCCTGCACAAGGAAGGAGACGGCTGATGGCCTCGGACCCCAGCGGTCGGCAGCGCGACGAGATCCGCCGCGACTTCCGGGAGGCGGTCAACATGACGCCCGCCGAGCTGGAGAAGTGGCTCGCGACCGACGAGTCCAAGGCGGTCGGGCAGCACAAGGACGGCGGGGAGAGCGTCGGCCACGCCTCCGGCCGCCGGATCGTGACCCTGCTGCGCACCGCGAAGGACGACCTGGACGACGACGACCTCGGCCACATGCGCAAGGTCACCGGCTACGTGCACCGGCACATGGCCCAGCGCCCCGCGGGCGACACCTCCGGCTCCACCTGGCGGTACTCGCTGATGAACTGGGGCCACGACCCCGAGAAGTGACCGGCACGCGGTTTGCCCCCTCATGCCGCGGGAACGCGCGCAGCGTGCAGAAGTCGACGACACACCCGGCCGACCGGTTCTACCGGGACATCGGCGACGACGTCGGCCGTCGCGCACAGCGACTGTGGCAGATCGCGCTGGACCTGCACCGTCGTCCTGAACTCGCCTTCCAGGAACGCTACGCCGCGCGGCTGCTCACGGCCGAGCTGGAGGGCGCGGGTTTCGCGGTGGAGCGCGGGGCGGCCGGCATGGACACGGCCTTCGTGGCCCGTACCGGCACCGGCGGCCCGCCCCGGGTCGCGCTCCTGCTGGAATACGACGCCCTGCCGGAGATCGACCACGCGTGCGGGCACCATCTGATCGCGACCGCCGGACTCGGCGCCGGGCTGGCCCTGCGTACGGCGCTGGCCGGCGTCGACGGCACCGTGCTGGTCGTCGGCACCCCGGCCGAGGAGTCCGGCGGGGGCAAGGTGATCGCGACGCGGGCGGGGCTCTTCGACGGCGTGGACGCCGCGCTCATGGTCCACCCCGGGGTGCACGACTGGGCCTGGGCTCCCCTGGCGGCCTCCGGCCAGGTCCGCATCGGGTTCCACGGCCGCGCCGCACATCCGCTCGGCGCGCCCGGGGAGGGCATCAACGCGCTCGACGCGCTCGTGGACCTGTATGCGGACGTGCGCGCGCTGAACCGCACCCTCGGCCCCGGTTCGCACGTCCAGGGCATCGTGACGCACGGCGGCGAGGCCACCAATGTCATCCCGCCCTACGCGGAGGGCCTGTTCGGGCTGCGCGGCGCGACCACGGCGGTCCGCGACGAGCTGGCCACGGACCTGGCCGACCGTGCCCGCCGGGTGGCCCGCGCGACGGGTACGAGAGTCGAGATCTCCACCGCGGACCGCGGCTACCACCACTTCCGTGACAATCCCCCGCTCTCGGGGCGGTTCGCCGGTCATCTGGCCCGCGCGGGCATCGAGCTGCGCGAACCGGAGCCGGGGGTGTTCCTGGGCTCCTCCGACATCGGCGACGTCAGCACACGGGTGCCCGCGCTGCACCCGTTCGTCGCGATCACCGACTCCGGCTCCGACCACACCCCCCGGTTCGCCGCCGCCGGAGCGGGCGACCGCGCCCGCGCCGTGATGCTCGCCTGCGCCGAGGCCCTGGCGCGTACGGCCGCCGACGTACTGGTGTGCGACGGCTTTCGCGAGGAGATCTGGAAGCGCTGGCGTGACGCGCCCGGCTGACCGTTCGGGAACCCGCCCACCACGAGCCCGCGCGCTCACCCGTCGCGGGACCTGACGTCCTCCGCGAGCGGGCCTCGGTCTCGAACGCTTCGTGCCCGCTGGGCGCGCTCGGGCCGCGCGCGCCCAGCGCGGTGTCACCGGGGTCAGCGGGCGGCGGGGCGAGGGACCGTGGCCGGGGTCGGCGCCGGCGTGTCGGTTCCGGCCGCGGGCCGGACCGGGCGGCGGATGCCGACGAGGAAGAAGACCAGCACGGCCGCGGCCAGCAGGGCCGTGCCGCACAGCGCGAGGCAGACGTGCAGCGCGTCGGTGAAGGACAGGGCGAGCGCGTGCCCGGCGTCGGCGGTGCGGTCCGGCCGCAGGCCGAGGCGGGCGACGACGGCCGCACCGTGGCGGGAGACCTGCTCGTGCACGAGGGTCTGCTCGCGCGGGGACAGGCCGGAGGAGGCGAGGTGCCCGGGCAGCGCGCCGGACTGCCGGCTGGTGAGCACCGCGCCGAGGACCGCGGGCCCGAGCGCGCCGCCGGCCTGCCGCAGGGTGTTGCTGCCCGCGCCCGCCATGCCGGCCAGGTGGTGCGGGACGCTGCCGACGGCGATCGCGGTGATCGGGGTCATCACGAAGGCGAACCCGACGCCGACCGCGACCAGCGGCAGCGCCTCGGCGACGAAGCCGCTGTCGGCTTCGACGGAGAACAGCGCGAGGCAGCCGCCCGCGGTGACCACCAGGCCGAGCACGAGCAGCAGGCCGGGGGCCGCCCGGTTCATGAGCCGGGCGACCACGGGGCCGGAGAGGACCATGAGTCCGAAGGGCACCAGGAACCGCCAGGCGATCTGCAGCGCCGACAGCCCCTGCACCTGGCCGAAGAACAGGCTGAGGAGGAATATCAGGCCGACCAGCGCGAACATCGCGAGCACGATCGCCACGCCCGCCCCGGAGTAGGCGCGCGAGGCGAACAGGCTCATCCGCAGCATCGGCGCATCGGAGCGCTGCTCGACCAGCACGAACGCCGTCAGCGACACGGCCGCCACGGCGAACGCCGCGACCACCCTGCCGAGCCCCCAGCCGGACGAGCCGCCCTCGATGACCGCGTAGACCAGCGCCGCTATGCCCAGGAGGGCGGTCACCTGGCCGGGGACGTCGAGCCGGGGGGCCTGCGGCGCGCGGGAGTCCTCCAGCAGGAACACCGCGGTGGCCAGGCCGGCCGCCGCGACGACGAGCGCGGGCAGGAAGATCCACCGCCAGCTCGCGTGCTCCAGGATGACGCCGGTCAGCAGCGGCCCGAGCGCCATTCCGAGCCCGAGGCAGGTGGCCCACGCGGCGATCGCCTTCGCCCGGGTGCGGAAGTCGGGGTGGGCGTGGCTGATCAGCGCCAGGGTCGAGGTCAGCAGCGCGGCGGCGCCCGCGCCGGAGACCGCCTGGCCCACCCACAGCTGCGCCGCGCCGTGCGCGGTGAGGTTGACGGCGCAGCCGACGGCGAACAGGACCATCCCGCCGAGGTACGCCTTCTTCCGTCCGTACTTGTCGCCGATCAGCCCGGAGGTGAGGATCAGCGCCGCCATCGCCAGGACGAAGGAGTCGCTGATCCACTGCAGGTCGGAGGTGGACGCGCGCAGTCCCCGCTGGATGGTCGGCAGCGCCACCGACACCCCGCCCACGGGGACGTACGCCACGAAGACCCCCAGGCAGGCCAGGAGGGTCGTCAGCGTGGCGCCCCTCCCGCCCTGGTCGGCCACCGGCCGGTGGGGACCGGCTGTCGTCGTCTCGGTCATGGGCTTCCCCGCATTCACAGATGGTGGATTAGTTATCAGGTACCTGCGATCATCGCACATGTCTGTCATGAAGGGTGATTCCCTAGACTGGAGGCGCCGCCCGGGCCCGGAGGGAACGCGGACGCACGCCGGAGCAGAGAGGTGCTGACATGCCGACCGACTTGCCGACGGACCCGCACGCCGAGCCGGGCCCCTGGCGCGAGGGAATGCCGCATCTGCTGTGGCGGGCGCAGCAGGCGGCGCAGCGGCGGCTGCAGGAGTCGCTGGAGGATCTGGGGGTGACCACCACGCAGCTCGCCCTCGCGGCCAACATCCAGGACTACGGCCCGCTGTCCGCCGCCGACCTGGCCCGCGCGCTGCGCCTGACCCCGCAGAGCGTGACCACGGCGATGAACCAGCTCGTCGAGCACGGCTGGCTCACCCGCCGCCCCCACCCGGTGCACAAGCGCGTCGTGCTCTTCGACCTGACCCCGGAGAGCGCCGAGAGTCTCAGGGAGGGCCGGCTGCGGGCGGCGGAGCTGGGCGACCGGATGAGCCGCGCCCTGGCCGGTGACGACACCGGCGCCTTCCTCGGCCAGTTGCGCCGCATCAGGGACGAGCTGGAGGGCGACGACCCGCCGGTGGCGCCGCTGTGGCCGGAGCGCGTGGACGCCCAGAACCGCCGGACCTGACGCGCGCGCGACACCCGCATCGGCCACCCCGGCGCGCCGGCACCGCACCGCGCCCTGACCGCCTCCCGGCTGGTCACGTTGTTCCCGCTGACCGGTGGGCCGGAGACGACCGCGCTCAGCCGGGGCCGAGGAGGTAGGTCCCCTGCTCGACGCCCTTCAGGACGGCGTCGGCGGTCGCCTCCGCGGTCAGGCCGCTGGAGTCCAGAACGTGGGTCTCGTAACCGCCCAGGCCGCTGAACTGCTCGTGCAGCGACCGGATGGGTTCGGGGTCGGTCAGGACGTCGCCGGTGCGCCCCGTCGCCCGTTCCAGTGTGGTGTGCCGGTCGGGGCGGAGGACGACGTAGTCCAGCGGCACGTCCTGCTCGTGGGCCGCGGTGCGGAACAGGTCGATGAACCAGGGGCCGACGACGCCGTCGCAGACCACCTGGAAGCCGCCGCGGGCATAGCCGAAGGCCGCCGCGACCAGGACGTCCAGGACCACTTCGTTCTGCCGGTGGGCCTCGGGCAGGTAGGGCGCGATCCGGCCCTGCTTGATGTAGTGCCAGAAATCGTCGCCGTGCAGGTTCACGCTGGGCCTCAGCCGGTCGGCGAGCAGGGCCGCCACCGTGCTCTTGCCGGCTCCGGGCGGCCCCGTCAGCACGGTCACTCGACCACGCCGCAGGGACGTCGGCCGGACGGTCGGGGAGGTCATGCCACCACCGTGTCACGCGGTCCCGGCGAAGGCATGGGCATTGCGTGCGCACCAGTTCGCGAACGTCCTCGGTTCGCGTCCCAGCAGCCGTCGCACGGTGTCGCTGCGTACGCCCACGGTGTCCTGGCGCATCAGCGTCAGTCCCTCGACGAGCGCCTCGGCCAGCGCCGGCGGTGCTCCGCCGGGATAGCGGAACCGGACGGCGTCTGCGGTAGTGGCCACCGGCCGTACGTCTATGGCGCGGCCGATCGCGTCGGCCAGGATCCGGACCTGCTCGGCGACGGTGAGGCTCTCGCCACCGGTCAGCAGGTACTCCCGTCCTTCGTGGCCGCCCTCGGTGAGCGCGAGGGCGGCGACGGCGGCGATGTCGGCCGGGTCGATCGGCGCGGCGCGTCCGGGCCCGACCGGGTCGAGGACGCAGCCCTCGGCCCGAAGGGTGGGCAGCCAGTCGAAGGCGTTGGTCATGAAGCCGGTCGGCCGCAGGACGGTGGCGGGGATGCCGGACCCGCGGATCGACTGCTCCCGCTCGTGGTGCCAGCGGCCCATCGCGGGCATCGGGTCGCCGATGACGGCGTACGAGGACAGGTACACGATGCGCCGCACCCCGGCCGCCGGGGCGGCGGCGAGGATGTTCTCGGTGTGCTCCAGGCCGGTGCCCGGGACCAGCAGGAACAGGCTTCGCACGCCGTCGAGGGCCGCCGTCAGGGTCGCGGGCTCGCCCAGGTCGCCGACGACGCGCTCAGCCGATTCCGGGAGGCCGGCCGCACGTGCCGGGTCGCGCACCAGGATGCGCAAGGGCGCGCCCAACGCGTCCAGTTCGCCGACCAGTTCGCGGCCGATGTGCCCGGTGGCACCGGTGACCAGTAGCATGACGACCCCCCAAATCGTTTACCGGTTTACGAATGCAAGAACGTTAACCGGTGAATGAAATCCCTGTCAATCGGCGCCGACGACCCCGCCGCCCGTCGGCCCCACCCACCCGGAGGTCCCTGGTGCCGGAATTCCTCGACCTGCACGGCCGGACGACGAAGGCGATCCGATCGGCGGCCGACGACGCGCTACGGCGCCACGGGCTGCGCCTCGGCCAGGACCACCTGCTGGCGGCCCTGTGGGAACAGGACGGCCGCACTCCCGGGGAGATCGCGGCCGCCACGAACGTCACGACGCCCGCCGTCACCAAGGCCAGTGCCCGCATGGTCGAGGCCGGGCTGATCAGCCGGCGTCGCGACGAGCGGGACAACCGCCTCGTGCGGCTCTACCTCACCGACGCCGGACGTGCCCTGCGCGCACCGGTGGAGGCCGAACGGCGACGGCTGGAGGAGAAGATCACCGAATCCCTCACCGCGGACGAACGCGAGCACCTCATGAGCGCGCTGGCGAAGATCCACCGGTCGGCCGTCGAACTGCTGGCGGCGCAGCCACCGCAACCGGCCGCCGCCCCTGACCGGCGGACCACCGGGTAGCGCGCTCCCGCCGACTCCACCTGCCGCGGCCGGCCCGAGTCGTTCCTCGCCATGGGTGACGTCGCGTCACCGGGCGGCGTGTTCAGCCAGTCGGCGACCGAGGGCGAGAACCGCCGCTTTGAGGGCTTCCGGCTGTTGGACGACGAAGGGCCGGTCCAGCATGGCGAGTGTGCCGGCGACCCATTCGAGGCGTTCGGCCCGCAGGAACACCCGCAGCCAGTCCTGACCGTCCGCACCCTCGGGCGGGGACGCCGGCGTCATCGTCCCGAGCGTCTCCGGGATCCAGCGCCGCACATGGGCCGGATCGGCGCGGATGAGCACGCAGACGTCGTATCGCGAAGGCGCCGCCGACAGCGGCCCCAGCACCTGGGCCACCGGGTCGACGGTCGCGGGCGCTTCGAAGGCGCCGGGCAGAAGCCGCAGATCGGCCATCCGGTCCAGGCGGTAGGTACGCTGCGCCCGGCGGTCGGCGTCGAAGCCGGTGAGGTAGAGCAGGTTTCGGTGCGCCACGATGCCGTGCGGCTCCACGTGCCGCGTGGCCGCGCGCCCCTGCCGCGTGCGGTACGCGAACGCCACCGGGCGCCGGTCCCGTGCCGCCTCGGCCAGGCCGAGCAGCGTCCGAGCGCCTTCGTCGGCACCGGGGCGAGCTTCGGCGTCGTCGTGGTCCTCCGCGTCCGGGTGTCGCTCGCCGGTGAAGTCCACCGCCCGCAGTACCGCGTCGATGCGGCGGGCGAGCGCGGCGGGCAGCACTCGGCGCACCTTCGCCGTGGCCGTCTCCATCGCCAGCGGGGTCACCGGACCGCTGTGCGCGTGCTGGGTGACCAGCAACGCCCACACCACGGCCAGGCCTTCCTCGTCGTTCAGCATCAGCGGCGGCATGCGGTAGTGACGGGCCAGCCGGTAGCCGCCGTACCGACCGCGGACCCCCTCCACGGGGATGTCCATGTCGCGCAGCTGCTCGACATAGCGACGCACGGTGCGCTGGTCGACTCCGAGGCGCTCGGCGAGGTCGACGACAGTGCGCGTCCCTCCCGCCTGCAACAACTCCAGCAGGGCGAGGACGCGCGCGGTTGGTCGGGCCATGCCTGCGATGATGCGCCATTTCCGGGCGGAATATGACCTGTATTCGCTCTACGGTGACCACATGACCGCCTCAGCCGCAGTGCAGCTCGCCTCCGTCCGTCTCATCACCGAGGACATTCCGCGGCTCGTCCGCTTCTACCAGGCCCTCACCGGTGCGACCCCGCAGTACCTCACCGAGGATTTCGTCGAACTGGTGACCCCCTCGGCCACCGTCGCCGTCAGCGGCTCCGCCCGCGTCGCTTTCATCACCGCCGACACGCCCCGCGCGGGCGCTAACAGCAGTGCGATCGTCGAGTTCCTCGTCGAGGACACCGACGCCGTGTACAAGAGGCTCGCGACCGAGTTCGGCGACGATCTCGATGTGGTCCAGCCTCCGACCGTGATGCCGTGGGGCAATCTGTCGGCTCTTGTCCGCGACCCCGACGGATCCCTCGTCAACCTCTACACGCCGGTCACACCCGAGGCATGGCAGCTCCAGCGCAACCGGACGCCGAAGCCACCGCACGCCGGCCGGTAGAGCGGCCGGCCGCCGTTTCGCGTCGGCCTACCCGCGCGGGCGGGCGCGCGAGCGTTGCGCTCGCCGAACCCTGCCGCGCTCGGGGCCTACCCGCGCGGGCGGGCGCGCGAGGGCGCTCGACCGGCCGGGGGCGGGACACGGCGGCGAGCGCGCGCCGCGCGTACGTCCCGCACCCACCGCCCCAGCGCGGCACGACCGCCCCACAGGACGGCCACCAGGGGGAGGGCGCCGAAGAAGATCAGGGCGATCGGCGTCGCGATCGTGGCGCCGTCCGTGGCGGAGTAGTCGTGGCCGGACACGTGCCGGACGTCGATGGTGCGGCCCTGCACGTTGCTTGAGGGTTTGACCCGGGCGTGCGGGTCGACGGTGCGCTGGTCGCCGGAGTGGTAGACGCCGGAGCACGCCCACGACGGGTCGGAGCCGCCCTCGTCGTGGCACGAGGTGACATGGATGGTTCCCGGCGTTCCGGCCCAGCCCGCCGCGTAGGCCAGCTTCCACGCGCCCAGACCGATCAGCCCCAGGCCCAGCAGCACGAAGACGACCGTCAGCGCGGCGCTGCCCAGCAGACGGCGCAGGCTCGGTGGCCGGCCCGCACCTCCTTTGCGCCGCGGTGCGGCTGTCGCGGGCTTGCGGGACTTCGCGAGCGACACGGGCTTTCGGGCCTGCTTCCGGCCGCTCGGCGCCGCCTTGGTGCTTCTCGCCACGTCACGCCTCCGTCGCTGACCGCCGCCCATGGCGGCCGGGTCGGTGCCTGCCTCGGATCAAGGTAGCCCCTCTCGGGCAACGCGCGTCCTGGTTGCGGAAATCGAACGCCACCGGCGGCTCCTCTCCCCGCCGGCTCACGGCGCCTCCCTGGCCGGCCCGGCAGGTGGAGCGGGCGCGCGGCATAACCGGTTGGTGCCCGCCAGGGGCCCTGGGAGCATGGCGGGCATGCACCGGCTCAGCGACGCCCTCGGGCACCTTTGCTACGACGTGGCCGGCGACGGGCCGCCCGTCGTGCTCGTGCACGCCGGGGTGGCCGACCACCGCATGTGGGACGCGGTCGTGCCCGCCCTCGCGCGGCGGTACGCCGTGATCCGCTACGACCTGCGCGGCTTCGGCGCGTCCCCGCCGCCGACCGGCCCCTTCCGCGAGACCGACGACCTGCGCTCCCTGCTGGACCACCTCGGCCACGACCGCGTCCGGCTGGTCGGCGCGTCCTGGGGCGGCCGGGTGGCCGTGGACTTCACCCTCACCCACCCCGACCGGGTGCGCTCCCTGGCGATCATCTCCGCGCCCTGGCCGCGCTACCCCTGGTCCGGACCGATGATCGCCTACGACGAGGCCGAGACCGCCGCCCTGGAAGCCGGCGACCTGGACGCCGCGGTCCGCGTCAACCTGGACATGTGGCTGCGCGGGCCGGCCCGGAGCTGGGACGAGGTGCCGGACGGCCTCGCCGACCGGCTCCGCGGCCCCCTGCGCACCTCGCTGGCCCATCAGGCCGTCCTGGCGGAGCACTCCCAGGGCCCGGCGAGCGGCGACCTCGGCGCCCTCTGCGTGCCGGTGCTGGTCGGCGTCGGGGCCCTCGACGTCCCCGACTTCCAGGACATCGCGCGCCGCTACGCCGCCGCGATCCCCGGCGCCACCCTGGTCGGGTTCCCCGCCTCCGCCCACCTCGTCGCCCTCGACGCACCGGCCGAACTCCTCGCCGCCCTGCGGCCGTTCCTCGCCCGCTGACGCAAGCGGGCGGTTCGGGGTTCACGCCGGCGGTTCGGCCGGACCGCTCCGGGCGATCTGATCGGCCGCGTAGTCGCACAGCGCCGACCGGTGCGGCAGGCCGGTCTTCTCCAGCAGCCGCGCCACGTGCTTCTCCACCGTCCGCGGGGAGATGTAGAGCCGTTCGGCGATCTCCTGGTTGCCCAGGCGCGGCGCCAGCAGCAGGAACACCTCGTACTCGCGCGCGGTCAGCCCCTGGCGCAGCAGCGGGGCGGGGACGGCCGGCGTACCCCGGCGCCGCTGGCGGACCGTCGCGCCCGCCCGGCGCAGCAGGTCGCGGCAGCTGTTGGCCACCGCCGGGACGCCCGCGCCGTGGAAGTACTCCTCCGCCTCGCGCAGCCACCCCACCGGGTCGCCCCAGCCGCCGGCCAGCGCCGCCGGCGCCACCAGCCGCTGGCCGAGGCGGCGGGCCATCAGGAACGGTTCGCCCGCCTCCTGCGCCTGCGCCACCGCGGCCTCGGCCTGCGCGCCCCGCCCGGCCCGCCCCTCGTGCACCGCGAAGGCGAGGCGTTCGAACTGCCGGTTCCACGGCAGGGCCGCCGAGGGGTCGGCCGTGACCGCCGCGTGCTCCCGCGCGTCGGCCTGCCCGGTCAGCGCCCGCAGCAGCGGGCGCAGACCGTAGCGGCCGTTGAGGTAGTGCACGGAGGGGTTCCCCTGCTCCCAGGCGAAGGCCTCGTCCAGCTCGCGCAGCGCCCGCTCGTGGTCCTCCTCCAGCAGCGCGCAGATCGCGCGGCTGCCGAACGCCTGCGGCGACTGCAGGGACTCCTCGCCGCCCCAGCGCCGGAACTCCGCGAGCTCCTGCTCCATCTGCCGGCGCTGTCCCTGGTGCGCGGCCAGCGCCACACGGGTGAGCAGGACGAACTGGTGGTTGTCCGCGTCCCGCAGCCGGGCGGTGCCCTCGGCGCAGCGGTCGGCCAGTTCCCTGGCCGCGGCGTAGTCACCGCGCAGCACCTGCTGCATGGCCATCGCGGCCTCGGCCCGGTACATCAGGGCCAGGGCGCCGTGGCCGAGCGCGGCACGGTGGGCGCGTTCCAGCCGTGCGGAGGAGCCGGTGCACATGAAGTCGTTGACGCCCAGCCACATCAGGGTGTCGAGCTGCCACGCGGTCAGCCGGTGCTCGTTGGCGAGCACGAGGCACTTCTCCAGGTACGCGTCCGACTGCTCGAAGCCGTGCCGGCGGGCCAGCACGGCGAACAACTGCCATGCCTGGCAGGCGATCTCGGGAAGCCCCTCGCGTTCGGCGCCGTCCGCCGCCTGCCCGGCGAGCCGCTCCGCCTCCCGGGTGCGGTCGCCGGCGCTCTCCCGCACGCCGGCCAGGATCAGATGGGCCTCGACCATGTCGACGGCCGGTCCCAGCGCGGCCGCGGCGGACGGACCGTCGCTGTCGGGGACCAGCCGCAGCAGTTGGCGGACCTGCCGCACCCGCCGTGCGGCGTCCTCGAACCGCGCGGCCGTCACCGCGACCCAGGCCAGGCGCGCCTGCAGACGCGCCGCCCGGACCGCGTCGAGCGCGCCGGGACCGGCCTCGGGCAGTTCGTCGGCGAGCGCGCACGCCCGGTCCAGCTGGCCGTTCTCCGCGAGTGTGTCCACCAACTGCTCTACCAGCGGCGCCCGCTGGGCGGCGTGCTCCGCGCCGGGCAGCAGGTTCACGGCCCGTTCGAGCAGGGACACGGCGGAGTCGACGGCGCCGCTCTTCCGCGCGGACCTGCCCGCCTCGGCGAAGCGCAGCGCGGCGGCGTGGGCGTCGCCCGCGGTCTGCCGCAGACCCGCGACCAGGACGCACCAGTCCCCGGGCAGTCCCGGGTGCGCGCGTTCGATCGCGTCGGCCCCCCGGGCCGCGATGGCGGCGCGTTCGGCCGGTACGAGCCCGGCGACCAGCGCCTCCGCGGTGAGTGTGTGCCGGAACTCGTACCAGTCGCCCACCGGACGCCCTGGTACGACCAGATGAGCGTCCATGCACGCCCGCAGATGGACCAGCAGATCGCGGTCCGGCAGCCCGCTGACCGCCTGGAGCACGGCGAGCGAGAACCTCCGCCCCAGCACGGCCGCGCTGTTGAGCACCGACCGCGTGTCCGGGCCGAGCCGGGCGCAGCGCTGCGCGACGCTGTGCACGACCGTTCGGGGCACGTCGATGTCCAGATCGCCGCAGACGTCCCAGCTCCCGTCCGGCCCGCGGCGCAGCACGTCGGCGCCGACCATGCCGCTCAGCAGCTCCTCGACGACGAACGGGTTCCCGTCGGCGTCGCGGGCGAGCCGGTCGGTCACCTCCTGGGGCAGCCTGCGGGCCGCGTCGTCCGGCGCCGGCCCGGTGGCCGCCAGCGCCGCCTCGGCCATCGCCCGCACCGCCTCGCCGGTCAGCGGGCGCAGTTCGCTGAGCACCGCGGACCGGCGCTGCGCCAGCCGGCGCGCCGCCTCCTCGCCAGGGCCCGGCCCCGGCCGCAGCGTCGCCAGCAGCGCGATCGGCTGCCCCCCGATGTTGTCGCACAGGTACTCCACCAGGGCGAGCGTCTCGGTGTCGGCGTCGTGGACGTCCTCCAGCACCAACAGGCAGCCGGGGCGGGCGTGTTCGGTCAGGTCGCGGCCGATGGCCACCAGCAGCCGCAGCATCGCCTCCGCGGTCTCCACCGGGGAGGCCGGCGCGCCGGCGCGGTCGGCGGTGCGCCATTGCGGCAGCAGCCCGCCCAAGGCCGAGCGGTAGGGGCTGAGTTCGGGATCCTCGGGGAGCCCGCCGAGCCGCACGAAGGACAGCAGTGCCTCGGCGACCGGCCGGTACGGGGTCACCGGTCCGCTCCCCGCGCCCGATCTGCCGCGGAGCACCGCCATACCGAGGGTGAACGCGCGGTAGGCGCACTCCGCGGCCAGCCGCGACTTGCCGATCCCGGCCTCGCCGAGCAGGAACACCGCCCTGCCTTCGCCCGCACTGGCCGCGTCGAGACCCGCGTCCAGCACGGCGAGCTCGGCGCGGCGCCCGATCACCGCCGGCGAGGTTATGAGCACCAACGGAGGGTATCTCCGGATCTCTTCTTCTGCCAGGTCCGAGAGTCAGGACGGGAGCGCGGCCCTCAGTATCCGCCGGTGTCGCTCAAGGACGTCAGCGTCAACGAGTAGGTGGGCAGGTCGTCGGCGACGCTCTCGCCGGTCAGGCCCGCCAGCAGCCGAGCGCGGCGGCCGACGATCGCGCCGGCGCCCAGGCGGATACTGCCTGC
Organism: Actinacidiphila sp. DG2A-62; assembly: GCF_035825295.1. Classification (NCBI taxonomy): domain Bacteria; kingdom Bacillati; phylum Actinomycetota; class Actinomycetes; order Kitasatosporales; family Streptomycetaceae; genus Actinacidiphila; species Actinacidiphila sp. DG2A-62. The sequence continues at coordinate 762,375 of NZ_JAYMGI010000002.1, forward strand.
CGGGTGGTCGGATACCGCTCCGCCGCGGGCGGCCGGATTCTTCCACGCGTCGACGCGGGCGTTGTCGCTCATCGGTTGCTCTCCTTCGAAGGGCCGGGGGCGGAAGGTCGCGAGGCCGGCGACTGCAACAGCAGCACCGAGGGTACGCGCGCACCGAAGCCGAGCCGCAGCAGCTCGTACCCGATGCCGGCCAGGCCGGTCAGCAGCCCCGGACTGCTGACCGAGTCGGGGGTGGCGCAGCGAGGACCGAACCGGTCCAGCGCGGCCAGCAGCGCGCCCGCGGGCGGGTGGGACACGCCGGGGTCCGCGTGTCCCGCGCGGGTCGCGACGAGGAGGAGGTCGAGGGCTCCCGCGGCTCCGGCGCCCAGGCTGTGGTTCCCGGCGGTCGGCGCGGCGGCGTGCTCGACGGCGTGCTCGACGGCGCGGTCCAGCAGCCGGGCCAGCTCGGGCACGCCGGCCGCCGCCGGGCTGTCGGCCGTCGCCAGTGCGAGGCCCTGCAGCTCGTCGCACCAGCCGGTCCCGGCGGGGGCCGCCGCGCACCGGGCGGCCGCGGTGCGCAGCGCCGCCAGACCGGCCGAGGCGTACCCGGACCCGCCGCCGGCCGCGGCGAACCGCAGCAGCGCCCAGCCGACCCCGGCGGCGCCGGCGCCGAGGCCGCCGGCCGGCAGGGACCGCGGCGCGCGGGCGGCGAGCCGGTCGGCGCAGGCGCGCGCGGTGAGGCCGGCCGTCGCCGAACCCGTCGTCTGCCGCACGGCGAGCATCGCCGCCAGGCAGCCCGCGTCGCCGTCCAGGACTCCGGGCTCCGGATCGGGGCCCGCAGCGGCGGCGGCCAGGTCCACCGCATCGTCGGCCCAGCGGGTCACCTCGGAGTCGTCCAGCAGGTGGGCGAGGCGGTGGAGCGCGTAGGCGATCCCGCCCAGACCCGCGAAGCCCGCGCCGATGTCGGGCAGGTCGGCGGGCCGGGCCGCCAGGGCGGCGAGCAGGCCCGGCAGCGGGGCCAGCGCCCGGCGCGCGACCGCGGCGTACCGCTCGGTGCCGGTCAGGTCGGCGAGCTGCGCCAGGAAGAGCGCGGTGCCGCAGTAGCCGTGGGGCAGTCCCGCGCCCTGCGGTTGCACGCTCCAGATCCGGTCGGTCACGTTCCGGTCGGTCCAGATCCGGTCGGTCACGTTCCGGTCGGTCCTGTCCCGGTCCGTCCGGATCCGGTCGTCCAGGGGTTCCAGGCACAGCCAGTTGACCCGTCGTCCGTCGTCCTGCGCGCGGGCCAGGATGCGGTCGGCGATCCCGCAGGCGGCGGCGAGCAGCCGCTCGGCGTCCGGCACCGTGGCGGCGGGGCCGCCGCTCGGCGGGTGGAGTGCGCGCGCTTGCCCGGCGCGGCGCCGGGTGGCGAGCGTCGCGCGGATGACCCACTCCTGGTCGAAGCGGTCCGTGTCGCCCATCGCCGCGATGCGGCGCTCGGCGCGGGCCAGCCCTGCCTCGGCGACCAGCCCGCCGTCGGTCACCATGCGGCCGTCGGCCAGCGGCCCGATGGCCAGCTCCGTCGACCCGGGGGCGCCGGCGGCCAGCGGGACGTCGCCCGCCCACAGTTCGGCCAGTTCGGCGGCGACCAGGGCGGAGGAGGCCGGGCCGCCGCCCGCCGGGTCGCGGCACATGTCGGCGAGGAGGCGGTCGCGGTCGCGGGCGTCGCGGAGCACGTCGGGGTGCGTGGACTCGTCGAGCAGGGTCGTGTACCAGCGGGTGGGGCGCAGCACCGTCCTCGTCGCGTCCCCGGCGAAGCGGGCGAGCAGGCCGCCGGGGCCGGTGAGTTCGCCGCGGTGGCGGACGATCACGTCGTAGCCCGCCCGGAAGCCGGCGACGAGCGCGTCGACGTGGAGCACGGCGTCGGTGCGGTCGGCCGCGGCGTCGGCCGCGTGGTGGGCCGCGCGGTGGGCCGCCGGGCCGGTCGCGGTGGGGGCGCCGCCGGCCGCGGGGCGACCGGTCGCGGCGGTGGAGCCGGCCTCCTCGGCCCGCAGCCGTGGCCGGTTGGCCGCACCGCGGAACGTCCCCACGGTCCGTACCAGGCGCATCGTGTCCGTCCCGGGCTCCGACCAGCCGGTCACCTCGTCGGGCAGCGGGCTGTCGCGGTCGCCGCCGAGCCCCGAGACGTCCAGCACGCCGTGCTCGCCGACCAGGAAGACCGGCAGCAGCGCGGTCCGCGCGACCGACGCGGCCAGTGCGGCCTGTGCCGGGTCCCCGCCCGAGGGCCGGCGCAGGTCGGGGTGGAAGAGCGTCTCCAGATCCACCAGGACGGGCTGGTCCGCGCAGGCGATCACATTCTCGAAGTGCAAATCGGTGGCGCCCAGCGCGTGCACCAGCGCCAGCAGGGCGCCGAGCCGCCGGTAGAACCGGTCCACGTCGGCGGCGCCCTCGCACGGCGCGGCCGACGCGTACTCGACCCAGCCGTGGTGCGGCCGGGTGAGCACCGCCAGACGGCGCAGGCCCAGCCCGCCCAGGCGGGAGTCGAACCAGGAGACGGCGTCGTTGAAATGCCGGTGCACGCCCAGCGGCCGGGGCTTGTACACGACGCGCGCGCCGCTCTCGAAGGTCAGCACGGCGACGGCCCGGCCGCCCCTGTGACGGTCCCCGGCTCCGGTGTCCACCCGCGCCAGCCGGCCGGGGTCGACGCCGCCCAGGATCCCGGCGACCAGTTCGGCCCTGTCCTCGGCCAGCCGCTCCAGCAGCTCGGCCCACGCGGCGACGGCCTGGTCGCACGCCTGCGCCAACAGCCGTGCCAGCACCGGGTACTCGGTGACCAGGGCGGACAGGCCCCGGCGTCCCGAGGTCTGCCGGACGAAGTCGCGGAACCGGGCCTGCGGGGTGGCTCCCGACAACTGCCCGCGCTCGCGGGCCACGTTGAGCTCCAGCACCAGGGTCCGCCGGGCGAGGCGCACCAGCGACCGGCTCATCTGCTCGGTGAAGCACTCCCGCAGGCCCTCGGCGTCGGTCGTCCCCGCCGCACCGCGCGGGGCGCGGGCCCACGGGACCCGGTCGGCGGCCGTCCTGGTGAACGGCGCGAGCACCGCCGCGAAGCCCGCCGACCACGAACCGTCGGCAGGGAGCGGCGGATCGAGTTCGGCACGCGCCAGCGCCTGTTCGACCGTGGCGGCCCAGGCGGGCTTGCCGACCGGGTCGGCGAGAGCTGTGGACGCCCCGGTTTGCGCCGCGCTCTGGGCAGACGGCCGCGGCGACGCCGCCGAGGGGCGCCTGGTCCTCGCCTGCGCCGCGGGACCGGCTGCGTCGGCGGGGGCGGGGGGCCGAGCCGGCCGTTCGGCCGGAGCCACGCCGCCGGTCCACCAGGTCTGCGGAACGATCACGCCCGCGATCATGTCATCGCCCGCCCGCACGCCCTATGGGGGACGGCCCCCATATTTCGGCCGCCGCCGCGCACGCGGCCTTCGCGCGCGGCGAATGCGGGGGGCGGTCCCCATAGGAAGCCGGCACGGCGCGGACGATGCTCGGTCCCGTCACGCCGACCGCCCCTCGGCAGGACGTCGGCAGAACGTCGGCAGAACGTCGGCAGAACGACGGCCCCGGCACGGCGGGGCGTCGGTCCCGGGGGTTCCCGGGACCGCTCGGAAGAGGACCGCCGGACGGGACGACCGCCCGGAAGAGGACCGCCGGACGGGGACGACCGCCCGGAAGAGGACCGCCGGACGGGGACGACCGCCCAGCACACGAACTCCGTGGAGGCACGCCATGAGCGACGACCGGACCGCGCAGCGGCCGGCGCAGGGCTCCGACACCGCAGGAGAGTCCGCCGCGAGATCGCCCGCCGCCCGCGCGGCCGGCCGCCGGCTCGCCCGGCGACGACGGCACCGGACCGTGCTGGCCTGCCGCCGTGCACACCGGTCCACCGTCGCGCAGGCGAGGGACCGGGCACGGGCGCGGGCGGCGCTGCCGCTCGGCGGCCCCGGGCCGGCACGCGGGTCCGACGCGGCGCGCCCGGGGGCCGCCGTCGCCGAGGCCGACGCCCTCGCGGCGGTGATCGACGCCCCGCACGGGCAGTTGATGCCGGCGATGGACGCCTTGTTCCTCGGCCGTCTCGCCGGGGCGGACGCGCCGGCCGCCGCCTCACCGCGCTTCGACGCCTGGTACGGGGACCGCGAGGACGGGGTGCCGGTCGTGGCGGGAGGCGGCCCCGCGGTCGGCGCGTCGGCGCACGGCGAGGGCGGCGCGGCGCGCGGACGCCCGCACCGGCCGCGGCCCCGCGGCGGCGACCGCGGCACGAGCGCCGGGCGCTCCGCCGCGCACCAGTGGAGCGTGCCCTACGGTCTGGCCCTGCTGCTCGGCTGCCTGGACGCGGCGGCAGGCCGGGCGGAGCACACGGCGCTCGCCGCGCGCCCGGCGGGCCAGCTGCCGTGGAACGCCCACTTCGCGCACCTCGCCGCCGCGGTGCTGGCGGGCCGTGAGGGTGACTGCGACGCCGCCGAGGAGGAGCTGCGACGGGCGGTCGCGGTCGCCGCGAGCTGTCCGCCGGTCCGGCACCTCGGACTGGGACTGGTCGCCCGCACCGCCGCGCGCGACGGCTGGGGCGAGCCGATCCGCTGGCTCCAGGAGGCCGAACGCTTCTACTCGGAGCACGCGCTCCACCCCGCCGCCCGCCACTGCCGCGACCAGTTGCGCGCGCTCGACGACCGCACGCGCACGCGGCAGCGCCGGCCCGGCAGCGGCGACGTGCCGGAACACCTGTGGTCCCTCGGCGTGACCGTGCGCGAGTTCGACGTGCTCACCCGGCTCGGCCGCCGCCGCACCAACCGCGAGATCGCGGCCGAACTCCACCTGTCCCACCGCACCGTCGAGCGGCACGTGGCCAACCTGCTGGAGAAGACGCACGCCTCCAACCGCCGCGAACTGGCCGCGCTGCTCGTCCCCGAGCGCAAGGAGCCGGCCGGCGCGCAGGGATGAGCCGTCGGCGGCGCACCGCGACGCCCCCGGCGTCCGCGGGCCGTTCGCGCGGCCGCGGCCCCGCGCCGGATGAACAGGCCGCACACGGAGAGGACCCCGCAACCGCGATGTACCCCACGGAACCCCATTCCCCCGTCACCGTCGCGGAGTTGGTCGCCGCCTGCCGCGCCGGCGCGTCGCTGCTCGTGGAGATCGTCGGGGAACCCGGCAGCGGGCGCAGCCGGCTGCTCGGCGCGCTCGCCGACGACGCGCGGCGCGGCGGACTGCACGTGGTCCACGGCCTGCGGGCGGCGCCGCCCGGAGGCCGTGGCGTGGTGCGATGTCTCGACGACCTGGACCGGGCCGGACCCGAGACGGCGGGACCGCTCCGGCGGCTGCTGGCCGGGCCCCCGTCGGCGCCGACCGTGGTCGCATACGCGAGGGCCGCGGGCCCGGCGCCCCAGGACCTGGTGTGGTGTCTCGACGCCGCCGGCGCCGCCTACCGCCGGAACCGGATATCGCTCGGGCCGCTGACCCGCGAGGAGTTCGCCGCCCGGCTGCCGCCCGGCACCGACCCGGTGCGCGAGGCCCTGCTGTACGAGGTGAGCTGCGGCATGCCCGGCTGGCTGGACATGTTGTCCGCCCTGACGTCCGCCGAGTTGCGGGAGCTGGCGACCACCGACCACGCGCCGGGCGGTCTCCCGCTGCCCGCGGACGGCCCGCCGCTGCGCGAACTCGCCGGACTCGCCCCCGACCGGATCGAGGTGGCGCGCTGCGCGGCGGTGCTCGGCGATCCCTTCGCCCCCTCGCTGGTCGCCGCCGTCGCCGACCGGAGCACGGCGGCGGTCCTGACGGTGCTCGACGAGCTGGTGGCCCGCGGACTGGTCCGCGCGGTGGACGGCGCAACGCCGTTGTTCCGCTTCCGCCATCCGCTGCTGCGCACGCTGCTGTACGCGCGGACGCCGCCGGGACGGCGCATCGCCGCGCACACGCGGGCCGCGGCGGCGCTGGAGCGTGTCGGCGCGCCGCCGGCGCAGCGCGCACCGCACCTGGCGCGCTCCGCCGCGCCGGGCGACCGCGGGTCGGCCCGGCTGCTGGCCCGCGCGGCGCGGGACGTCCTGGACACGCGTCCGGCCGCCGCGGCGACGTGGTTGCGGGCGGCGCTGTACATCCTGCCCGACGACGCCCACGCCCCCGACGACGCCCCCGCCCACGCCCGCGACGTCGCCGACGTCGCCGATGGCACCCCCGGCTCCCCCGGCTCCGACGAGCGCTTCCGCATCGAGGCGCTGCTCTACCACGCGGCCGAACGCACCGGCCGGCACGCCGAGTGCAGGCGCCTGCTGCCCGGACTGCTGGAACGGGCGGTGCACCGGGCGCCGTCCGCGGCCGGCCGCGAGGACCTGCTCGACCGGGCCGTGCTCGTGGACCTGCACGCCCGGCTGGAATGCGGCCTCGGGCGGCACTCCTTCGCGCGGGCCCTGGTGGACGCCGAACTCGCGGCCCCCGCGCGGCCCACCGCCCGCGGCGTACGCCTGCTACTCCTGCGCAGGGCCGCGACGGCCGCGGCCCAGGGGGACGCGCCGACGGCGTGCGCCGACGCGGAACGGGCGCTTCGGCTCGCCGCCGGCGCCCCCGGCATGCTGGAGGTGGACGCCGCGGCCACGCTCGCCCTCGCCGGCCGCCGCGCCTCCTCGGCCGCTCCGCGCGGCGCCGGCGGGACGGAAGCGGCGGTCCGCACGGCCGACGCCCTGGGCGACGCCGAGTGGGCCGACCGGCTCGACGCCGTCGCCCGCCTCGGCCGCGCCCTCGACCTCGCGGAGCGGTACGGCGACGCGCTGCCCCTGTTCACCCGTGCGCTGGGCGTCGCCCGCCGCACCGGGCGCGTCGCGGCCGTGCCGACGCTGCTGCTCGGCCGCGGCCACGCCCGCGCCGCGCTCGGCGACCTGTCCGCCGCCCTGCGCGACGCCCGCGAGGCCGAGGAGACCGCGTCCCTGCTGGGCGACGCGGAAGGCGTCGGCTGGGCCCAACTGTCGCGGGCCCGCGCCGCCTTGTGGTGCGACGGGCCGGACGAGGCGGCCGACCTCGCCGCGCGGGTCCTGCGGCGGCACCCCGCTCCCGGCGCGCCGGCGGCGACGGCCGCCGGCGTGCTCGGACTGGCCCGGCTGGCCCAGGGCCGCCCGGAGGAGGCCCTTGAGCTGATTCTGCGCGCCGCCCGTGACGCGGACCGCGCGGCGCCGTGCGGCGCGGGGGCGCTGTGGTGGTCGGCCGCGGCCGACGCGGCGTGCCGGACGGGCGCCGCCGCGGCCGCCGGCGAGTACGCCGCCCTGGCCGCCGACCGCGCGGACGCCGAGGGCACGGCGGAGGCGCGGGCCGAGGCGCTGTGCGCGCGGGCCGGGCTCGCGCCGGACGGCGCCGCCCTGCCGATGCTGACCGCCGCGGTGGAGCTGTCGGCCGCGGCCGGTCTGGCGGTCCTGGAGTGCCGGGTGCGCCTGGAACTGGCCCGGCGGCTGGTCGCGTCGGGCCGGCTGGAGGAGGCGGCGGCCGAGGCGGGCCGGGTGAAGGAAGAGGCCGACCGGATGGACGCGCGCGCACTGCGCACGGCCGCCGTCGACGCGCAGCGCAGGATCGGGGCCTGCCGGCCGCGCGGGACGTCCGCGCCGCGCGGCGCGGGCGCCTTCGCCGGGCAGGAGCTGTCGGTGCGGGAGGAGGAGATCCTCGGCATGGTCTGCCAGGGGTTGTCCAACCGGGAGGTGGCGGGCGCGCTGTTCGTCTCGGTGAAGACGGTCGAGGCGCACCTGACGAGGATCTTCCGCAAGACCGGCGCCCGTTCGCGGGCCGCCTTGGTGGCCGCCTTCGGCGCGGCCCGCACGGTCGGGGTGTGAGACGGCGTCCGGCCGGCCTGCTGCCGGGGCGGGGCGGGGCGGCCGGCCGGGCGTGCTCAGGGGACCGGGACGGGGAGAGGGGCGTTCCAGTGGCCGACCAGGGCGGCGTACCCCGGATGTCCGGCGAGCAGTTCGGCGTGGCTGCCGAACGCGTGGCCGTCCGCGTCGAGGATCAGCACCCGGTCGGCGCGGGCGGCGCTGCTCAGCCGGTGGGCGATCACGACGAGGGTGCCGGGACGGCGGGCGAACGCGGACTCCACCGCCGCCTCGGCGGCGGGGTCCAGGTGGCAGGTCGCCTCGTCGAGGATCACCAGCGAGGCCGCCGAGGTGTACACCCGGGCCAGCGCGATCAGTTGACGCTCCCCGCTGGACAACGCCGCTGCCGGGTCGACGAGTTCGGCGTCGTAGCCGCCGAGTCGCGCCGCCAGCGGGCCGAGGCCGACCGCCGCCGCGGCCCGGTCCAGCGCCTCGTCGTCCGCGTCCGGCGCCAGGTAGGCGACGTTCTCCCGCAGGGTGCCGGGGAAGACGTACGCCTCCTGCGGCACCAGGGCGACCGTGGCGGCCCGTTCGGCGTCGGTGAGTCCGGCGATGTCGCGTCCGCCGACGGCGATCCGGCCCGCGTCCGGCCGTCCGATCCCGGCCAGCAGACCGGCCAGCGTCGACTTGCCCACGCCGCTCGGTCCGACCAGGGCCAGATGGCCGCCCTCGGGAAGGGTGAAGGACACGTCGCGCAGGACGGGAGCGGCGTGCGGGCCGTGGGCGAAGGTGAGCCCGGACACGGCGAGTTCCGCGCCGGCCGGGTTCCCGGCGCCCCCGGCCGGCCGGTGCGGGGAGGCCGGACGCGGCTGGTCCGCCGGGCCGGCCGGGGCCGACGTCGCCGCCAGCCGCGCGGCCAGCACCCGCAGCTGGATGACGTAGCCGGCCGCCACCCCGGTCATCTGCTGGAGGGCCGGGATCAGATAGGCGGTGACGTAGCTGATAGCGCCGATCACGTCTCCGGGCGAGACCGCGCCCCGGCGCACCAGCGACGGTCCGGCGAGCAGCAGGCCGAGGACGGGGAGCTGCCCGCCGATCAGCAGCACCGGGACGCGGAGCGCGGTCGTCCACGCCACCGTGTTCGCCGCGCGGACCGAGGCGTCGGCGGCCCGGGCCACCTCCGCGAGCGCCTCGCGGCGGGCCCCGAGGGCGGCGACGTCGCGCGCCGCCTCGACCACCGTGCCGGTCGCGGCCGCCACCCGCTCCTCGGCGAGCAGGAAGGCCGCCCTGCGCCGGGCCAGGGCCCGTGCCGCGGGGACGAACGCCGCCACGGCCGCCAGCAGCGGCGCCGCCACCACGAGCGCCATCCGCGGGTCCAGGGACGCCAGGCCGATCAGCGCGGCCACGAGGTTGACGCCGAGCGGCAGCGCCGTGCGCAGCAGGGCGCCGAGCGTGCCGCGCACCGCGTCGACCTGGCTGCTCAGCCGGTTCACGCCCGCGGCGTCCGGGCCCGCTCCCGGCAGGCCCTCGTGCACCGCCCGCCGCAGCGCGCCGCGCACGACCCGCCGCACCAGTTCGTCGCGCATCGGCTCGACGATCGCGGACAGCGGGTCGAACACCGCGCGCTGGGCGGCGGCGCGGACGCCGTACAGGGCGGCGATCGCGGTCAGCCAGAGGAGGCCGACGGCCGGGCGTCCGGCCAGGAAGCCCCGGTCGAGGGCGGTGGCCAGCATGCGTCCCGAGGCCAGCGCCGGCGCCGCCTGGACGGCCGACCAGCCCAGCGCCCGGAGCACGGACCGGCGGAGCCGGCCGTCGCCTCCCGCAACAGCCGCAGCCCCGGGTCACGCCCCACGATGTCCCGCATCACGCCCCCTGCTCCTCTCGTCGTCCACGTCGCCGCCGGTCTCTCGGGCACCGGTGTCCCAGGCGTCGGTCTGCGCCGCGTCCGCGGCGAACACCGCCCGGTACGCCGGGTCGCGCCACAGTTCGGCGTGCGTCCCGCGGGCCCTGATCCGGCCCGCTTCGAGCCAGACCACCTGGTCGCAGCGCGCGGCCGTGGCCATTCGGTGGGCCACCACGATCCGGGTGCGTCCGGCCAGCGCGCCGGTGACCGCCGCGCTGACCTCGGACTCGGTGACGGTGTCCAGCCCCGAGGTGGCGTCGTCCAGCACGTAGACCCGGGCCGGGCGGGCCAGGGTGCGGGCCAGGCCGAGCCGCTGCCGTTCGCCGCCCGAGAGCGGCACCCGCTCCAGCGGCGTGTCGTAGCCGTCGGGCAGCCGCCGGACGAAGCCGTCCGCCGCGGCCGTGCGCGCCGCGGCGTGCACGGCGGCCGCCGGCAGCGCGGGCCGGCCGTAGCCGATGGCCTCGCGGACGGTGCCGCCGAGCAGGACGGGACGTTCGAAGGCGTAGGTGACCGCGTCGCGCAGCGGGTCCTCGGCCAGCTCCGCGACGGGCCGTCCGTCGAGCAGCACCTCCCCCTCGTCGGGGTCGGTGAGCCGCCCGGGGAGTCCGGCCAGCGCGCTCTTGCCCGAGGCGGTGCGGCCGACCAGCGCCACGCAGGCGCCGGCCGGGATGTCCAGGTCGATCCGGTCGAGCACCGCCGTCCCGGCCGCCGGACCGGCCGCACCGCTCCCGGCGGCCCGTACGGTGACGGACCGGAAGGACACCGCTCCCGCGCCGGGAGCGGCGGCCGCGGTCCCGTACCCGACGCCGGGATGCGCGAACGTCCCGGCGAGGCGGCTCGCGGCGGCGCGGGCCTGGGCGAGCATGAAGAACGCGTCGATCTGCTGCACGGCGGGGAAGGCGAGCTGGAGGTAGCCGGCCACCGCCACCAGTTCTCCCGGCGAGAGTCGGCCGTCGGCCACGCCGAGGCCCGCCAGGGCGAGCACCAGCGCCTCGGTCAGCGAGGTGAGCAGGCCGAACTGCCAGACGGTGCCCTTCTGCAGCCGCCACATCCCGTACCCGGCGGCGGACACGTCCCGCAGCGGGGCGAGCACCCGGGCCGCCTCGCGGTCCAGGGTACCCGCGGCCCGGATGGTCCGCGCGCCGGAGAGCGCGGAGAGCAGCCGGCCGGCGATCTGGGACTGGGCGGCCAGGTACGCGCCCTGGACCGCGGTCACGTTCCCCACGAAGCGGCGGGCGGTCAGCGCCGTCGTCGGGACGACCAGCAGGAAGGCCAGTGCGCAGCGCCAGTCCAGCCACCACAGGGCGGCCAGCGCCGCGGCCGAACCGGTCACCGTCACGCCCCAGTCCGCTATCGCGACGGGCAGCGCCCCGGCCTGCTGGGTGGCCTGCGTGACCTGCGTGACGGCCTCGCCGGCCGGCACCGGCGAACGGCCGCCCTGGTCCAGCAGGTGGCCCACGGTGCGCAGTTGCAGCCAGCGGGTCCCGTAGGCGGCGCAGGAGACGCCCAGCGGCGCCATCACCGCGTCGCAGACCGCGCTGCCGGCCATCGTGGCGCCCCAGGTCAGCGCGGGGCCAACGCCGTCCCTGCCGTGCAGCACCGCGTTCACCGCGGCGGCCAGCAGGGCCGGCAGGGCCAGCGCGGCGGCGGTGCGCACCACCATCAGGGCGACCAGCAGGGACAGCCGGCCGCCGGTGTGGCGGACGGCGCCGGCCAGCAGCCGGCCCGCGCCCGGTGGCCGCTCCCCGCTCCCCGCGCCCGGATCGTTCCGTGTCACCTCTCTCGTCCCTCCTTCCCTCGCCCCCGGGGATGCCCCCGGCGACGTCCCCGGGGATCTCCGCCGGGGATCTCCGCCGGGGATCTCCGCCGGGGACGTCCCCGGGGACGGGGAGGGACGCCGGCGGTGTTCCGGCGCCCCTCCCCCGCCGCCTAGTTGGAGACCGTGCAGGTGGGGCCGCCGCAGGTGCTGCCGGTGCCGCAGGTGGGTCCCCCGCAGGTTTCCGTGGTGTTCAGCAGCGACGAGCTCTCCCAGTCGGCCGGCAGTGCTTGCAGGGCGTCCAGGTCGTGTTCCATCGCGTTCCTCCTCTCGTGGGGTCTCGTGGGGTCTCGTGGGGTCTCGTGAAGTGTTCGGGGTCGTCAGACGGTGGTGCGGGTCCCGGAGGCCGTCAGCCGGTGACCAGACAGGTGTCCGCGCACGTCTTGTTGGAGCAGGTCCAGGTGCAGATCTGCATCTCGGTGGTCTCCTGGCCGCCGGGCAGCGTCTGGAGCGCGTCGAGGTCGAGTTCCACGGTTCCTCCGGCTATTCGGTGAGCGTGCAGGTGGCGGGGCAGGAGTACGTGCTGCAGGTCCAGGTGCACTCCATCTCGGTGGTGTCCTCACCACCGGGGAGCAGCTCCAGCGCGTCGAGGTCGGCGTTCACGGCGTCCTCCTCTCTCGTGTCGTCTCGTGTCGTCTCGTGTCGCCTTCCGGTGCGTTCCGGCCGGCGCCGGAACGTCCGGGCGGGTGTGGTCAGTTGGTGGAGGTGCAGGTCTCACCGCCGCAGGTGTGGCCGAGGCCGCAGGTGACGGTGCAGGCCAACTGCGTCGTGGGCTCCTGCTCAGCCGGCAGGGCCTGCAGGGCGTCGAGGTCGATGTCCACGGGTTCCTCCTCTCGGTGTGGTGCCGGGTGGGCGGCCGCGCGGGGGCGCGGCCGGGTTTCCCTCCGCGGTCAGGGGCGGTCCGCCATCCAGGGGCGGGGGCCGCCGTGGTCGAGCCGCAGGAGGAAGCTGATGACGCCGGCGGTTCCGGTCTGGTAGCCGGCCGTGAAGGCGGCGGCGCTCTCGTCCGGGACGAGGCGCAGGCCGCCCACCACCGCGTGGCGCGAGTAGAGCACGGTGGCGAGATCCTCGGCCCAGGCGCGGTAAGCGCCGTCGGGCTGGGCCGCGGCGAGGTCGAGCAGGAACTCGCCGTCCCCGGCGAGGCCGTGGCACACGGCCGTCGGGGAGGTCCAGGCCGCCGCGCGGACGGCCTGGGCTGCCTCCCGCGCGAGTCTGAGGTGCCGTTCGTCCCCGGTGGCCTGCCACAGCCGCAGCAGGAAGGTGCCGACGCCGGAGGAGCCGCTGCACCAGTGGTAGATCAGCCCGCTGCCGGGCTTCTCGTCCACGTCGGAGCGCCACCGCGCGCCGACCGGTCCGCGCTCGGCCTCCGCCGCCAGGGTCTGCCCGGCCGTGACCGCCAGCTCCAGGGCGGAGCGCTGTCCGGTCGCGTCCGCCGCGGCCAGCAGGAACGCGCCGATGCCGGCGACACCGTGCGCGAATCCGAGGTGCCGGATGCCCGCCAGTTTGGAGTCGAAGTCCGGGGGGATCTGCCAGATCACCCGGTCTGCGGTGCGGTCGGCCGCGGCGGCGAGCGCGTCGGCGCACTCGGCGACCCGCTCCAGGAACTCGGCCGGCCGGTCGCCCGCCAGAACGTCAGCTGCGCGAGTCCGGAGCCGGCCGCGCCGTGGCAGATGTCCGGGTTGGGCCACACCACCGGGAGCGAGAGCGCCAGCTCCACGGCGTGGTCGGCGAGCGTGTCGTCGCCCAGGTGCCGGGCGGCGTCGTACAGCGCCCAGGCGGTGCCGGAGCGGCCGAAGTACAGGCCGGGCAGGAGCTGTGGGGCCTGCGTGCGGCGCCGGTCGATCCAGGAGGCGACGCGCCGTACGGCGTCCCGCAGGTCGGGGCGTTCCAGCGTCCGGTCCGCGCGGACCAGCAGCCCCAGCACGCCGGCCGCGCCGTACTGGACGTTGAGCGGGTCGGTGGAGTCGCCGAAGGCGCTGCCGGACCACAGGCGCGAGGCGGGGCCCTCGGGGTCGGCCATGTCGCGCAGCAGGTGGGCCAAGCCGTCGTCGACCAGTCCGGCCCGCAGTTCGGGCCCGGCGGTCGGGCGGTCCCGGCGGTCGCCGGAGCGCCGGACGGGGACGGGGGCGGGTTCGGCGACGGCCGCCGGCCCCGGCCGGGCGTCCTGTCCGCCGTCCGCCGCAGCCGTGCCCGCCGCCTCGACCCCGGCTTCGGCCTCGACCCCGGCTTCGGGTCCGGCCTCGGCCTCGGGTCCGGCCTCGGCCTCCGCCGCGGCTTCCGCGTCCGCATGCGCTGCCGCCTCCGCCGCCGCGTCGGCGAGGAATCCGGCCAGGCGCTCCAACGTCCAGCGGTCCTCCGGGCGTTCGGCCATCAGGCCGAGGATCGCCGGGGCGAGCAGCCGGGCCGCCGGACGCTCGTCGCCGACCAGCGACAGCACGCGGGCGATGCGCTCCCCCGCCGTGCGCTCCCCCGCCGTGCGGTCCGTCGGCCCGTGGGCCGGCCGCGCGGAGCCGGGGGCGTACGGACCGCCCGGGGCGAAGGACGGCGGGATGCCGGTGGCCAGGAAGTACAGCACTCCGCCGAGGGCGTAGCGGTCGACCTCGGTCCCGTACGCGGGCCCGACCCGCGGCTCCGCGGTCTGCTCGGGCGCGCCGAACCCGGGGGTGTGGGCGCGCAGGATGCGGGTGCCGGGGGTGGTGGCCCACTCGGCGTCGATCAGCACCAGCCGGTCCTCGGGCGTGACCATGATGTTGTTCGGCGTGAAGTCCTGGTAGACGACGCCGCGCCGGTGCACCGCGTCGAGGAGCTCGCCGAGTTTGCGTGCGAGCGCCAGCACCTGGGGGACGGGCACGAAGCCGGGCTCCGCCCGCCGCTCGGTGACCCAGGAGGTGAGCGGCTGCCCCGGCACCAGGCTCTGCACCAGGAAGGCGTGGCCGTCCTCCTCGAAGGAGGCGACCAGCTCCGTGCACAGCCCGCTGAGCGCGGTGAGGTTGGCGGCTTCCCGCCGCAGGCAGGCCCGCGCGTCCTCGCCGGTCACGTTCACCGCCACGTGGGCGCGGGCCTGCTTGACGATGACCTCGGCGCCGGTGCGCTGGTCGAGCGCCCGGTACACCCCGCCGCGGGCCGAGTGCCGGATCGCCTCCCGCACCACGAACCGGCCGGCCAGCAGCACCGGCTTGGCGCCCTGGACGGTGGCCGGGCGCCCCGGCTCGCCGGGGAACGGCAGCGGCGCCCACGGCGGCGGGCTGAACCACGCCTTGCGGTGATCGTCCGTCAGCGTGCCGTCGGGGGCCCGCAGGCGCACCTCGAAGGAGCCGTCGTTGGTCAGCACGGGCACGCCGCTGAAGCCGCCGAACCGGTAGTGGACCAGGCTGCCCTTGCGGTAGGGGCGGTCGGACAGGATCGCCGGGCCGGGCAGCCCGGCGGTCGCGTCGTCCAGCCGGGCCGCCAGCTCCCGCAACTCGTCGTCGTCGCGCGGGTAGACCGTGACGATCTTGCCGCACTGGGCGCGGTCGTAGTTGCCGGAGGTCATCTCCTCGACGGTCTGCAGGTCCCGCGCCGTCTTGAAGGCGCAGCCGGCCCGGACCAGCACCGCCGCCGCGCGGTGCACGACCTCCGGCGCGGACAGCCGGGTCGCCGAGACGTGCAGCTTCCACCCCTGGACGCGGCGCTCGTGCTCCGGTGGCGTCGCCCGGCACCAGACGCCGTCCTCCTCGACCTGCCAGTCCTGCTCGTCCAGCGTGGTGAGCACGGAACGCACCACGTCTGCGAGAGAAAATGTGAGCAACAGACCCCACTCCCCACGTCCGGCTGCCAGAGCCGGAGACCCGGCCCGCGAACGGCTCCACACTGGCGCGGCCGACGGGGGCCGAGCATTGGGGGAATCCCTAGGCCCGCCCCGCGCTCCCCCGCGGGGTCCGCGAACGCCGTGTGGGCCGCACCCCCAGGGGTGCGGCCCACACGGACTCACTCGGACGTACGCCCCGGCCGGCCCGGCGCAGGGGTCGGGCCGGCCGGGGCGGTCAGTGGATGGAGCAGTCGGAGCACAGCGTGGTGTCGCAGCAGCTGAACGACCACTGCCAGCTGCCGCCGATCACCCCGCCCCGCGCGACGTCGTCGATGTCGTACGAGCTGACGGGGCTGGGGGCGGACGCTCCTTGGGGCGCGTAGCTCTTCCACGCGTGCACGACGCCGTTGTCCAGGTCCATGGGGCGACCCTTCCTTTCGTTTCTGTCTCGGTGTCGGATGTGGTGCCGCGACCGCGCCGGGGGTCCCCGGCGCGTGCGCGCTTGGCGGTCCGCGCGAGCCGGTGAAGGGCCCTGTGCGCGGACTCAGACGAGGGGCGGCGGTGCCAGCAGGAGGACCGGCGGCACCTGCCGGGGAGCGGCGATCCGGAGCAGGCCGTGGCCGATCCCGGCCAGACCGGTCATCAGCCCCGGCGTGACCACACCGCCCGGGGTGCCGCACACCGGCCCGTCCCGCTCGATCCCCGCCACCGCGGCGGACGCCTCCAGGGCCCAGGCGCGGCGGGCCCCCGGCTCGCCGAGGTCGGCGGCCGCGGCCGGCAGTTCGAGGTTCCCCAGCGCGCCGTGGCACAGGCTGTGCCCGCGGTGCCGGCCGAAGCGCGCGGTGCTGTCGAGCGCGCGCCGCAGGTCCGCGAGGTGTTCGGGCGGGGCGTCGGCCCCTGGCGTCCGTGCCTGGACGCGCAGGGCCGCGGCTCGGGCGAGGCCGACGCCGGGGGCTCCGTGGCACCAGGTGTGCTGGCTGCCCGGCGGCGTCCTGCGGTGGTCGGGCCAGTTGCCCGACCGGGCGTCGTACGCGCCGTGCTCGTACGCGAACGCGCCCAGTCCCGCGGCCCTGGCGCCGTCGTCGCCGGTCCTCGCGGCGTACGACAGCAGCGCCCAGCCCGCACCGGCCGCGCCGTGCGAGAAGCCGAGCAGCGGGACGTGCCCGGCGCCCGGCCACGCCAGCGCGGCGCCGGCCGGCACCGCGGCGGCGACCAGCGCCTCGGCGCTGCGCTCGGCCAGCCGCCGCGCCTGCGGGCCGTGGCCGGCCGACAGGGCCTCGGCGACCGCGAGGCAGCCGGCGGTGCCGCTGATGACGTCGTGGGCGGTGTCCGGCCCGATCCGTTCCGCGGCGCGTGCCAGCAGCGGTCCGACCAGTTCGGCGGCGGGCGCGTCGTCGAGCAGCGCCGCGCACCAGGCGAGCGCGTACGCGACGCCGCTCAGTCCGGTGAACGCCCCCGCGGCGGCCTCGGCGCCGGGCTCGCCGCCACGACCGCCGCCGAGCGCCTCCCGGGCGTGACCGACCACCGGCGCCAGGGCGCTGCGGGCGAGGGCGGCGTGGCGCGGTTCGCCGGTGACGTGTGCGAGTTGCGCCAGGAACAGGGCGATGCCCGCGTACCCGTTGTACAGGTCGACGCCCAGCGGCCGTACCGACCAGCGCGATTCCTGCCACAGATCGAGGCCGAGCCAGCCCAGGCGCTTGCCGTCGGTGTACGCCGACGCCTCCAGGCGGTCCGCGACGGCCCGCGCGGCGGCCAACGCCCGCCGGGCCAGGTCCTCCTGCCGCTCGTCCGGTGCGCCCGGCCCGGCCGGTGCGCCCGCTCCCGGACGCGCGGGGGCCGGGTCGGGCGGTGCCGGCTCGGCTCCGTCCGGGCGCGTGGCCAGGTGCGCCGAGACGATCCACCGCTGGTCGTCGAGGTCGCGTTCGCCCATGCCGGCGAGGGTGTGCGCGACGCGGGCCGCGCCGGACTCCGGCAGCAGGTCGGGGACGGTCGCCCCGCCGGACGCGCGCACGTCGCGGGAGCCGACGCGGGCGGTGAACAGCGGGACGTCGCCCGACCACAGGTCCGCCACCTCGTGCCGGACCAGCCGGGCGCGGGCCGGATCGTCCGCCGTCCTGGCCCACAGCACGCCGAACACCTGGTCCCGGTCGAGCGCGTCGCGCAGCAGGTCCGGGTGCGTGGTCTCGGCGAGCAGCGTCGCGTACTCGTGGGTGGGGCGCGCGATGACGCGCGTGACGTCGCGGTCGAAGCGGGTCACCGCCCCGTCGGCGGACAGCAGTTCCCGCCGCCCGGCGAGGATCGCGCGGTAGCCCTCGCGGTAGCCCTCCAGCAGCGGGGCGGCGTACCGCGCCGCGTCCAGGTCCGTGCCGTCGAGCCGGGGCCGGTTGCCGGAGCCGCGCAGCACCGGCCGGACCCGTTCCAGGCGCATCGTGTCGGTGCCCGCCGCGGTCCAGTCCGCGACGCGGTACGGCAGGGCCGCGTCCTTGTCGCCCCCCATGCCGCCCGCGTCGAACGCCTGCCCGTCGGCGCCGACGACAAAGGAGGGCAGCAGCCCGACCCGGCCCACCGACTCGCGGTAGGCCGTCGTGGCCGGGTCGCCGTCCAGCGTCGGGCTGCCGAAGGAGCGCGGCAGGTCGGCGCAGAAGAGCGTTTCGAGGTCGATCGGGACGGGCTGGTCGCCGGCCGCGATCAGGTTCTCGAAGTGGAAGTCGACGCCGCCGAGGGCGTGCAGGAGCGCGAGCAGCGCGCCCTGGCGGCGGAAGTAGCGGGTCGCCGCGGCGGCGTCCGCGCAGGGCGCGGAGTCGACGAACTCGACCCAGCCGTGCTCCCCGCGGTCCACGACGGTCAGCGTCCGCAGGGCCGAGGAGGCGGGCAGCCGCCGGTTGTACCAGTCGACGGCGTCGTTGAAACGCAGGTGCATGCCCAGCGGCCGGGGCTTGTAGACGGCGCGGGCGCCGGAGGCGAAGGCGACGACGCCCACGGACCGGCCGCCGGCGTGGGTGTCGCCCCTGCCCAGTTCGACGCGGGTGAGGGGGCCCGGGTCCGCGCCGGCGAACAGCCGCCCCGCCAGCTCCGGCCGGTCCTCGGCCAGCCGCCGCAGGAACTCCGCGTGGACCATGGCCACTTGCTCGGCCGTCGCCGCCATCAGGCGGGCCAGCACCGCGTACTCGTCGAGCAGCGCGGCGAACGGCCCGGGGCGCTCGAAGTGCCGGACGAAGCACCGGAAGCGGTCCTCCGGCGTGTCGCCCTCCAGCCGTCCGGTGACGCGCAGAACGTTCAGTTCGAGCACGAGCACCCGGGTGGCGAGGCGCACCAGCCGCCGGGTTGCCTCGGCGCGCACCGCGTTCCTGACCAGCGCGCGGTCGGCGGCGCCGTACGGGTCCGCCGCGTCGGCCACGGCGTCGTGGGGGTTGGCTGCGTCGTGGGCGTCCGCCGCGACGTCGGGGGTGGTGGAGTCCGCGGCGGCGCGGATCTCGCCGGCGTCGCGGATTTCGCCGGCGGCGCGGATCGTCCCGGCGTCCCCGTCCCCGGCGTGGTCCGCCCCGATCCTGCCGGCGGCGTCCCCCACGTCCGTCCCGCCCGTGATCGCGTCGAACCGGCGCAGGGCCTCGCGCACGAACGGTTCGACGACGCGGGCGAAGCCGCGCTGCCATCCGTCGTGCGGTTCCCGCGAACGGCCCTGGTCTGTGCCCCGGCCCTCCGACGCCGCGGGCGGGCCCACCACCGGACTCGCCGCCGGACCCGTCGCGACGGCGGTACGGCCGTCCGCACCGCCGTCCCGGGTCGCCGCCGTCCCCGCCGTCCTCGCGATCCGCTCGACGTCCCGGGCCCAGGCGGGCTTGGCCAGCCGCCGTGCGAGGCGTTCGGCCGGTTCGGCGAGCAGCGCCCTGAGCTGTTCCGGCGTGCCGCCGTACTCGGCCGCCTGGCGGTCCAGGGCGTCCGGCGCGAGGTCGGCGAAGGCGTCGCGCCAGCGGCGGAAGCGGATGTCGGCCACGGCCTCGGCGTCACCGACAGCCACGACCTCGGCGTCGCCGCCGGCCCGGTGCCTGCGTCACCGACAGCCCCGGTGCCGGCGTCACCCCCGCCGCCCGCGCCCGCGAAGCCGGCCTCCGCGTCCGGCCACCCGGCGGCGCGTTCGTCGAGGCGCATCCCGCGGACCCACCAGGCCCCGGTCAGGGCGGGCCGGCCGCGGCGCTCCCAGGGCATGGCGAGCGGCCGCGCGGCGTGGTGCTGGCTCGTCGACACTGTCATGGCCTTCCTCGTGGCGGTCGGGTGACCGCCCACCAGTCGACCGCGAACGCCGCCGCGCCGCATGCGCGTTCACCACTCATATTTCGCGCCGGGGCGCGGGCGCGAGTTCGGCGTCCCGGCCGCCGGTGGGCGGCCGTCGGCACCGTCCGCACCGGCGCGCGGGCCGAAGCCGCCCCGGCGGGACGGAACTTGGGTGATCACCACTCATGCCCGGGACGCGGACTGCTGACATCGTCTCTCCCGGTCACGCCGCTCCGGCTCGTGGCGGCGGCGCAACGACCCGCCCGCCGAGCCCGAGCGACCCACCGAACCCGACGTCGCCGATCCAGCCCGAACGCCCACCGAACCCGACGTCGCCGCTCGGGCCCGAACCCCCACCGAACACCCGCCCCGTCCACCGGAGGGACCGTCATGAGTTCCATGCCGCTCGCACGCCGGCCGCTCCCGGCCCGGCGGGTCCCGCTCCGCGCCCCGCTGAGCTGGACCGGGCACGGCGCCGCGTGCCCGGCGGGGGTGCCGGGCTACCCCGGCCGGCGGGCATCCCTGCCCGGCAGGCGCGTGCGCCGGGCGACGGAACCCGGCGCGGCCTGCGCCCGTGAGATCCTCCGCGCGGCCGACCGGGGTCCGCTCGGCCGGCCGGGCGCCCACCGGGACCGGTTCGGCGCCGACGCGACCGGCGGCGCGGAACCCCTCCCCGCGCCGAGCGGGATCGCCCGGCGGACGGGGGTCGCCGCGTGAGCATCGACGTCTTCACCCTCGCCGACCCCGACGTCTACCTGCCGCCGTCCGCCGTCCCGGACCGCGCCCCGCGTCTGCGGCCGGGCGCCGTGCCGCCGGACTGGAGCGATTCGCGCACCGGGTGGTGGACGCAGTGGGCGCCGGCGGGCGGACCGCGGTTCGCCGACAGCGACCTGCGCGTCCACGCCGACGCGTACCGGGAGCCGCTGCAGCCGGTGCTGGACGCGTTCGCCGCGGCCTGCTTCGCGCTCGGCGTGCCGTTCCGGCACGTCACGCACCCGGAGGCGCACCGCCGGCTGAACCACCCGCGCGGATCGCGGGCGCAGGCCGGCAGGTTCGCCGTGGCGGCTCCCGCCGACGCCGCCGCGTCGGACGCCCTGCTGCGGGCCCTGCGCGCCACGGCGCTCTTCGAGACCGAGTCCGCCCCGCCGACCGGGGAGCGCCGCGACGGGCCGTCGCCCGCGCACCTCGGGCGGAGCCTGTCCGTCCTCCGCGCGGGGCGCACGCCCGACCCATCGCGCGCCGCGATCAGCCCGGACGGCACGCCGTCCGGGAGGACTCGCTGATGGGCGGCCTCCCGCCCGCTCCGACACCGCCGCCCGGCTACGAGGTGCGGCGGCTCAAAGCGGCCGGTCCGTCCGGGTACGCGTTCACCGCGCGCGACGTGCTCAGCGGCGCCGACGTCTTCGTGAAGCAGGTGCTCGCGCCCGCAGGGCCCGCCGGCCACGGCTTCCCGTCGGTCGCGCGGCTGCACGAGGAGTGGCGGGTCCTGACCAGGCTGCACCGCGAGGCGCCCGGCCTGTGCCCGCGTCCGCTGGCCCTCGTCGAGGACGGCGCGTATCCGTATCTGCTGACCGAGTGCGTCCCGGGCGTGCCGCTGACCTCCTGGGCCGTCGCCCACAGTCCGCTGGCCGATCCGGCAGCCACCGCGGAGGACTGGGCGCGCTACCACCGGCGCGTCGCGGACCTGCTGGTCAGGCTCGAACGCGACCTGCGGCGGCTGTGGCTCCTGGGCTGCCCGGCGGACGCGGTCCAGGCGCGTGACGTCCTCGTCGACGGCGCCGACCGGATCCGGCTGACCGGGGGTCACCTCCCCGCGCACACCGCGGGCGCCGGCCCGTCGCGCCGGTCCGCTCCCGCCGCCGACCCGTCCGCGACGGCCGCGCGCCTGGGCCTGCTCCTGCTGACACCGCTGGCCCCGGTGGCCGAGCGCCACCCGGGCGCGTTGGCGCACATCCGGCGCGACCTCACCGCGCGGGCCCCGGTGCCCTCGGAGCTGTGGCGCCGCGTCACGCGCCCGGCGGGGCCGCCTGTCGACGGCGTGGCGGGCGACGCCTTCCCCGGCCCGGAACAGGTCGACCTCCCCGGCCCGGAACAGGTCGACGCCGACGAGCGCGGCGCCCTCGCCGAGCTGCGCGACCGGGTCGCGCGGGGCATCCTCGACGCGGCGGCCGACCGGCCCTGGGGCGTCTTCCCGACCGTTCCGCAGGGCTACGAGACCAACACGCTCGGCGTGGCCTACGGCACCGCCGGGGTCCTCCACGCCCTGCGCGCCGCGGGCGCGGACGTGCCGGAGTGGATCGTCAGGCGGCTGCGCGCGGACGCGCTGGCGCGGGCCGACGCGCTCGCGCCCGGGCTGTACTCGGGTCTCGCCGGCATCGCCTGGGTGCTGGCCGACCTCGGGTACCCCGAGGAGGCGTGCGAGCTGCTCGGCGCGGCCGACCGCCATCCGCTGACCCGCGAGTCGGCCACCCTCGCGTGGGGCGCGGCCGGGGTCGCCCTGGCGCACCTCGCCCTGTACGGCCACACCCGCGACGCCTCCCACCTCGACCGCGCCCGGGCGCTGACGGCGCTGCTCGAAAGCGGGGCGGCCCGGCTGCTCGGCCCGCACGACATGACCGGCCTGTGGTACGGGCGCACCGGTCTCGCGTACGCCCTCCAGCAGGTGGCGGCCGTCACCGGCGAGGACCGCCCGCTGCGCGACGGCCTGCGGCTGCTGCACGCCGAGCTGGACCGGGCGAGGGAGTCCGGCGGCGAACTCGTCTTCCCGGTCTCCGCGAAGGACCGCAGGGGCGTGTACTACCTGTACTGCGGCACCGCGGGCTTCCTCACCGCCGCCTCCCGCCAACTGGCCGCCGCCCCGGACGAGCGGCTCGCCCGCGCCGTCCCGAAGCTCGTCGCCAAGGCGTCCATGACGTACGTGGCGCACGCCGGGCTCTTCCAGGGGCTCGCGGGGCTGGGGTTCGCCCTGGCCGAGTGCGGGCGGCTGCTGGACGACGAGCGGGCGCGGGCGGCCTCGTGGCGGTCGGCGCGGACGCTGTTCGCCCACGCGCTGCCCAGTGGCCGCGCCGTCCGCTTCCTCGGCGACCTGCGGCTGCGGCACAGCTGCGAGCTGTGGAGCGGGGCGTCCGGCGTGCTGCTCTTCCTGTCGCACCTGCTGCGCCCGCGCCCCGACCCGCTCTTCAGCGTCGACGCGCTCGCCGGCCGCGCCGGCCCGGCGTCCCCGAAGTCGCCGGAGCCCGCAGCGTCCCCGGAGTCCCCGGCGCGCACCTCCCAGATGTCCGCCCGTCGCCCGACGGCGCGGCAGCCCTGAAGAACACGAGAGATGAGGAGATTCCCATGAGCGAGGTTCTGAACCTCCAGGAGATGGACGTCCCGGCCCCCGAGGAGCTGCAGGACGAGCAGGGCAGCTGGTTCATCTGCAGCGACGCCAGCTGGTTCCTCTGCGCCTGACAGGCGCCGCAGGGGCGGCCCGTTCCGCTGTCGCGGTGCGGGCCGCCCCGGCCGTCCGCAGGTGGACCGCCGCCTGCCCCCCGCCCGGACGACGCGAGGCAGCAATGATCGAACAGACATACGCGATGGCCGACCCCGACTACTACGCGCCCGTCGAGACCCTCGCGGACCGCGGCCGGGTGTACGCCCCGTCGAAGGTCCCGCCCGGCTGGCACAGCGCCGACCGCCACCTGTGGCGCTCCTGGGGGCGCCAGAACGCGACGCTCCCGGACCAGGGCTGGAAGGTGCACGTCTCGGCCCGCGCCGAGCGGATCCCCGCCGTCCTCGACGTGGTCGCCGAGGAGTGCTTCGGCCGCGACATCGCCTTCAAGCACGTCGTGGCCGAGCGGTTCGTCCTGCTGCTCCAGCACAAGCACGCCTCCCGGACGCAGAGCGGCAAGCTCATCGTGGCCTACCCGCCCGACGAACGCGCCGCCGGAGCGCTCATGAGCGCCCTGGCCGCCCGACTGGAGTCCGAGCAGGGGCAGTTCATCCTCACCGACCGCCGCTACGGCGACTCGCGGGTGGTCCACTACCGCTACGGCTCCTTCACCCCCCGCCGCCGCCTGCTGCCGGACGGCACCGGCACACCGGTGCTGCGCGACGGCCGCGGGCGGCTCGTGGCCGACCGCCGCGAGCCGCGCTTCCACCTGCCCGAGGGGATCACCGACCCGTTCGCGGCCGGCGCCGCGCCCGCGGCGCCCGGCACCTCCTTCCACGGCTTCGCCTTCGAGCGGGCCCTGCGCCACAGCAACGGCGGCGGCGCCTACGCGGCACGGGAGATCGCCACCGGGCGGAAGGTCTTCGTCAAGGAGGCCCGCGACCACACCGGGCTCTCCTGGGACGGCCTGACCGCCGTCGAGCGCGCCCGGCGCGAGTGGGAGATCCTGCGGACCCTGCACCGCGCGCACCCCGGGATCTGCCCCGAGCCGATCGCCTACTTCCGGGAGTGGGAACACGAGTTCCTGGTCACCGAGTTCGTCGAAGGCGTCACGCTCACCTCGTGGGTCGCCGCCCACAGTCCGGTGACCCGGGTGGAGGCCGGGCCGCTGGAGTGCGAGCGGTACACGGCCGACTGCGAGGCGATCATCGCCTCGCTGGAGGGCCAGCTGCGGTCCTTGCACGCGTCCGGCTACCTCTTCGGCGACGTCAGCCCAGGCAACGTCCTGGTCGGCGAGGGCGCCCGGCCCCGGCTGGTGGACTTCGAGGCGGCCCGCGGCCTGCACGAGCGGGCCGTCTCCGTGGCCACCGACGGTTACGCGCCGTCCGCCGGCCTGGTCGGGGACGACCCGACGGTCCATGACCTGTACGGGGTCTCGGCGCTCGTCCGGCTGATGCTCGGCCCGACGTTCGCCGTCGCCGACCGCTGCCCCCACTCGCTGGACCATCTGCGGGCCGACCTTCAGGACCGGATGGCGGTGCCCGCCGCGCTGTGGGAGCGGGCCGTCCGCTACCACCCGGCCGACGGGCCGGCGCCGCTCCCCGGCCCCGGCGAGGTGGCGGCCGACCCGGAGCGCCATGTCCGCGGGCTGCGCGACGAGGTGGCGCGGGCGCTGACCGCGATGGCCGACCCGGAGCGCGCGGACACGCTGTTCCCCACCGTCCCCGACGGCTACGCCAGCAACACCGTCTGCGTCGCCTACGGTTCCGCGGGCGTCCTGCACGCGCTGCGGCACGGCGGCGTCGCCGTGGACGAGCGGGTCGTCGCGCGTTTTCGCCGCGACGCGCTGGCCGCGGCGGAGAGCCGGCCGCCAGGGCTGCACGTGGGACTGGCCGGCATCGCCTGGGTGCTGGCCGACCACGGCCGGCTCGACGAGGCGCGCGACCTGCTCGCCGCCGCGACCGCGCACCCGCTGACCGCCGGGCGGGCGGGCTTCGGCGAGGGCGCCGCCGGGGTGGCCATGACCCATCTGTCGCTCTTCGGCCACACCGGCGACGAGCGGCACGTCGAGACCGCGGAGCGGCTGCTGTCGGCGCTGCCGGAGGACGACGCGGAGCTGGCGGCGCTGCTCGACCGCGACGACCCGACCGGCTGGCTGCACGGCCGGTGCGGCATCGCGTGGGCGCTGCTGCCGCTGGCCGCGGTCACCGGGGACGCCCGCCACCTGCGGCGCGGGGTGCGGCTGTTGCACCGGGAGCTCGACCGGGCGACGCCGGGGGCGTCGGGGTCGCCGCACTTCCCGGCGTCGGCGAAGGACCGCAGGTCGATGCCGTACCTGTTCTGCGGCACCGCGGGGATGCTGCGCACCGTCGCCCGGTACACGCGGGCGTGCGGGGACGAGCGCCTGGCGTCCGTCGAGGGCGACCTGCTGCCGCGGCTGCGCACCACGTACACCGTCATGCCGGGCCTCTACCAGGGCCTGGCCGGACTCGGCTTCGCGCTCGCCGACCACGCGGGCGTCAGCGGCGACCAGGCGTCCGCCCGCTCCGCGCTGCGCACGGCCAGGGCCCTGTTCAAGTACGCGGTCCCCGGCGACACCGGGGTCAGGTTCCACGGCGAGCGGCTCAAGCGCTTCAGCGCGGACCTGTGGAGCGGCGGGGCGGGGATTCTGCTCTTCCTCGACCAGGTCCTCGACGCGGGCGACGACCGGCTGTTCAGCCTGGACCGGCTGAGCGCGCGCCTCGGCGCGAGCGTGGGCGTGGGCGTGGGCGCGGGCGCGAACACGGGCGCGGCGCGCGGCCCCGGCCGCGCGAGGATCGGCTGACGCGACGTCCGGGGAGTCCGCCGCCGCGACGTCCGGGGAGTCCGGGGTGCGCGCCGGCGGCGCACCCCGGTCTTGGCGACGACCGCCGCCGAGTTCCGCGTCGGCCTATCCGGTGGCCTTCGCCGCGTTCCGGAGCGCGGCCTGAAGCTGCTGCCTCACCTTGGTCAGCGCGGGCTGGTGCTGCTGAATCTCCTTGCGTTGCAGCGCCGCGTCCGCCTGGTACCACACCCGCACGAGCCCCGTCGTCGCCTTGCACGACACGTCCGCCACCGCCTGAGCGATCTCAGGGCCCGAGGGGGTGTCGCCGCCGATGCGATCGCCGGCGACCAGCGGATTGGCGATCGTGTAGCCGTTCTTCTTCATGCATGCCGACCAGGCGCCGATGGCGGCTCGCACCCGCGGCTGGGTCTGGGACATGTCGAGGCTGTCCTTGTTGAGCCGCTCGACGAGGGTCTGGTCGACGTTCTCCCCGGACTTTCTCGCAGCCTCTCCGAGACAGCCCCCCTGGGGAATGTCCTTGCCCCGGTAGTTCAGCCGCGCACCGGACTTCGCGGGCCCGGCGTCGGCTCTTCCGGTCAGGACCATGTACTCGGCGCGCGTGAACCTGGACGGCGCGGGCGGCTGCCCCGGGGGGTGCGCCAGGTGGTAGCCGTATGTACCGGCCTGCGCGGGGTCCATGATTCCGTAGCGACGCACCATGTTGGCGGCATCGACGCTCGGCGGCGGGTTCCTCCCGGCGGGCGTCGGCACATAGTGGAACCCGTATCGGGCCATGCACTCCGCCGTCATGCGGTGGCTCACGTTGTCGAGCGTCACCTCCTCCGGGTACGTCACCATGTACTCCTCCAGCGGCAGCACCAATCCCTTCGCCAGGCCCGCATCGGGTACCGCGGCCGGCCAGTTCTGCTGCGCGGCCGCGCCGCCGGGGCCGCGCGACACCGCGACAGCAGGCCTGTTCTCACGACCGGCTTCCCGCGGACCCGGCGAGCCGCACGCACTCGCGACCGCGACGACGGACAGCACGATCACCGCGCCTGTCATCGCCCGTCGACCGGGCCGACGTGGAGCACCGACGTTCATCGCCATCCCTGTTCTTCCCCCGTGATCATCGCAACGGCAGTCCGCCTGATCCGGATCACCGGTCCTCGGGCAGGTGTGAGCGGCTGCGTTTCGTCGGCCCATGGCACCTCGGACGAGGGATGGCGCTGATGCAACCGTGTTCACACAGGCACTCGGCGCCTAGCAGATGTGCTCCGCCGACGCGTTCTCGTTCTTGAGCGTCGAGTTCAGATTGGCGTTGGTGTTGACTCCGATGGTCTGGTAAGCCCCGGAGTAGTAGCTGTTGTAGTAGATGCGCACCGCGCAGGTGCTGCCGTTGTTGACCGAAGCCGCGTTGTTCTTGACGGCCTGCCCCGAGCCGTTCGTCCATCCGTCGAGGGGCTCGAAGACGTAGATGTAGTTGTTGATGTCGAGCCCGCCGTTGTAGGTCGTCGAGTAGCCGGCGAAGTTCGGAATGTCCTTCGCGAACGGAAAGGCCGCGCCCTCTTCGTTCGAGTTGTAGCGCATCGTGGTGCCGTAGTAGACGCAGTCCTGCGTCCCGAGCCCGTCGCATTCGTTGGACAGGTAGTACGTGTGGACGCCGGAGGCTGCGGCTCCTGGCGCGACGGCGAAGCCGCCCGCGGTGATCGCCATGAGCGAGACCAGCGAAAAGAGTGCACGCCTGGCGTTTCGAGTGGAACGCATGTCCATCCTTCGGTGAAGTGTGAGATGTGCTCGGCCGCCCTCGCGACTCGTCGCGGACGTGTCGGCGCCTTTTACCGGGAACTGCCGGAATCGATTCACCCATGACTCGCACCACCCCCATTGCGCCCCACACCCCCAAGAGCGAGGTCCCCGGATCCCACGACGGCATGTCGGCGTGATGATTCACCAGAGATCAACACAGCGTCAAGACCCGACTCCCCCGTCTCCGTCTGCGCACCCGTCGGTTGGGCGATGGGATCTGACCACGTCGCGCGCCGCGTGTCAACGACTTTCTTTTGGCCGCCGCGTTACGCGGTACCACCGTGGATGTAACCGGAAAGCACAAAGATGCCGCCAGCGACACAAGGTCACAATTTGGCGGGGTATGCCCGATTCGAAGCACGCATATGAGTCAAGCGCCGGTAAAAAGTCGCGCCGACGCCAAAAAGAGTCAACCGGAAGCGATTATTCACCTTTGCAGAGTGCAAGGTTGTTGCCGGGCCGCGCACGGGGCGCGTCCTTGGGAGGGGGACGGCGTGAGCCGGCGCGTCCGAGATGCCCGCCCGCAGACGCACCCGCACCCGCGGCTCCCGTTACTCCCGGGGGAGTAATCCGCGCCCCCCGCCACCCCGGGCAGTACCCGCAGGCTCCCCCTCGCGTCCGACGCGAACGGCTCCCCGTGCCGGAAGGCTGACAGGCGTCGATAGTCGCCGTAGCGAGGGAGAACTGCTCATGACGGTCGGGAAGACGGCCACGAGAGGCGTGGCGCGCGGGCGGGCTGTGCCCTGGGCGCTGCTCGGGCTATGGGTGGCCGCGCTGGTGCTGGTCCTCCCGTTCGCGGCGAAGCTCGGAGGGGTGCAGCACGACCGGGCCACCGACTACCTGCCCTCCAGCGCCGACTCGACCCAGGTGGCCCGGATACAGGACGCGCTGCCCGGCGGCGAGAGCACCGAGATGGTGATCGTGTACCACCGCGGCGGCGGGCTGAGCGCCGCCGACCGGCGGGTGGCGGCCGGGCAGGTCGAGGAGATCGCCAGAGCGCACGCGCTGGTCGGCGGAGTGCCCGAGGGGGTCGCGTCGCACGACGGCACGACCCTGATGTACCCCGTCGTCAGCAACGAGCCCGGGAGCGACGAGAAGCTACGGGACGCGCTCGTCGAGGACGTCCGGAGCATCGCCCGCGACCAGGGCGGGCTGAGCGTCGACGTGGGCGGCACCGCGGCGCTCAGCACCGACGCCGGGAAGGTCTACAACTCGCTCGGCGGCCCGCTGCTCTACACCACCGTCGCCGTCGTCGCCCTCCTGCTGATCCTGATCTACCGCAGCCCGGTGCTGTGGCTCGTGCCGCTCGTCGTCGCCGGCGTCGCCGACGCCACGTCGATGGGTGTCGCTTACGGGCTCAACCAGGCCTTCGGAACCACCGTCACGGGCCAGAGCTCCGGCGTGATGACGATCCTCGTGTTCGGCGCCGGCACCGACTACGCGCTGCTCCTCGTCTCCCGCTACCGGGAGGAGCTGCGGCGCATCGAGCGCCCGTACGAGGCCATGGTCGCCGCCCTGCGCGGCTGCGGGCCCGCCGTGCTCGCCTCCTCCGGCACCGTCGCCGCCGGGCTGCTGTGCCTGCTCGCCGCCGACCTCAACAGCAGCCGCGGCATGGGCCCGCTCGGCACAGCCGGCGTGCTGTGCGCGCTGATCGCGATGCTGACGCTGCTCCCCGCGCTCCTCGTACTGCTCGGGCGGCGGGTCTTCTGGCCGCTGGTGCCGGTCTACGGCAGCGAACCGAAACAGCGGCGGAGCCTCTTCGCGGCGATGGGCGACTCCGCCGGACGCAGGCCGCTGACCGTGCTGGCGACCGGAGCCGTCCTGCTCGGCGCACTCGCCCTCGGCACGCTCAACCTGCCGGGAGCGGTCAAGCAGGAGGACTCCTTCGTCACCAGGCCGGAGGCCGTCACCGCCATGGAGACCCTCGCCAAAGCCTTTCCCGACCGCGGCACCCAGCCCATCGACGTGATCACCCCGGCGGACCGCGTCGACCGCACCCTCGCCGCGATCCGGGACACCCGCGGCGTCGAGAGCGCCGAGAAGGGCCGCGCCGCAGACGGCTGGGCCGAGATCTCCGTCATCGCGAAGGACGCGCCCCAGTCGGCGGGAGAGACGGCCACCATCACGACCCTGCGCGGCGAGCTGAAGGGCTCGTACGTCGGCGGGGACAGCGCCGAGCAGATCGACCTGGAGAACACCAACAGCCGGGACACGAAGATCGTCGTACCCCTGGTCCTCGTCTCGGTGCTGCTCATCCTGCTGGTCCTGCTGCGCAGCCTCGTCGCGCCGCTCGTCCTGGTGGCCGCCGTGGTCGCGGTCTGGGGTGCGGCCCTCGGGATCGGCGGCCTGGCCTTCGGGCCGGTCCTCGGCCTCAAGGGAACCGATCCGGGGCTCCCGCTGCTGTCCTTCGTCTTCCTCGTCGCGCTCGGCGTCGACTACGGCATCTTCCTCATGCACCGGATGCGGGAGGAGTCCCTGGCCGGCGCGGAACCGGGCGCCGCCGCGCTCACCGCCCTGCGGAGCACGGGCGCCGTCATCGCCTCGGCCGGGCTGGTCCTCGCCGCGACCTTCGCCGTGCTGATGAACATGGGGCTCGTGCAACTCGTCGAACTCGGCTTCGTGATCGCCGTCGGCGTGCTCCTCGACACCTTCCTCGTACGGACGTATCTGGTGACCAGTGCCAGCGTCGCCCTGCGCCGGAGGATGTGGTGGCCGGGCAGCCTCTCCCGCGAACCCGCGCCCGGCGCCGCGCCGTCCGAACCGACGGAGCCGCCGCACCGTCCGGAACAGGTCGGCGCGCCCTGACCCACCGGGCCCACCGCAGCCGACCGGGCGCCTCTCCCGCCTTCTGCCGGAGGGGCGCCCCCCGTGACGGAGGATGGAGCCGTGCACGATCGGGAAGCGATTTCAGCCGCAGCGGACCTGGGCACCACCGCCGTGCGGGGTGACGCGCGGCCCCGCCGGATCGAACGCGTCATGGCGGTCGTCAACCGGGACCCGCTCACCGCTCCGCACCGCACCCGCAACGACGCGCTCCTCGCCGTCGGCGTCGCCGTGCTGGCCGTCGTCCTCGCGCTGTTCGTCGACGTCGACGACGGGCTCCCGCTCGGTCCGGCCGGCTGGGCCCTGCTGGCCGGCGCCCATGTGCCGCTGGTGTGGCGGCGCAGCCGTCCGCTGCTCGTGCTGCTCGTGGTGGCGTGCTGCGTCACCCCGTACCACGCCCTCGACTACAACCACGCCGTACCGATCCCCGCGACCCTCCTGGCGCTACACGGTCGCGGCGACCGGCACGGTGCGCCGCTCGCTGCTCACCGCTGTCGTCGTCATCGGCCCGACGCTGGTCATCAACAGCTTCACCAATCCCGACGGGGCACTGGAGCTCCTGCGGATCTCCGGCTGGATCATCGCGGTCCTGTTCTTCGGTGTCGACGCCCGCTTCTACCGCCAGTACGTCGCCTCCATCGTCGAGCGGGCCGAGCGGGCCGAACGGACCCGCGAGGAGGAGGCGCGGCGCCGGGTCGCCGAGGAGCGGCTGCGCATCGCCCGCGACCTGCACGACCTGCTCGCGCACAGCATCACCCTGATCGGTGTGCGGACGTCCGTGGCGGCGCACGTCCTCACCGCGGACCCGGACCGGCTCGACCGCGAGGCGGTCGCCCAGGCGCTCGACGACATCGCGGAGACCTGTCGGACGGCCCGGGGCGAGCTGCGTACGACGCTGGAGGTGCTGCGGGCCGACGACGCGGGCGGGAGTGTCGCAGGGGAACGGGAGCGGGAACGGGAGCGGTCTGCCGGGCCCGGCGCCGGCGCGGGTTCCGGTTCCGGGCTCGGCTCTCCGGACGAGCGCGGGCCGCTGCCCGGACTCGACGGGCTGGGCGCGCTCGCGGCGGCGGCCCGGGCGGCCGGGGCCACGATCGACCTGTCCGTCGACGCCGACGGCGTACCGCCCTCGGTGGGCGCCGCCGCCTACCGGATCGTGCAGGAGGCGCTCACCAACGCCGTACGCCACGGGGGCCGCGACGACCTGACCGTCCGGGTGGGGGTGCGGGCGGCGGGGGGACTCCTGCGGGTGACCGTCACCGACGACGGGCACGGCCGGGCGGCGGGCCACGGGGCGAGCGGCACGGTGCACGACCGGGTGGGGCGCGGGCAGGGCGGCGTCGGCGGAGCGCCGGGGTTCGGGCTCGTCGGAATGCGCGAGCGGGCCCGCAGCGTGGGCGGCACACTGGACGCCGGACCGGGCCCCGCCGTGGGCTTCGAAGTGACCGCCGTACTGCCGCTGCACCGGGAGGAGCCCTCGTGACCGTCCCGACGCCGATCCGCGTCCTGCTCGCCGACGACCAGACGCTCGTACGGGCTTCGTTGGCGATGCTCGTCGCGTCCGCCGGGGACATGGAGGTCGTCGCCGAGGCGGGCACCGGGCGGCAGGCGGTGGACCTGGCCCGTTCCGCGCGGGCCGACCTCGTCGTGATGGACATCCGCATGCCCGACCTGGACGGCATCGAGGCGACCCGGCTCATCGCCGCCGACGAGGACCTGGCGGGCGTGAAGGTCCTCGTCCTGACCACGTACGACACCGACGAGCACATCGTCGACGCGCTGCGGGCCGGGGCGTCCGGCTTCCTGGTGAAGGACATCAGGCCGACCGACCTCCTCGACGCCATCAGGACCGTGGCCGCCGGGGACTCCCTGCTCTCGCCGGGACCCACCTCGCGGCTCATCGCCCGTTTTCTGCGCGTCCCCGACACGCCGACACCGGCGGTGGGCGGCCCGGACGGGCTGTCCGAGCGGGAGCGGCAGGTGCTCACCCTGGTCGCGCGCGGGTTGAACAACACCGAGATCGCCGAGGCGCTGGGGCTCAGCCCGCTCACCGCGAAGACCCATGTCAGCCGGATCATGGGCAAGTTGGGGGCACGCGACCGGGCGCAGCTGGTGATAGCGGCCTACGAGTCGGGGCTCGTGACGCCGGGGACGGTCTGAGCGCCGCCGCCCAGCCGCGTCCCCGCGTGTCGTCCCGCTCTACCCGCTGTCGCCCGACGCCTTGCCCGCCACGGCGGCGGCCGCGCGGACGAAGCCGGCCAGGGCAGGGGAGGTGGCGTGCTCGGGCCAGGCGAGGACGAGGGTGGTGGGCTCGGCGTCATCGACCGGGACGGCGACCAGGTCGTCGCGGAGCTGTCCGCGGATCGAGGAGGGGAGGACGGCGACCATGCGGCGCAGAGCGATGAGGTGGAGGAGCTGCCCGAGGTCGTGGACCTCGGGTCCGGGTGAGCCGCCCTCGGACGCGCCCGGCCAGCGCGGCAGCGGCTCCCCGGCGAGGTCGTCCAGGCGGACCCGGGTACGGCCGGCGAGGCGATGCGAACGCGGCACCACGAGAAGTTGCGTCTCGGTCAGGAGGTCCTGGGTGTCCAGGCCGGTGAGGTCGTGGCGGGGGCGGTGGAGCAGGGCGGCGTCGGCACGCCCCTCCCGCAGGAGGACCTCACGCTCGCCGAAGCTGCACACCAGCTCGACCGGCAGCGCACCCGGCTCGGCCTGATAGGCGTCGAGGATCGCGGGCAGCAGGCCACCGTCGCCGCCCGGCTTGATGACCAGGACCAGACGCGGGTCGGCGCGGCCGGCCCGCCGGGTGCGGCGTGCCGCGGCCGACGCGGCGTCGAGCACCGTACGGCTCTCGCGGAGCAGGACGGCCCCCGCCTCGGTCAGTGCGACCCGGCGGCTGCCACGCTCCAACAGGGCTACGCCCAGCCGTCGTTCGAGCTGCCGGATGGCACGGGACAGCGGCGGTTGGGCCATCCCCAGTCGGGCGGCCGCCCGGCCGAAGTGCAGTTCTTCGGCGACAGCGGTGAAGTAGACGAGCTCGCGGACCTCCAGTCTTTCCATACCCGTACGGTATCGCTGGGTACCTGGTCGGTGTTGGAACTCCCGGCCGCCCTCGTGATGGGCTGGACGCATGACAGAAACCACGACTGCCCTGGTCACCGGCGCCAACAAGGGCATCGGGCGCGAGGTCGCAGCCCGGCTGGCCTCGCTCGGCACGAACGTCCTGCTGGGCTCGCGCGACCCGCACCGCGGTGCGGCAGCCGCGGCCGACCTGGGCCCGCGGGTGCACCCGGTCACCCTGGACGTCACCGACCGCGCCGGCGTCCTGTCCGCCGCCCGCTGGATCGAGGAGCGCTTCGGCCGGCTGGACATTCTGGTCAACAACGCCGGCGTCTCCGGCGACCTCGCCGCCCAGAACCCTGTCAGTGTCGAACTTTCCGCTGTACGCGAGGTGTTCGAGACCAACGTGTTCGGCGTGATCACCGTGACCACTGCGATGCTGCCGCTGCTCGCCCGCTCCCCCGCCGCCCGGATCGTCAATGTCAGCAGTGGACTGGGCTCCCTCGCCCGGATGACCGATCCCGAGGACTACTTCACCACCCGGCCCCCGTTGGCCGCGTACGTCCCGTCCAAGACCGCGCTCAACTCGCTGACCGTGCAGTACGCCAAGGCACTGCGCAGCCGCAACATCCTGGTCAACGCCGCCGATCCGGGGCCGTGTGCGACCGACTTCACCACCGCCTTCCCCGGCCTCACCCGCACCGCGGCCGACGGCGCGACCGTGGTTGTCCGCCTCGCCACGCTGCCCGACGACGGGCCGACCGGCGGCTTCTTCGACGAGCACGGCTCGGTTCCCTGGTGAGCTGCCTGTCAGGGAACCGAGGAACGGACCGTCAGGCGGCCTTGCCCTCCTGACCGAGAGCCCGCGGAACGACGTCCGCGGGCTCGACGACAGGGTCACCCCCTGCCGCGTGGTGGACGAGACCATCTGCCACTGCCACGCCGTCGACACGTTTTCCCGGCTACGGCGGCGGCGCAGGTGCGGCTGCTGAGAGGATCGCGTCCCGTGGCAACCGTTCCTTGGAGTACTCACACCGTCGACCTGCGGTCCGACAGCGTCATCAAGAGGTTCCGGCCCGAGGACAGTGGCAAGTGCGAGCGTGAGTGGCGTGCGCTGACCTTGCTGTCCGCGCACGCTCCCGGCTTGGCCCCGGTCCCTCAGAGCGTGGATCTCGCGGCAGAAGAGCCGGTGGTGGTGATGTCGCGCCTGCCGGGTGAGCCGTTGCGGGGAGAATCGCTCAGCGATCAACAGCTCAAAGCTCTGGCCGCGGCGGTGAACGAGCTGCATGCGGCTGTTCCGGCGGATGTTCTGGCCGAGGTTCCCGTCCGGCCTGGCCGGCAGCATCGGCTCATCGCCCGGATCCGCTCCTGGACGCCACACCTTCGACCGCGGATCAGCGACGCGATCGGGGAGGCGATGGACCAGGGTCTCACGTGGCTCGCCCGTTCAGGCATGGAGCACGTCGGCAGACCGGACGTCCCGATGGCCTTCGGCCCCGGGGACGGCAACCTCGCCAACTACCTGTGGGACGGCACTCGCGTGCGCGTCGTCGACTTCGAGGACTCCGGTCTCAGCGACCGGCCTTTCGAGCTGGCGGAGATCACGGAACACGTGGCCAGCTGGGTAGGCCCGCCGCTCGACGTCGAGACGTTCCTGGACCTGTTCGACCTGGACTCTGCCGAACGTGTGCGGTTGCTGGAATGTCGCAGACTGTTGGCGCTCGTGTGGTTGTTCCTCCTGTCCTTCGACGACCCCCGGCGTCCTCGCAACCCGCCGGGGACGGCCGAGCGGCAAGCCGTCCGGCTTTCCACCCTTCTCGCTTGAGATCCCGCGCCCGGTCGGCCTTCCCGTGACCCGGTGGGGGCGCTCCGACGCGGGAACGCAGATCCCGGAGATCGCACGGCGCCCCGTGACGGGGACACCGCGCTCGGGCGGAGCTTCGACGACGGGACCGACCTGTCCGGCGGGCAGTGGCAGAAGCTCGCCGTCGCCCGCGCCATGATGCGCACCGACCCGCGGCTGCTCCTGCTCGACGAGCCGACGGCGGCCATCGACCCGGCCGCCGAACAGGCGCTGCTGGACCGGTACGCCGCCGCCGCGCGGGCCATCGGCATGGCCACCGGCGCGGTCACCCTGCTCGTCTCGCACCGGCTCGGCACCATGCGCGACACCGACCTGATCGTGGTGCTCCGCGAGGGCCGGATCGCCGAGGCCGGCACGCACCGCGAACTCCTCGCACGCGACGGCTCGTACGCACAGCTCCACGCACTGCAACGCCAGGCGTACCGGTGAGCGGCGGGCCCGGCGGCCCGGTCCCGCGACCTGGTGCCCCGGCCACGTCCGCGGATCACGGGGTACCCGTCCGAAAGGGCGGATGGATGCGGCGCCCGAAGCCGGGCAGATGTGTCCGTACGACGAGACCAGCAGGAGGCTGTCGTGTCCGAACCCGCACTCGCCGCCCCCTACCGGGTCGAGGCCGTCGCCGCGGACGGCCAGTGGCACCTGACGGTACGCAGCCTGGACGACCATCCCGACCGGGGCGAAGTGGACGCCGTGGTGGTGACCGTGACGCCGGACCAGCGAAGCGACGGCCTGCCCGCGCGGGCTCTCGACGACATGCTGGGCCGGTGCGGTTTCGCCCGGGACGGCGCCTGGGAACGGCGCAGGGAGCAGGGGGACCACGGGGATCGTCAGGGGGACGAGGGAGCCGCGGAGCGGTGGAGCGCCCCCTGCCGGCAGTCGAACACCTGGAGCGCTCCGTCAGTCCCCGCAACGCCACCAGGTGCGGCTCACGACACGTCCGCGGACTGACGTGTCCTGACACGTCCTGACGCGTTCTGACGCGTTCTGACGTGTGCCCGCCGACGCAACCGCCGTCGGAGCCGCCCGTGAGGGGCCGGCTCCGACGGCGGCTTCGTCACACGGAGTGCGAGGCGCTCGGGCGGCGCCGGACGATCGCCCGGACGGCCCGGTCCCGCACCAGTGCGATGGCGATCACCACGGCGGCGGCCAGCAGGGAGAAGAGCACCTGCTTGCGGCCGTCGTGGTCGGTGAGCATGTACACCAGCACGAAGAGGATCATCGCGATGGTGGCCCACGTCAGGTAGGGGAACAGCCACATCCGCACGACGAGCTTCTCCGGGTCGTCGCGGAGGATCATCCGGCGCATCCTCAACTGAGTGCAGCAGATGACCAGCCAGATGAACAGGGCCACCGCCCCCGAGGAGTTCAGCAGGAAGGCGAAGACGCTGTCCGGCCACTTGTAGTTGAAGAACACCGCGAGGAACCCGAAGGCCACCGAGGAGAGGATCGCCACCTGCGGGACGCCACGCGCGCTCGTCCGCGCGAACGACTTCGGGGCGTCGCCGCGCCCGCCCAGCGAGAACGCCATCCGGGAAGCGGTGTAGAGACCGGAGTTGAGGCAGGACAGCACCGCCGTGAGCACCACGACGTTCATCACCTGCCCGGCGTGCGGGATCCCGACCGAGTCCAGCGCCGCGACGTAACTGCCCTGCTGGACGATCGACTTGTCGTTCCACGGCAACAGCGTGACGACCACGAAGATCGAGCCGATGTAGAAGACCGCGATGCGCCAGATGACGCTGTTGGTGGCCCGGCTGACGGCCCTGCGCGGGTCGGCGGACTCGCCGGCGGCGAGCGTGACGATCTCGCTGCCCATGAAGGAGAAGACGACCATGAGGATGCCGGTCAGGATCGCGCCGGGACCGTTCGGCAGGAAGCCGCCGTGGGACGTCAGGTTGGACAGCCCCGCCGATCCGTGCCCGGAGCCCGCGCCGTCACTGTGCAGCACCCCGCACAGCGCCAGCACGCCGACCACGATGAACGCG
This sequence comes from Actinacidiphila sp. DG2A-62, assembly GCF_035825295.1. Lineage (NCBI taxonomy): Bacteria > Bacillati > Actinomycetota > Actinomycetes > Kitasatosporales > Streptomycetaceae > Actinacidiphila > Actinacidiphila sp. DG2A-62. The sequence continues at coordinate 799,639 of NZ_JAYMGI010000002.1, forward strand.
GCGATCGCCACCACCTTGATGCCGGCGAACCAGAACTCGAACTCGCCGTAGGAGGCGACCGAGGCCAGGTTCGACACGGTGAGCACGGCCATCACGATCAGCGCCCAGCCCCACTGCGGCACCGCCGGCATCCAGCCGTGCAGGATCGTCGCGCCCGCGGTCGCCTCGACAGCGAGCACGACGACCCAGAAGAACCAGTAGAGCCAGCCGATGGAGAACCCCGCCCAGCGCCCGAGCCCCTGGTCCGCGTACGCGGAGAACGAGCCCGACGTCGGGTAGGCCGCCGCCATCTCGCCGAGCATCCGCATCACCAGCACGACCATCGCGCCGACCAGAGCGTACGAGACCAGGATGGCCGGACCGGCGGCGGCGATGCCCGAACCGGAGCCGACGAACAGGCCGGCGCCGATCACGCCGCCGATCGCGATCATCGACAGGTGCCGGCTCTTGAGCCCGACCCGCAGGCCGCCGGAGACGGACTCCCCGGCGCCGGCGGATTCGAGGCCGGCGGCTTCGAGAGCGGAGCCCGGGGAACCCGGGGAGCCTGGTTCGGGACCGGAAGCATCGGTCGTCTGCTGTGTGCTCATGGGGGTCCTCAGCGATCGGTGGGGGACGGTGGGGGAACGCCTGTGTCAGGCCGGTCCGGGGCACGGCCGGCTGCCGGGAGCGGAACGGGCCGGTGGCGGGGAACGCGTCCCCGGTCCTCGCGGCGGACCGGAGGCGGACGGGGCGGATCGGGGCCCACCGGGCGCGGCAGTCGAGCCCCGCACCAGACGTGCCGTGGCGTCCCACCAGCACCAGCCGACGCGAGACTTCCAGCACTTTCGTGCTCACGTCAACGGCGGCCTCGTCCTACGGCGACGACCGCGGCCGTGGACGATCCGTGGCGACCAGAGGCATGTCCGGTTGCGCGTGCGACGCGAGGACATGCGCCCAGGTCAGACCCCCGCTCGCCCGAAACGGACGGCTCCGCTCCCCCACCACCCGCCCTCCGCCGCCCGTTTCGGCGGTGAGAAGATCGTCAGCCGACCGCAGCGCACGAGGGCAGGCCACGTCGGCGAGGTCGCCGTGCCCGCCCTGTTGCGCCCGGTCCACTGTTCGGCCGTCGCCGACGCACCAGTTCTTCGGTGGTCGCGACGGCCGGTGGCCGAGCGGCTCGACCACGCCGGCCGCCGGCACCTGTTAGGTGACGGCGGCCGGTGTCTGGGTCAGCGGTGCGAGCAGTCCATAGGTCCGCACGGTGGCGCCGAAGGCCCCCCGCGCAGCCGGGCGGGGCGCCCGCCGCGCCCATCCGGGTCACGAGGGCAGCAGGCGCAGCAGCTAGGGGCAGCGGCGTTCGAGGAGCGTCGTCACGCCGTACTCCCCGCCGGAGGCGACGACCGCCGCCCCGCGGAACCGTGGCGCCCGGTCAGGTGGCGTAGGTGCACTGGCTCCCGAGCAGCCACCCCTCGTCGACGGTGACCGTGGGGCAGGTGGCCACCGCGTTGACGAAGTAGTAGTGCAGGGGCGGATTGACGAACGTCGCGGTGACGTTCAGCTTGGCCACGGTGATGACGTAGGGGGCGCCGGTGTCGGTGAAGGCGCAGCCGGATGAGACCCACAGTTTTCCGTCGAGGATGCCTCTGAAGGGGCTGGTGGTGTAGCCCTCGGCGCACGAGGCGGTCGTACTCGCCTGCGCGACGGGGGCGTTGACGGCCAGGGCGGCGGAGCAGGCCACGGCGGCGGCCGCGGCGGCCAGCGCGCGGCGTGCGGAGCGGAGCGTCACAGGGTCTCCCGGGGGGCGTCGGGTCACAGGCTCGGCAAGTGTGGCGTACCCGCGCCCCCGCGCGGAAGACGGCCTCGACCAGGCCCCACACCAACCGCCCGTCACGGCGGGGCCGTTGCAGGTGACAGGACCGGCTGGTCGTTCACAGGCGCCCCCTGCCAGGACCGGTCAGTCCAGCGCCTGGTGCAGTCGCACGATCAGGCCCGACGGGGGGTTGCGCATCTCGACCAGGTCGCACAACTGGTGCATCATCCAAATGCCTCGGCCGCCGGCCGGGACAGCGGATCGGGACGGCGGCGGCCGACGAGCGCGTCGGTGAGCTGTCCGCGGTCCGTCACCTCGGCGATCAGGGTGCTGGTCGTGCGCCACAGCCGCAGGACGCCCTGTCCTCCGCCGTGCCGCACCGAATTGCCGGTGGCCTCGTTGACGGCCAGCACCCAGTCGGTGTGTCGACGCGGGGACAGGCCGGCCGTCCGTCCCCAGCGCCCTGCCGTGTCACGGACATCGGCGAGGTCCTGCTCCCTGAAGTGCAGGACGAGTGGGTCCGCCGGCTCGTCCAGGGGCTCGTCGCAGTCGCGGCAGACCGTCAGCGGGTCCTCGTAGCGCGGGCTGTGCCGGAAGCCGTCGGGGTCTCCGACAACAGGGTGGGTGCGGTGCGCCTCCGCCAGTACCCGCTCCGGCAGGGCGGTGTCGTAGGGGCACAGGATCGTGACGGGGCGGCCGTCGAACGCGAGGTTGATCAGCGCCTCGTGACGAGTCGCCTCGCGCACCTCCGCCGCGCTGCGCCCGACCCAGATCGGTTCGCCCACGACGGATGGGCGTCGGTCCCGGTACCGGTCGGCGAAATGCTGCAGCAGCGACAGGATGCGTCCGGGGTTGCGTCCGGCCTCCCGCATGTCGACGAAGGTGACGTCCTCGTGTCCGGTGTCGGCGGCGTCCCGGAGCAGTTGCAGACGTGTATCGGGAACGGCGACCAGGACAGGGCGCCCGGCGGCCACCCCCGCGCGGACGAATGCCGCGACGCCCCGCAGGTAGTCCTCATCGGTGGTGTAGAAGAGGGCGGGGTGATGGAAGGAGGGGGCGCTCCGGTCCTCGGCCGATGTCGGTGTGTAGGTCGTCACTGGCCAACTCCTTGGAGGGCGGCCCGCAGCTCGGGGAAGAGCTCCAGCATGCGGTCGAGCGCGGGCGGCGCTCCGACGAGTCGCAGCGCCGATCCCGGCACGCGCCGCCGCGCGGCGTGGGCGATGTCGGCGAGTGCGGAGACGTCCAGATGGTCGAGGCCGGACAGGTCCAGAGTGACCTGTTCCGCCGTGGACGCGGCGAGTGCGGCTGACGCCGCGGCAACCACGCGGCGACTTTCGTAGCCCGCGGAGCCGGACAGCCGGAAGCCGGGCTGTCCGGCCAGAGGCGCGACCGAGAGCCCACGCCGACTGCCGGAGCTGCCGGAGCCGGACGCGGCGCCCTTCCGCGTCAGATGGGCGCCCGCCAGCACGTCGAGGACCTGGGGCGCCAGCAGACGCCGGTCGTAGAGACACCAGGCGGTCAGCGGCAACTGCTCGAAGACCTCGTGGTGGATCCGCAGTTCGTACTCCAGCAGGCGCTCCGCGCCGGTTATGTCCCGGGTGGCCCAGGACATCTCGCCGATCACCCGCAAGCTCCTGTACCCGTCCCCCACGGCGCTCTCGACGGCGCGGTGCCACAGTCCGATCACGGTGTCGGGGTCGAACCGGCCTCCGGCCAGGTAGGTCTCACCTGCGGTGGTCACCACGAACTGCCCTCGCCGGACCGCGGAATCCGAATCCACGCCACGCTCGGCGAGCGTACGGATCACGAAACCGGGGTCGGTGGCATCCGCGACGTACTGCACCTGCTCGCCCCTTTCGAGGCCCGCACAAACGAAGGGCACGAGGAGAGCGGCCCACTCCTCGTCGGTGGAGTACTCCACCGCGACATGCCGCTCCGCTGCGGCGTCGCAGTCGGCCGATCCGCTGTGCCGCATCAGCCTTCCTTCTGGTCGCGCGTGGTTCAGCCACCCGCCGATGGGGCTGCTACCACCTTATCCATTGCTGAGCTCCGCGGGCAGCTGATCTGCTGCTCGACGAGGCAGAACTCTCCGAGTGCCCCGGCCTCCCGGGGCCGTCGCCCGGGCAGACGTGTACGGACCGTGCCCGAGTGGCGCACTGTCTGTGCCCGGAAGGCGGCGGGGCGCTGAGGAGGAGGTCGGCGGTGCGCCAGCCGGGGTGGGAGGATGGGGGCATGGACATTCGCGCGCGGAACAATGTGACGGTGCTCGGCCGGGCCGGGCGGCCGGTGGTGGTGCTGGCGCATGGGTTCGGCTGCGATCAGAACATGTGGCGGTTGGCGGTGCCGGCGCTGGCCGACGACTACCAGGTGGTCCTGTTCGACTACGTCGGCTGCGGTGGTTCGGATTTGTCGGCGTTCAGGCAGGAGCGGTACGGGTCGCTCGAGGGCTATGCCCGGGATGTGGTAGAGGTCTGTGACGAGCTCGACGTGCGGGATGCGGTGTTCGTCGGGCATTCGGTCAGCGCGATGGTGGGCGTGCTGGCGGCGCGGATGGCGCCGCAGCGAATCGGTGCCCTGGTGATGGTGGCGCCTTCGCCCCGGTACATCGACGACGACGGCTACCGGGGCGGTTTCAGCGCACAGGACATCGATGAGCTGTTGGTGTCGCTGGAGTCGAACTACCTGGGTTGGTCGGCGGTAATGGCCCCGGTGATCATGGGGAATCCGGAGCGTCCGGAGCTGGGGCAGGAACTGACCAACAGCTTCTGCGCCACCGATCCCGACATCGCGGCGGTCTTCGCCCGCACCACGTTTCTGTCCGACAGCCGCGAGGACCTTGCACACGTGACAGTGCCCACTTTGATCCTGGAGTGCGCCCAGGACGCGATCGCCCCCCGCCAGGTCGGCGCATACGTACATGCCGCGATCCCCTCGTCACGGCTGGTCACCCTCGACGCCACCGGTCACTGCCCGCAGCTGAGCGCGCCGGAGGCCACCAACAAGGCGATCGTCGAGTTCCTGGCGGCGCTGCGGTGATGGACCGCGCCGGCGACGGGGTCGGTGACCCGGCCGGTACGAACGCCGCGTTCGCGGCCCTGCTGGAAGACAACGCCGAGGACCTGTACGAATCAGCCCCCTGCGGCTACTTGTCGACGCTCATGGACGGCACCATAGCCAAGATCAACACCACGTTGTTGGACTGGCTGGATCTGCGGCGCCAGGCTGTGGTGGGCCGTCTGCGCTTCCCGGATCTGCTGACCATCGGGGGAAAGCTCTATCACGAGACACACTTCGCGCCGCTGCTGCGCATGCAGGGCGAACTGCGCGGCATCGCACTGGAGATGAAGGCCGCTGACGGGCGCCGACTGCCGGTGCTGGTCTCTTCCGTGGTCAAACACGGCAGCAAAGGCGAGTCGCTGCTGATTCGCACAACCGTCTTCGACGCATCCGACCGCCGCGCCTACGAGCAGGAGCTGCTGCGCCGCCGCAAGGAAGCCGAACAGGCCCGCGCCGAGGCGGAGGCGGCGCGCCGTCAGGCAGAGGAGGATCGGGCAAGGCTGGCCGACGCCCTCACCGCGCTGCAGCAGTCCCTCGTGCCGTCCTCGCTACCCGCCGTACCGGGGGTGGAGACAGCTGCCCACTATCACACCGCCTCTCCCGACCAGCTGGGAGGTGACTTCTACGACCTGTTCCCGCTTGCCGACGGGCGATGGGCGTTCTTCCTCGGCGACGTCAGCGGCAAAGGGCCCCAAGCAGCGTCCGTGACCTCGCTGACCCGCTACGCCCTGCGTGCCGCAGCCATCCACGACCCCGACCCGACCGCCGCGCTAACCACTTTGAACACCGTCCTGCACGAGCGCTACGCACGCGGCGGTGACCCCCGCTTCTGCACCGCCATCTTCGGCGTCCTCGACACCACCCGCCGCGACCACGCCACCGTACGCCTGGCCTCCGGCGGACACCCCCCGGCGCTGGTCGTGCGGGCCGACGGCCACGCCCACTACCTCCCCACCCCCGGGGGGCTCCTGGTCGGCGCCCTACCCACCGCGGGCTTCACCACCGCGCACACCACTCTCCGTCCCGGTGACATGTTGCTGCTCTACACCGACGGCCTCACCGAGGCCCGCACCGGCCCCACCCGCCGGCACCTGTTCGGCCACGACGCCCTGCACGCCTTTGCCACCGACCACGCACCCGCCACGCCCCAGGGCATGATCGCCTCCCTGACCGGCCTGCTGGAAAGCTTCGACGACGGACTCGACGACGACACCGCCCTGCTCGCCATCGGCCTTTCCCCGGCCCCCGCCATCACGAGCACGAGAGCGAATCCGCCGCTATGAGTCCGCTGACCGTCACCCGCCGCAGCACCGCGACCGGCCTGTGCTGACCGCATGCGACCTCGGATCTCCAGGAGCTGTTCGCCGAGCACGGTCGGAGAGCTGAGTGCCAGCCATGATCCACTGGGTGACGCCCTGGGCGGACTCCTCGTTGATCCAGCGTGAAGGACCAGCAAACCACTCCAGACCGTGCGAACCAGGCGAAGGCGCCGTCCTCTCTCACGGACGTCGCCCGGCCCTATGGGGCAGCGCCGGCACGAGTGGCGCTGCGCTTCCGGCTGGAGGCCGTGCTCGCCTACAGGCTGGGGGTCGGCTCCGCGCCGCTGCGCAGCACGCGGCCGTGCTGAAGCGCCCCTACGGCCCGGCTAGGTTCGGTCCCTGGCCGACTCGTATGCTGCGGCCATGACCGAGACCCGAAACCCGACACCGCATGAGGCTTTCGAGCTGCTGCTGGCCGGCAACCAGCGCTTCGTCGCCGGTACCCCCGAGCACCCGAACCAGGACGCTGCCCGCCGCGCCGAGACCGCTCCGTCCCAGCAGCCCTTCGCGGTGCTGTTCGGATGTTCGGACTCCCGGCTGGCCGCCGAGATCGTCTTCGATCGCGGCCTGGGCGACCTGTTCGTCGTGCGCACCGCCGGCCACGTCATGGGCCCGGAGGTGCTGGGCAGCATCGAGTACGGCGTGGACCTGCTGAACTGCCCGCTGGTGGTGGTTCTCGGCCACGACTCGTGCGGCGCGGTCAGCGCGGCGTGCGCGGCACTGGATGAGGGCCTGGCGCCCGCCGGATACATCCGCGACGTCGTCGAACGGGTCACCCCTCACGTGCTGGCCGCACGCACCGCCGGACGCCTCCAGCCCGAAGAGATCCTCACCGAGCACGTCGGCCGCACCGTCGACATGCTCCTGGACCGCTCCCGGATCCTGGCCGACAGAGTCACTGCGGGCCGGACCGCCGTCGTCGGCCTGTGCTACCGCCTCAGCGACGGTACTGCCCAGGTCGTCGCCGCCCGCGGCCTCGAAACGGCAATCGCCCCCGCCTCCTGATCCTGCGGTCGCCCGGGTGCAGAGCGCCGGGCCCATGGCCGGTCACCCGGCCGTCCAGGGCCCCGCGGCCCGGCGCAGACGATCGACGATCGCCAGCCCGATACCGTTATACCCGACAGGCGCGCGGCGACGAGGTCGCGCCCCTGCCGGTCGAGCTCGCGCAGGTACTCATACAGCACAGGCCTCCGCCCCCCACCGGGTGCCGAGGAACCCGGGTCCGGCACAGGAAGCACTGACCGCCAGCTGGCAGAGCAGCAGGAACGGCCTGTGCCAATAGCGCGCCAAGTCCGAGCCCCCTGCCGTGCTCAGACCACGACGAGCCAATCGGCGGAACACCTGAAGGCCAGAATGGATGGCCTCGAAGCTGTGGGCAGATCACAGGTCGTGGTCGTGGCCTACGCGTACGGCATGGTCAGCCCCGGCTGACTCAAGGACTGAACCCCAGGGTCCCACGGGCCGCTTTCCGCACGGGCGGCTGTACGGTGTTGAACGGGCAACGCAAGCCGTCCCGCTTGGAGCGGTACAGGGTGGGAGAATTGCTCGGGTGAGGGAACCGGGCAAGGACATCGAGGCGGCAGCCGGGGTACTGCGCTCCGGCGGGCTGGTCGCGCTGCCGACGGAGACAGTTTACGGGCTGGGTGCGAACGCGGAGGATGCCACTGCGGTGCGGCGGGTTTTCCAGGTCAAGGGGCGCCCGCCGTCCCACCCGCTGATCGTGCACCTCGCGAGCGCAGGGCAGTTGGGTGAGTGGGTCGAGGAGGTGCCGGACACGGCTCGTGTGCTGGCCGACCGGTTCTGGCCGGGGCCGTTGACCTTGGTGTTGCCGCGCGGTCGCCGGGTGCCGTTGGAGGCGACGGGCGGTCTGGAGACGGTGGCCGTGCGGGTGCCTGACCATCCGGTGGCACTTGCGTTGCTGGCAGCGTTCGGCGGGGGTGTGGCGGCGCCGTCGGCCAACCGTTTCGGCTCGGTCAGTCCGACCACCGCCGACCACGTCCGGGCGGAACTCGGTGATGCCGTTGACTTCATCCTCGACGGTGGTCCCTGCCAGGTCGGTGTCGAGTCGACCATCGTCGATGCCAGGGGCGGGGTTCCGAGCATCCTCCGGCCCGGCGGGGTGACGCGCGAGGCGCTCGAAGACGTGGTGGGGTCAAAGGTCGCGGTGACGGCCGAGGCGGCCGGCGGTGTCCGGGCCCCCGGCCAGCACCCGTCGCACTACGCCCCGCGGGCACGGGTGGTCCTGGTGGAGCCGGAGCAGGTTGCCGCGCAGGCGCACGTGGCCCAGGAGCAGGGGCACCGGGTGGGCGTTCTTCTCCCACCACTCGTTGCCGCTGGTGTCGTGGTGAAGGCTGACGCGGTAGTGGAGGTTCCCGCTTCGATGGGCGCCTTCGCCCGCGGGTTGTATGAGTACCTGCGCGAGTTCGACCGGCAGGGGTGCGACCTCGTCGTCGCGTCCCTGCCGGCGCGGGACGGTCTTGGACTGGCGATCGTCGATCGTCTGCGCCGGGCCGCGGGGCCCCGGACGGCCGGGTGACCGGCAGCAAGCCCGGAGGCGATCGGCATCCAGGGTGGTTTCGGGGCCAGGAGGCGGTAGGCAGTTCTGCTTGACAGGCCCGCAACAGGTCCCACAGGCAGGTCCGCGCCCGTGTCGATCACGCCTTCGCCCGCATGAAGACCTGGAAGATTCTCCGCGACTGCCGCCTCGGAGACGACGGCGTCCACCACGCCATGCTCAACATCGCCCGGATGCACGACCTCCGCCTCGCGGATAGGCGAGCGGTCGGGCCGGTCACCGAGCACGTCCGCGTCGGGCAGAGCTTATGCACGGGACGGGGCTTCGGTGCGGCGCTCGCAACGAACCCGGGCGCAAGGGGGTGGCGGTCGGCTCGAGCCCGGCGGGCGAGCCGCGCACCAACGCGCGCCGCTCCCCGAGATGCCCGGTCCGCAGTCCTTCCGCTCCCCTCCTCTACCAGCATGAACAGGGGCACAGAGGGGATGTCAGCGTGCCGGAGCGGCCCGGTGGACATCACTACCGCAGGTCAGACGCGAGCTGCGAGGCGACCTTGACGAAACGGTGCGCGCAGTCCGTTGTTCAGTCCGCTGCGTAGTCCCTTGCTCCGGCAGCCTCCCCCGTCGGCGGCCGGGCCCCCGCGCACCCAGGCAGGGTCATGGACTGCCGGGCCGGGCGGTGTGATCGCGGTGGTGGCGGGTGCGGCGGGCCTCTTTCAGCTCGGCCTCGTAGAGGTGCCGACGGCCTCTGGCCAGGTCTTGGCGGATCTGCTGCTCCAGTGTGGTGAAGGGACGGTAGTACGTGGCGTCGTACGCTTCGATGATTTGAAAGGTCCAGTGGCCGGGGATGACGTTGCGTCCGAGGATCTCCCGTTCCACCTGATCGGCGTATTTGTCGTGCCCAGCCTCGCGCAAAAGCCGGACCGCCTCGTCCAGCTCGAAATCGGCGCCACCGGTCAGCTGGTGGAATTCGTGAAGAGCGCCGCGGGCACGCTCGGTGGTCTCCAGCGCCTTCGACAGCGCGCCGAGCGCCTCGACGGTTTCGTCGCTCATCCCGGCGGGGCGCTGATGTGCCCGGTCCGGGCCGTCGTCTTCATCGCTCATTACTTTCACCTGCCCGCCCGCGCCTACCGGAGCGGTCCAGTCGTCCACCGCCTGCTGGACCCACTGCACACCAACGGCAGCGGCGCGCAACACGACCTTCGCCTGCACCTCGCGCAGACACCCACCGCCGCTCGTCGGGAGCGCAGCCGAACAAGGTCCGGCTCCCGGTATGCCCTCGACCCGGCCTCCGACATGAGCCCGGGGGCTTGCAGAACGCATGCCCACCGCGGTGCCGCTCGCCGCAGGGGCCCCCGCAGCAAGCGGCGGACACGTCGTGGGGGGCGGAGGCCCCGGAGACACCGCCGTGCCTCCCATGGCTTCGGCTCACTGGTTGCCCGGTCAGTCCTCGTACTTTGCCAGCGCCAGGCCGAGGCCAAAGAATGTGGGCGCCCATTCCCCGACGAAAATTCCCCACCGGTCGGCACGCGCCAGGCCCTTTTCCTCCGCCTGGAGAGATCCGGCCCACGACAGGACCGTCAGGCCGATCGATGCGAATGCGGCGGTGTAGCAGTGCTCACTGCGCAGACCCTTGTCATGCAGCGTCTTGACAACCATGGGTGACCTCCTCGGTTTGGAACTCCAGCCTTGCCCGCGCCGGCCGTCAAAGCGCGCGATGGGCGTCCAGACGAGTGACGGATCAGTCCGGCCCGGGCCGCGCCGCGCACAGTTGCCCGCCGGGTCACACAACTGTCATGGTCCCCGCGCCGGGCGCGATCACCACCTCTTGGCCATGCCGCCAGGGCACCACCCAAGCGGGGCTGCGGCGCTCGGCGGCGCTCAGGAAGTCGGACAGCGGCGACTTCATCACGGTGTAGTCGTCGTAATGCACCGGCAGCACGTGATGTGGCCGCAGCATCCCGGCGAGCGCGGCTCCGCGCTCGCCATCCAGGGTGACGGTGAAGCCGCCCGGCAGCCGGGTGCCGCCCAGGTGCAGCACGCCCACGTCGAGGACCGGAAACCGGCGGGCGATCTCGCGCAGCCCGCCGAAGAGCATGGTGTCGCCCGAGACGTACACGCGTACCCGCACTGGGCCGTCCGCAGGGCCGAATTCCAACAGGCTGCCCATGACGGGGGGCAGCAGCAGCCGCAGCGGGCCGTGGCCGGCGTGCCGGGCGGGCAGGGCGGTCAGCCGCACCTGGTGCCGTCCGCGGGTGAGTGTGTGCTCCTGCCAGTCCCGCAGCCCCGCGGCCCGGTGGAAACCGTGCAGCAGGTGCAGCCGGCGGGCCGCGTGCGGAGTGGTGAGGACCGGCAGCGAGCGGTCCAGTTCGCGCCGCGCCGTCCGGTCCCAGTGGTCCCCGTGAAGGTGCGATAGCAACACGGCGTCCAGGGCGGGCAGTTCCCTGACCGACAGCACCGGTTCGGTCAGCCGCCGCGAGAACAGTCCGTAGCCCAGGTAGGCGTACTGGCCGCGGTGCAGGAAGTTCGGGTCGGTCAGCAGAGTGAGTGCGCCGTACCTGATCAGCAGGGTCGCGTTTCCGATGAAGCGGATTCGGACCGCTGGATCGTCTCCGGTGCTGGTGCCGGAACCGTTGCCGCCGTCAGTGCCGTCGGACATCGTGCCTCCTCGCGGTGGCGGGGTCGCTCCCGCCGCAGCAAATGCCGCTGCGGCTCAGCCGCCGCCATGTGCCGGACGCCGGGCCCGCCGCGGCGTCGCCCCGGTGCGACGGCACCCGCCTGCCGCAGGACGGTCATGGCCGACGGGGGTAAGGTCATGTCCCTGCCCGGGCCCGCGGGCCAGCGGCCCGGCGCCACGCGGCGAGCCATCCGGCTTCCAGCGCCGCATCGAGCAGGTAGGTGGGCGAAATTCGGCCCTTGGGCACATAGAGCAGGTCGATGGCCAGCAGCGTCAGGGCGGTGCCCGTCCCGGTCACGCGGGCCTGTGCAGTATCTTCGGGGTTGCGCGCGGCCAGGAGCTGCGCGACCCCCGCGGAGGTCAGCAGCCCACCTGTGGTCATCTGCAGCCACTCGTCAGTCTTCGAGCCGAAGACCCACTCAAAGCTCCTGCGGTGCACCAGCGGCCACAGTCCGCCGACGAGGTTGAACACGCCCTGACCGACGGCCACCTGTACGGCGGCCCCGGTCTTCCGCTTCCCGTGCCGGTCCGGTCCGCCGCCGGACCGTCCGCGGCGCCAGGTCCTGCCCGCGACGCCGAGCGCGAGGGCCGCGGCGCCCAGGGCCGGCGGGACGAGCCTTCGGTACGCCGGTTCCCCGGTGGAGCCGGACGAGGCGTCGCGGAGCCGGTCGAAGGGGCTCAGTGGGATGCCCAGAAGGGCGTTGCCCGGCGGGCGCCGCGGCACGGCCGGATGCGGGTGGGTGGGCGCCGTGCGGCGTACCCCCTCCCAGGCGGCACCGATCTCGCGCAGCCGGCGCGTGTCCAGGCCGTCGCGCAGGCGCGGCAGCAGCAGGTCCTCCTCGTCGCGGATGTCCTGTCGGATCAGTGCGCAGGCCCGCTGCATCCAGGCCCGGCGCCGCGGGTCGGCATCGCCGGCCTTCTCGATACGGGCGACCAGGTCGTTGATGGCCTGGTGCTCCTGCTCGACCCGCTCGGTGAGCTTCTCGCCGTCCGGTGCGAGCCGTCGCAGCACCGGCCACAGGACCGTCTCCTCCGCGAAGGCATGGGTGAAAACCAGCTGCACCAGGCTCTTCCACGCCTCCCGACTCGGAGCGCTGTCCGGGGCATCGGAGAGACAGGCGGTCATCAAGGTGTCGATATCGGCGTGGTCACGGCGCTGCCGGACCAGGATGCTGTCCGGCCCGCCGAGTTCCTCGACACTCTGCTCGCTGATGGAGACGGTCATGATGTTTCCTCCTCCGGGCGAACGCCCTTCTGGCCGGCCGCCAGCTCATGCGGGGTGTGTGCGTCCGGCTCGATCATGGTGGTGCCCTTTCGCGTACGGGGACCCGCCGCGGTTCTCCGCCTCGGCCCCGGGCCTACCCCGTCGGTGGTGGGTGATGCGGCTGCTCATGGACGCCTGTCCCGCTGCCGGGTCCCGGGCCCGCTCGCCGCGTGGCCGGCGAGTGCGGCCGGCTCACGGTCCGGGGTCCGGCGGCCAGTCGTCAGGCCGCGTCGGCTCGTCCGTCCGGCGCTGGTCCAGCCAGAGGTGGACGGCCGCCTCGATCGCCTCCTGCCCGGCCAGTACGGTGCCGGCCTCGGGTGCCCGCCTGTCTATGCGGATCAGGCGCGCGCACAAACCGGCGTCGGAGCAGCGCCAGGTACGGATGAGCAGGGAGGCCGTGCGGTCCTCGTCGGACGCGCCGGGGCCTGGGGTGTCGGGGCCGAATGCGTGTGCGCTCATGATTCCGTCCTGGGTTGTGGCGTCACCGCGGTGTCGCTGTTGCCGTCGGGCCGACCGGCCCGAGGGCGGTACGGCCGCGTGACGAGGAGGGCGGCGAAGGCGCGGGCGAAGCTGTCGCGCCGCCGCGGCCGGTACGCCGTCTGGTGGGCCGGCGCCGCGCCGGAGCGGCGCGCCCGGTTCCGCAGGCGCGTCGCGAGGCTGCCGTCTCCCGCCCCTCACGACAGCAGCGGCCGGATGAGCAGGAAGACATTGAAGCCGCTGATCAGCGCGGCGACCGCGGAGGCGGCCAGCGTGGTGGCCCGGCGGTTGGCCCGGCAGCCCATGACCGACCGGCTGGCGGTCAGCCACACCAGGGGCACCAGCGCGAAGGGGATACCGAAGGAGAGCACGACCTGGCTGAGGACCAGGGCGCGGGTGGGTTCAGTGCCCGCCGCGAGCAGCGCCAGGGCGGGCAGCAGCCCGGCCAGGCGGCGGGCCGCCATGGGCAGGCGGCGGCGCAGGAACCCGCTCATGATCGCGTCACCGGCGCTGACGCCGACGCTGGAGGAGGCCAGGCCGGCGGCCAGCAGCGCGAGCGCGAAGGCAACCGCGGCGCCCCTGCCGATCTGCCTGCCCAGGCCGGCGTGCACGGCCGCCAGGGTGTCGGCGGGCACGGGTGAGGCGTGCAGCGCGCCGGCCGCGACGGCGAGCATGGCGGCGTTGGCGAGCCCTGCCGTGCCCAGGGCCAGTGCGATGCCCCCGAGGCGGGTCCGGGGAGCCCGGCCGCTGCCGCTGCCGGCGGAGCGGCTGGTCAGCGCGGAGTGCAGGTAGATGACGTGTGGCATGACGGTGGCGCCGATGATGCCTGTGGCCAGCAGCAGACTGTCCTGGCCGGCCAGGCGTGGGAGCATCCCGGCACCGGTTGCGGACGCGGTGCCCGCGCGCAGCGCCTGGTAGAGGAACCCTGTCAGGACGACCAGCAGCATCCCGGCGACCACTCGTTCGAAGCTCCGTCTCCCCCACGGTGCCAGCACCAGGACGGCGAGCGCCGCCCCGGCGGTGAGGGCGGCGCCCGCGAGAAGCGGCACGCCGAACAGCAGGCGGAGGGCGACGGCACCCCCGATGATCTCGGCGAGGTCGGTGGCGATGGCCACCGCTTCTGCCTGGGCCCACAGCAGCCAGGTCACCGGACGGGGGCAGTGAGCGCGGCACAACTCGGCCAGGCTGTGTCCGCTGGCCTCGCCGAGCTTCGCGGACAGGTACTGCACCAGTACGGCCAGACCGTTCGCCGCGATGACCACCCACAGCAGCAGGTAGCCGTAGGAGGCGCCCGCGGCGGTATTGACGGCGAAATTGCCCGGGTCGACGTAGGCGACGGACACCACGAACGCCGGCCCGCAGCAGGCCGTCCATTGCCTCAGGCGGCGGTATGCGGATCCGCCCCGGGAGGAGCTCGCGTCTCGGGGTGTCGCCGGCGGGGGCGGCACCGGCCGCCGCACGGGGACGGCGGCCGTCCTCTCCACGACCGGAAGGTCCTGATAGCGGCCGGGATCCAGCATGGGACTCAGCCCCTCCGTGCGCGGTGTGCGCGCACCGTGATCCGGGCGGTGGTGCAGCCGACCAGTGCCAGCGCCGTGATGCTTCCGGCGACGGTCCGTGCGGACACGGCCGCCGCGAGCGCGACCGCCTGCACCACGAGCAGCACGGGCAGCGGCCCGCGAACCGCACGACGGGTGGAGGACGAGGGAACAACCATGGGAGGACTCCCGGCGGGAAGGGAGGGCGCGTCACGTCGGACGGGCCGGGACGGTGCGGTGGGCGGCCGGAGGGGGCGGGGACCGGAGCTGTCCGACGCGGGTGGCCGGCCGGGCCGCGGACGGGTGCACGGCGGGTGCACGGCCCGCCGGGTTGGGGCTCCGGCGGGCCGGCGCAGCCTTAGGTGAGCTTGTCCTTGAGCTTGCCCATGGGGCCGGTCTCGGTGCCCAGCGCGGGAGAGGCCGGCGCGCCGCGGCTGCCGTCGTAGGTCGCGTACAGCTTGGGGTCCGGCGGAGGGGCGATGCCGGTGTCCCCCTGCGCCACGGGCTCGGCCACGTAGGTGATCGGATCGCCGTTGGGAGTGGGCGTACCGATCCATCCACCCTGATCGCCGGCCTGGCCGTCGGACAGGTGCCACACCGCGTGGGCGTCGCCAGTCTTCTCCTCGTCGAACAGCGCGTTTGGGGCGACCGGGGTCGGCTCCAGCCCGTCGGCCTGGAGCTCCTCGATGGCTTTCAGCCACTGCAGCTGGTGCACGGTGTCGCGGGCGAGGTTGAATTGCAGCATGTCCCGTACTCCGGCGTCGTCGGTCATCTGGTACAGACGGGCCGTCTGCAGCCGGCCGTGGGCCTCGGCCGCGGCGTTGGCCTGGAAGTCGGCGAGCAGGTTTCCGCTGGCCACGACGAACTTGCCGCTCCACGGGTAGCCGTTCGCGTCGATGGGCATCGCACCGCCGCCGGAGACGATGGCGTGCTGCGGGTCCATCCCGCCCAGCACGGCGCCGACCACCGGATCGGCGGCGGCCGCCTTGGTGGTGGCGGTGGCCGGCGCGCCCTCCAGGAGCCGTGCGACCATCGTGGCGAGCATCTCTACGTGACCGATCTCCTCGGTCGCAGTGTCCATGATCAGGTCCTTGTACTTGCCCGGTACTCGGCAGTTCCAGCCCTGGAACAGGTACTGCAGGGCGACCGTCATCTCGCCGAAGGCCCCTCCGATGAGTTCCTGGAGCTTGTGGGCGTAGACCGGGTCGGGCTTGTCGGGCTTGGCTGCGTACTGCAGCTGGGAGGTGTGACGGAACATCGTGTACGGCTCCTCGACTCCCCCGCGCGGGGGGCTGGGATTGGCAGCCGCGGTCACCGGCGGGAACCGGGACGCGGCCGGGCTTCACTGCCCAGGGGAGCGTGTCGCCGTCACGGGCCCGTCACCGGATGCGTGTGCAATTCATCCGCATATGTCCGCCGTCGGCCGGGCACGCGACCGACGTAGGCCCCGGGCATGTGCGGGGATCCCGCCCTCGCCCCCCGACCGACAAGGAGGCGATGTGCCCCCGCCCGCTCACTCCCCCGCCCCGGCCGCGAGCACGGGCTCCCACTGGGACCTGCACCTGCTGGGTTCCTTCGCCCTGACCCACGGCACGCGCGGCGTCGATGTCCCGCCGCTGCCACAGAAGCTGTTTGCCTTCCTGGCCGTGCACACCCGTCCCGTGCCGCGCATGGAGCTGGCGCACGCGCTGTGGCCCGACCACGAGGAATCGCGTGCCTCGGCGAACCTGCGCTGCGCCCTGTGGCGGCTGCCCGGCGGCCGCCGGCCCGGCCACGCGCTGGTGGACGAGCACCGCACGGGCCTGCAAATCGCCCCGCACGTGGCGATCGACGCGCGGCTGCTTCAGCAGCAGGCCGCGGTGCTGGGCAGAGCTGCCGAGGCGGGAGCGACGGCGGCTCTGCCCAGCACCGGGACGCTGTGCCAGGATCTGCTGCCCGACTGGCACGACGACTGGCTGCTGGCGGCCCGCGAATGGCATCGGCAGCTGCGGCTGCGAGCCCTGGAGCAGTTGGCCGCGCACCAGTGCCGGGCCGGTCGGCTGGAGGAGGCCCTGGAGGCCGCGATGGCGGCGGTGGCCTGCGAGCCGTTGCGGGAGAGCGCGCACCGCGCGGTTGCGGCCGTCCACCTGGCCGAGGGAAATCCTTCCGAGGCGCTGCGGCACTACGACCGCTACCGCGAACGCCTCCGTGACGAGCTGGGCATAGCCCCCTCCCCCCGCTTCCGCGACCTGCTCGCTCCCTTGCTGGCCCGCCCCCTCGACCGGTGAGACCCAAGCCCACTTCGTGGCGCCCGATGCCCGGGCGGCGGTGGGTCTGCCGCTGGGCAGGGACACCATCCGAGGGACGGGTTCTCAGCCGCCGTGCGCACAGGTGGTGAGCACAAGCGTCGCGGTAAGGGCAGCGGTCAGCGCGAAGGCTGCCAGTACGGTGGCGGTGCAGCGGCGCAGCAGGCGGGTCCGCAGGATGTGGTACCGCTGTTCGTATTCCTGCCGCAGTTCGCCGGCACGGACAGCCGCGGCCCTCAGCTGGTGGCGGGAGATCTCCAGACGGGCCCGCGTGTAGTGGTGCACGACCTGCTCGCGCTGCGCAACCAGCAGCCAGGGCATGAGCTCGGCGAAGGCTTCGGCTTCCTCGCGGGCGAGGGAGCGTTCGCGTTCCGTGAGCAGATAGACCTCGATCCGGTTGATCTCCGCCGCGATGTCGGATCCGGCTCGGGGGATGTCCTGGTCCCTCACGGATTGTCGCCTTCGGAGGGAGACGCCAGGCCCCTGCCGGGCTCGACGGCGTCGCGGCGCCCGCCCTGGAGTTCTTTCTCGGCGGTGGCGATGCCGGGATGGTGAAGGTCGAAGGCGGGGGATTCGGAACGGATGCGAGGCAAAGTCAGAAAGTTGTGCCGGGGCGGCGGACAGGACGTGGCCCATTCGAGGGACCGGCCGTAGCCCCAAGGATCGTCCACCATGACCGGCTTGCCGTACTTGGCGGTCTTCCACACGTTGTACAGGAACGGCAGGGTGGACAGGCCGAGCAGGAACGAGCCGATCGACGAGACGGTGTTCAAGGTGGTGAAGCCATCGGCCGCCAGGTAGTCGGCGTAGCGACGGGGCATGCCCTCGGCACCCAGCCAGTGCTGGATCAGGAACGTGGTGTGGAATCCGACGAACAGCGTCCAGAAGTGGATCTTCCCGAGCCGTTCGTCGAGAAGCCTGCCGGTCATCTTCGGCCACCAGAAGTGGAAGCCGCCGAACATCGCGAAGACGATCGTACCGAACAGCACGTAGTGGAAATGGGCGACGACGAAGTAGGAGTCGGTCACGTGCCAGTCCAGCGGCGGTGAGGCAAGGATGATCCCGGTCAGGCCGCCGAACAGGAACGTCACAAGGAAACCGACGGACCACAGCATCGGGGTCTCAAAACTAAGGGAACCGTTCCACAAGGTGCCGATCCAGTTGAAGAACTTCACTCCCGTCGGGACGGCGATCAGGAACGTCATGAACGAGAAGAACGGCAGCAGGACCATACCGGTGGCGAACATGTGGTGCGCCCAGACCGTCACCGACAGACCGGCGATGGCCACGGTCGCGCCGACCAGGCCGACGTATCCGAAGATCGGTTTGCGGGCGAACACCGGGAAAATCTCGGTGACCACCCCGAAGAACGGCAGCGCCAGGATGTAGACCTCGGGATGGCCGAAGAACCAGAACAGGTGCTGCCACATGATCGCGCCGCCGTTGGCGGCGTCGAAGACGTGGGCGCCGAACTTGCGGTCTGCCTCCAGGCACAGCAGCGCCGCCGCCAGAACCGGGAAGGCGAGCAGGACCAGCACCGAAGTGAGCAGCACATTCCAGGTGAAAATCGGCATGCGGAACATCGTCATGCCCGGGGCCCGCATGCACACGATGGTGGCGACGAAATTCACCGCGCCCAAGATCGTGCCGAACCCGGCGAGCCCCAGGCCCATGATCCACATGTCGGCGCCCACAGTGGGGCTATGCGCCTTGTCGCTGAGCGGGGCATAGGCGGTCCAGCCGAAGTCCGCACTTCCGTTGGACGTGAGGAAACCGGCCACCGTGATCAGCCCGCCGAACAGGAACAGCCAGTAGGAGAACATGTTCAGACGAGGGAAGGCGACATCCGGCGCCCCGATCTGCAGCGGCATGACGGCGTTTGCGAACCCGGCGAAAGTGGGAGTGGCGAACAGCAGCAGCATGACCGTGCCGTGCATGGTGAACATCTGGTTGTACTGCTCGTTCGACAGGAACTGCATCCCTGGCCGTGCCAGTTCCGCGCGCATCACCATCGCCAGCGCTCCGGCGAACAGGAAGAAGCAGAACGACGTGATCAAATAAAGGTGCCCGATCTTCTTATGGTCGGTGGTACTGAGCCAGGTGACCAGAATGCGGCCACGCCGGCCCGAGACGGGGCGCTGCGCCGACGCCTCGGAGGGTGCTGTCACAACCATGGGTTCCGCCCCGTCCTGATCCGAACCGCTCGGCGGCAGCCATCTCGGCCACCGGCCGCGCACATGTGGCACCGCGTGCGTCATCGACGGCGCCCACGGCAGCGACCGCTCCCGACACCCCACATACCTACGCACGGCAGCGATCAGGTCACTCATAGTAGTCACAGTTGGTTCGCTCGACACGCAGGCAGGGCAGCGACACGCGGGCGCCCGCCGTCCTGCGAGCCAATACCGACACCCTCGCCGCCGACGCCGGCGACCACATCTGGCCGGGTGGGAGGGTTGGCGCCCGGCAACGTCCGAGCGTCCCCGGAAGCGCGAGCGCCCGCAGGTCCTCCGGCGAGTGCCCCACGATCTTTGCGGCGCACTCGGCGCAGCGGGACGGGGCACGCGCTTGCCGTCCCCGGAAAGCCCGGTCACGTCGAACAGGACCCCGTCGCCCGGCTCGATGTCGCCGTCCCGGCTGCGCTCCGGGCGCCGTTGACGTTCTGCCGGTCGCCGGTGATCGGCCGGACTGGGACGAGCTGACCCGCCGAGCGCCAGGGCTCCACACGCTCGTATGCCGAGCGCCCGACGATCCGGTCGCACACCTCGGCGCGCCGCCTGGGGCGCGGCTCGTCAACCGCGTTGGCCCAGTGGGTGCCGCCGCAGTGCAGATGCCTTCCGGACTGTGACCGCGCAGGGCGTTTCGGGCACGGGCACGACGTAGCGAATCGTCTCGTCGCACCCGGCGTCGTCCGCCGCCAGGTCCCCGCCCGCCGCGGTGTCGACCGCCGTTGGCTCCTGGGCCGGGTCCGCCGGCCGGGGCGGCTGATTTGCCGCTCCCAACCGCACGGCCACGCGTGGTTGCATTAGAGCTCGGGGTAGCATCTCTGCCGGGCCGCCGCTTGGGGAACTCCTCCCTCGTCAACGGCCTGACGCCCAGCTCCGCGAACGCGCTGCGGTTTCAGCCGGACGCCGGTCCGCGACGAATTCCCAGTCGGCACCCTGCGCGGCGGGGTCGACGGACTCCGTCCAGTGCAGCGCGGACGACGTCCACGACGTGCGCGGGTCCGAGCACACTTGTACCGCATCCGCCCGCCGCATCCACCACGCACCTGCAACCGCCCCGGGTTGCTGTGCCGCGACGCGATGAACACCGCCACCGGCCCCTCGTCAGATGCCGGGACGTTCTCGGCGGCCGCGGCCACCCGGGAACCGGAGGGGCCGGCAGAGTGGGGGTCGGACGCGGCGGCCGGACGTACCGCCGCCCACGCCGCCTCCTTCGCCGCGCGCGCCTTGACCAGCTGCCGCTTCCCGCCCGCCTCGGAGACACCCGCGCCCGCCTTCCGCTCCCCCTGCGGTTCGGCGCTCGCAAGCTTCTGTCCCAGCCGGGACGCACCGTCGAGGGACTTGCGGGGCACCTCGTGCAACAGCTTGCCCGTGCTGGTGGCCGAGCTGGCGCCCGGCATGGCCGAGCGGGGAGCCGGCGTCATCGTGAACATCGGTTCGTGGATGGCCCGCGTGGGCGTCCCCTACAAGGCCCTGTGCCCGGCGACCAAGGCAGCCGTGGAACAGCTGACCCGGGCCTGGGCGGCGGAGTACGGGCCTCGCGGCGTCCGTGTGAACACCGTCGCGCCGGGAGCGACGGCCACCCGCGGCACGTCGGCCGACGCCGACCGGATGGCGGAGCTGACGAAGGGGACCCCCGCGGGGGCTCCGGTACGGCCCGTCGACATCGCCTACGCGGTCCGCTTCCTCGCCTCCGACCAGGCCGCGCTCGTCCACGGCGCGACGCTCGACGTCGACGGCGGGATCGCCGCCACCCGGCTGCGCTGACCGCCGGCGGCTCCGCGCCGTCGCCTCACCGCGACAGCCGGCGGGAGCCGTCCGCGGTGAAGACGTGGCGGCGCGCCGCGGTGATGTCGACGCCGACCTCCTGGCCGGGGGCGACGTTCAGGAAGCCGGGGGCGCGGGCGAGCAGGTCGGTGCCCGCGACGGTCACCGCGACGTCGGTGGCGTGGCCGAGCGGCTGGGTGAGTTTGACCGTGGCGCGGATGTCGCCGTCGCGCGGCTCCTCGTGCACGGCCAGTTCGTCCGGGCGCAGCCCCAGCCGCACCTTCTTCTCCGTGATGCCCTCGCCGGGGACGGCGATGCCGGTGCCGGGCACGACCAGCCGGTCGCCGTCGGCCTCGGCGTCGAAGAGGTTGATGGATGGCTTGCCGACGAAGACCGCCACGAACTCGGTGGCCGGGCTGTCGTAGATCTCCTGGGGCGTGCCGTACTGCTCCAGCCGGCCGCGGCTCATCACGGCGATCTTGTCGGAGAGGGTCAGCGCCTCCTCTTGGTCGTGGGTGACGTAGACGCTGGTGGCGCCCAGCTCCTGGTGGAGCTGCTTGAGCTCGGTGCGGGTGCGGTCGCGCAGCAGCGCGTCGAGGTTGGACAGCGGCTCGTCGAAGAGGAACACCGCCGGGCGGCGGGCGATGGCCCGGCCGAGCGCGACGCGCTGGCGCTGCCCGCCGGACAGGTCCCTGGGCTTGCGGTCCAGGAACGGTTCGAGCGACAGCCGCGCCGCCGCGTCCCGCACCCGCTGGTCGATGTCCTGCCGCGGGGTCTTGCGCATCCGCAGGCCGAACGCCATGTTCTCGTAGACCGTCATGTGCGGGTAGAGGGCGTAGTCCTGGAAGACGAACGCCAGGTCCCGCTTGTCCGGCGGGAGTTCGTCGACCCGGCCGCCGTCGATGGTGATGGTGCCGCCGGAGACGTCCTCCAGTCCGGCGATCATGTTCAGTGTGGTGGACTTGCCGCAGCCCGACGGCCCGAGCAGCGTCACGAAGTGGCCCTGCTCGACGGTGTAGGAGATCTCCTCCACCGCGGAGGTCTTGCCGTCGTAGGACTTGTGGACCCGGTCCAGGACGATCTCGCCCATCAGCCCTTCACTGCTCCTTCGGTAAGGCCGCGCACGATCCAGCGTTGTGCGGCGAGGGCCAGCAGCATGACCGGCAGCGTGGTGATCACGCCGGCGGTGGCCGCCGAGGTGTAGTCGTTGGCGAACAGCCCCTGGAACGACGCGGTCCTGACCGGCAGCGTCGTGGCGTTGCTCGCGGTGAGGATCTTCGCCAGGAAGAAGTCGCTCCAGGCGGTGATGAAGGCGAAGACGCCGGTGGCCGCCAGGCCCGGCGCGGCGAGCGGCGCCGCGATCCGCCACAGGATCTGCCACCTGCCGCAGCCGTCGATCCGCGCGGCCTTCTCCAGGCTCAGCGGGATGTCCTCGAAGAAGCCCACCATCATCCAGACCACCAGCGGCAGGATGAACGCGGTGTAGGTGATGATCAGCGCGGCCGGGGTGTCGAAGAGGCCGAGCGTGCGGATGACGATGAACAGCGGCACCGCGAGCACGATCACCGGGATCGCCTGGGTGGACATCATCGCCAGCAGCAGGACCTGCTTGCCGCGGAACCGCAGCCGGGCCAGTCCGTAGGCGGCGATCGAGCCGAGCGCCAGGCAGATCAGCGTGGTGAGCAGGCCCACCATGGCGGAGGTGAGCATCGGCTTCAGGAAGCTGCTCTGGCCGAGCAGCCGCCGGTACGAGGACAGGGTGAGGTCGCCCGGGTCGAGCCGCGGGTTCTCCCGCTGGAGGTCGTGCGCCGGGAAGACGCTGTAGACGACCATCCACACGAACGGCGCGATGAAGTACAGCAGGGCCACGACGAGCAGGAAGCGGTGCAGCACCGTGACGGCCCGCTTCCTGCCCCTGCGGGACAGTCCGCGGCGGCGCGGCGAGGGGGCCGGGGGCGCCTGCGTCGCCGGGCCGCCGGCGGGCTGGCCGCCGCCCGGTGCGGTGGCGGTGCGGAAGGTGGTCACGCGGTCCTCCTCCTCGGGCCCAGGCCGCCCGGGCCGCGGCGGCCGATGCCGCGGGCCACGAACCACGACGGCGCGCGGAACAGCAGCATCCAGAAGACGGCGATGAGCAGCACCAGCGCCATGATGCTGATGGCGATGGCCGCGCCGTAGCCGCGGTCGAGGTTGCTGAACGTCGTCAGGTAGGCGAAGAAGTTGACGGTGGTGGTGCCGCCGGCGGGACCGCCGGAGCCGCCGGTGAGCACGTAGATGGTGTCGAACACCTTCAGCGACCACATGCTCTGCACGATGAGGGCGAACAGGATCGTGGTGCGGATGCTGGGCAGGGTGATGAAGGCGAACCGGCGGATCGCGCCGGCGCCGTCGATGCTGGCCGCGCGGTAGAGGTTGGCCGGCACGCTCTGGAGCGCGGCGATGAACAGCAGGGTGAGGAACGGCAGCAGCTTCCACATCTCGGCGAAGATCAGCACGTTCATCGCCGAGGTGGGCGAGGACAGCCACTGCTTGTTGCCGTCGATGATGCCGAGGCCCCGCAGCACGGTGTTGGCGATGCCGGTGTCGCCGTCGAAGATGAGGTGCCACATGATCCCGTTGACCACCGGCGGCACCGCCCACGGGACGAGCAGCAGCACGCGTGCCAGGGCGCGGAAGCGGAACTGCTGGGTGAGCAGCACCGCGAGCCCGATGGCGAGCGCGACCCCGGCCAGCACGGTGATGACCGAAAAGTACACCGTGCGGTTGAGGGCCTCGCGGTAGGCGGGGTCGGTGAACAGCTGGTGGTAGTTGTCCGTGCCGGTGTACGGGTGCACGGGGCTGATCTTGTCGTTCCACTGGTGCAGCGACAGCCAGCCGGCGTAGCCGATGGGGTAGGCGAACAGGGCGAGGACGACCAGCACGGCGGGCGCCATCAGCAGCAGGTTGAACCGCCTGTCGCCGCGTTCGGCGCGCCCGCGCCGGAGGCGCCCGCCGCCGGGGGCGGTCGGGGCGTGCGGGCGGCTGGGTGTGGTCAGCGTGGTTGCCGGCATGAGGTGACCTACTTGTACTTGGCGATGATCGCCGACGCCTGGTCGGCCGCCGTGTCGAGGGCCTTCTTGGGGGTGGTCCTGCCGAGCATCGCCGTGGTGATGCCGGTCGACAGCTGCTGCACGACGTCGCTGTACCAGGGCGCGCCGAAGCGCTTGATCGGGTAGCGCGACTCCTGGAGGTAGGTGCTGACGATGGGCAGGTGCGAGGTGACGGTCTTCTCCTGGAGCAGCGAGGTGGTGACGGGGAACCAGCCCTCCTTCTGCACCATCTCGCGCTGCACGGGCGCGGTCGTGACGTACTGCAGCCACTTCAGCGCCGCGGCCTTGTTCTGGGAGAAGGCGTTGATGGCGAAGCCCTCGGAGCCGTCGATGGACGCCGACTTCACCGTGATGCCGGGCAGGATCCCGTTGCCGACGGCGGACGCGCCGAGCGCGCCCTGGGCGACGGCCACGGGGTACTGGGCCGGCCAGTTGAAGACGATCGCGGCCTTGCCGTTGGCGAAAAGGGTGTTCAGGTCGCTGGAGTTGGTGATCTGCAGGCTGGAGGGGCTCATCACCTTGTCGGTGCGCAGCAGCCTGACCAGCCGGTCGAGGGCGTCGACGCCCTTGTCGCTGTTGAACGCCGGCTTGTTGTCGGCGTCGTACATGGTGCCGCCGTTGAGCAGGAGGACGCGCAGGAAGTTCTGGTAGGCGCCGTCGGTGTTGCCCATGTCGGCCGCGTAGCCGTAGACGCCGCCGCCGGTCAGCTCCTTGGCCGCCGAGACGAAGTCGTCCCAGGTGGCGGGGGCGGTGTCGGGGGCGAGTCCGGCCTTGTCGAAGAGGTTCTTGTTCCAGAACATGGTCTGGGCGCTGGCGAACTTCGGCAGGCCGTAGACGGTGCCGCCGTAGGACACGGCGTCCAGCGCGGCCGGCAGGACGCCCTGGGGGACGGCGGAGCGGTCCAGCGGCTGCAGCCAGCCGGCCCGGCCGAACTCGGCGGACCAGGCGGCCCAGGTCATCACCACGTCGTAGGAGGAGTCCTGCGCGGAGAAGAGGGTGGCCAGCCGGTCGTGCAGGTCGTTGAAGTTGGCCTGCTCGTACTTCTCGACCTTGATCCCGGTGTCCTTCTCGAACTGCGCGACGACGCCCGACTGGAAGATCTTGTTGGTGTTGTCGTCGAGGATGCGGATGCTGCCGCCGGCGGAGGAGGCGGGGGCCAGCGGGCTCGCGGACGTGCCGGCCGTGCCGGTGCTGCCGCCGGAGCACGCCGTGAGTCCGGCGGCGGCGATCAGGCCACCGCCGAGGGCGAGCGCCGAGCGGCGGCTCGGCAGCGAGTGCGAGGACTGCGTGTGCTGCGAGTGATGGGCCATGGTGGCTGCTCCATAGGGGTGGCGCTCAGGGCGGCGCTGGGGCGGTGGGGTCCGGCGCGCTGGGGTCGAGTCTCCATCCGCTGACCGGATACATGCGACATACGGTGATGTGAGTCATATCTCCGACGGTCCGGGGCCGGCGGATCGGGTCGGGAGGCTCGGGCCAGGGCCCGGTCGGGGCTCGGTCGGGGCTCGGGAGTCTCAGGCCGCGGGCGTCGCGGCGAGCGGTACGGCCTCGCCGGTCCGCAGGGACTCCAGGACGGCCAGGACGACGTCGGTGACCAGCGCTCCCTGGTCGAGGCCGGGGCCGACCGGCTTGCCCTCGGCCAGCGCGGCGACGAAGGACTGCACCATCCAGGTCGGCGGGCCCTGCAGCCGCCCGTCGATCTCGCCGCCGAGCATGCCGGGCCAGGTGTAGGAGTCCCCGGCGTGGCGGAAGCTCTGGTCCTGCAGGTCGACGTCGACCGCGGAGCGGCTGCCCACCACCTTGTACTGGAAGTCGATGATCGACGGCGAGGACTCCGGCAGCACCCAGGTGGAGGTGAGGTTGGCGGTGGTGCCGTCGGCGAAGGTCAGCAGCGCGTGCACGACGTCCCAGGTGTCCACCCCGAGTTCGGCCAGCCTGCCGCGCGAGCCGCGGGCGACCACCGAGGCCACCGGCTTGTCCGCGACCCACAGGGCGGCGTCGACGGTGTGGCTCATCAGGAACCAGGCCGGCGACGACCTCGCCGCCCACGGGATCATCCGGGTCGGCACGTAGTAGGTGTTGCTGAGCAGGATGTTCTGCGTCAGCACGTCGCCCAGCGCGCCGCCGGCCGACAGGTCGTGGATGCGGCGGATGGCGGGGTTCCAGCGGTTCTCGAAGCCGACCATGCACTGCACCCCGGCCTCCCGCACCGCCTCGGCGATCGCGCGGCAGTCCTCCGCGGTCGTGGCCAGCGGCTTCTCCAGCAGCAGGTGGGCGCCGCTGCGCGCGGCGTCGACGGCGGCCTCGCGGTGGGCGAAGTCGGGCGTCGCGACGATCACCGCGTCGAGGCCGCCGCGCTCCAGCATGGCCCGGTGGTCGGTGAAGGCCGCGAGGCCGAACTCGTCCGCCGCCTTCTGTGCCGTCCGCGGGTCGAGGTCGCAGACCGCGGTCACCCGGGCGCCGGGGAAGCCGGCGAGCGACTGCGCGTACATCTGCCCGCGGATTCCGGCGCCGACTATGCCGACGTTCACCATCGAGGACTCCTGACACGACTGTTCGGGGAGCGAGGGCTCCGGGATGCGCACCCGCACTGCGTCCGCGGGTCGGTTCACCCCGCAACCACCGGGGCGAGGGTTTGTAAGCTATCCATGCGAACCTGGGAGGTCAAGGGTTGCGCTCGACCGTGTCCGTCGCCTTACATCGCAGGTAGCGCGCGTGATGTCGGGCGCGTTTCCCGCGTGTGACCGGTGGTCGATCCACAGAACAGCCCGTTCGTCGCCTGGGTTTGTATGATGACGAGCCAATTGCTGTACTGGTCCGGCTACCCAACCGATCGATGGAGCCGCCTTGAGGTCCGATCACGACCGCCGGGACGCCCGCACTCCCGCGGCGCCGCGGCCGACACAGCCCCCGGTCCCGATCCCGGCGTCGGCGCCCGTGCCGGCATCGGCCCCGGTCCCGGCATCGGCCCCGGCACGGCCGCGGCGCGCGGCCACCCCGCTGATCTCGCCGAGCCTGGCCAGCCAGGTCAACCGGGCCCGGGTGCTGCAGTCGCTCTACGACATCGGCCCGCTGTCCCGCTCCGACCTGGCGCGGCTCACCGGCACCACCCGGGCCGCGATCGGCACGATCGTCCAGCCGATGATCGACAGCGGCATCCTCGCCGAGGGCGATCCGCGCTCCAGCGGCGCGTCGGGCGGCAAACCGGCCCGGCCGCTGTGGTTCTCCCCCTCCGGGCCGTCCATCGCCGCCGTGCACCTGCTGCCCGGCCACGTGAAGGCCGCCATGGTCAGCGCCGCGGGCGAGATACTGGCCACCGCCGAGGACCGGTTCCGGCCGGACGGCACGGACCCGGACGCGGTGGTGGAGACGGTGCTGGCCTGCCTGGAGCGGGTGCTGCCGTCGCGGGGGACGCCGCCGATGGGCGTCGGCATCGCGGTCGGCGGCATGGTCGACACCGACACCGGCACGGTGGTGAAGGTCAACCTCGCGCCGGTGCTGGACGGCCTGCCGCTGGGCCCGCTGCTCTCCCGCCGGCTCGACCTGCCCGTCTACCTCGACCACCACCCGCGCGTCCAGGCGCTCGGCGACCGCTGGTTCGGCCAGGCGCGCGGGGTCCAGTCGTTCGCCTCGCTCTACCTCGCGGACGTGCTGGGCGTCGGGCTCGTCCTCGACGGCGCCGTGCAGCGCGGCCAGGCCGGGGCCGGCGGCGAGATCGGGCACACGGTGGTCGAGCTGGACGGCCGCGAGTGCGAGTGCGGGCGGCGCGGCTGCTGGGAGACGATCGCGACCGACCGCTGGCTGCGCGACGAGGCGGTACGGCTGGGGCTGCCCGCCGCCCCGAGCATGACCGCCGGTTCGCTGGCCCGGCTGGCCGCCCGCGACCACCCCGGCGCCGCGGACCTGCTTGACCGGTTCGCCCGCAACATCTCCGTGGGCATCGTCAACCTCCAGCAGATCCTGGCGCCCGGCCTGTTCATCCTGCACGGCAACGCCATCGCCGGCGGCGACGCGTTCCGCCGCCGGATCGAGGAGCACGTGGGCTCCCGCATCCCGCAGCGCGCGCCCGGCCCGCCGCAGATCGTCTTCGCCGAGGCCAACGACCACGTCACCGCGCTCGGCGCGGCCGGCCTGGTCCTCTCCCACACGCTGCGGCTCATCGCCTGAGCCCGGGGCCGCGGGAGGGCCGCCGTCCACCGGAACCGCCGGGCCGCCGGGTCCGACCAAGGCGCCGGGGGCGCCCGGGGCGTCGGGGTCGCCCGGGCCTCATTGGAACGCGGGCGCGGCCCCCTCCGTATCTGCACGTCAAGACTTGGCAACGATTTTCATCACGCACCTCACGAGCTGGTCATGGCAATCATTGTCATTTAGCGTGGTCGGTGTCCGGCTCGGCGCGGCCGGACCAGGACACACCTGTGATGACCCGCCGCTCCGACCCCGTTCGTGGAGGACCCCATGCACCCGTCCCCGTCCCGCAGCCTGGCGCTCGTCGCCGGCGCCTCCCTGGCCCTCCTGGCAGGCTGCGGCAGCTCATCGGACTCCGGAGGCGACGGGGCGCCGGCGTCGTCCGGTTCCGCGTCCGCCTCCGCGTCCGGCGCCACGATCTCGGTGGTCGCCTCCACCAACGTCTACGGCGACATCGTGAAGCAGATAGGCGGCGCGCGGACCGACGTCACCTCGATCATCAGCGACCCGGACCAGGACCCGCACTCCTACGAGGCCAACACCCGCAACCAGCTGGCCCTGTCCAGGGCGAAGGTCGTCATCGAGAACGGCGGGGGCTACGACGACTTCGTCGACCGGATGCTGAAGAGCAGCGGTTCCTCGGCCGAGGTGATCAACGTCGTGAAGTTCTCCGGCAAGACCGCCCCCAAGGGCGGCGAGCTCAACGAGCACGTCTGGTACGACTTCCCGACCGTCGCCCGGCTCGCCGACGACATCGCCGCCGTCCTCGGCCGGGCCGACCCGAAGGACGCCGCCGCCTTCACCGCGAACGCCGCAGCCTTCAAGTCCCGGATCGCGCCGCTGGAGGCGCAGGAGGCGCAGATCAAGAAGGAGCACGGCGGTGAGGGCATCGGCATCACCGAGCCGGTGCCGCTGTACATGACCGAGGCCAGCGGGCTGGTCAACAAGACGCCCGAGGAGTTCAGCGAGGCCGTCGAGGAGGGCAGCGACGTCTCGCCCAGGGTTCTGCGGGAGACCCTCGCCCTGTACAGCGACAAGCAGGTCAAGGCGCTGGTCTACAACGCCCAGACCTCCGGCCCGCAGACGGAGAAGGTCCAGAAGGCGGCGAAGGCGGCCGGCATCCCCGTCGTGCCCGTCACCGAGACCCTGCCGGACGGCAAGGACTACCTCGCCTGGATGACGGCGAACGTCGACGCGCTCGCGAGCGCGCTGGCCAAGTGAGGGGGACGGCGGTGGCTTCCGTACCCCCGGCACGCCGGAGCGGGGCCGGCGCACACCACGGCGCTCCCGGCGGCGCACCCGGCGGCGCCCGCGACAGCGCACCCGGCGGCGCCCGCGACGGCGCTCCCGGCGGCGCGCCGCTGATCAGCCTGCGCGACGCCGCCGTGTCCTACGGTTCGCGCACCGTGTGGAAGGGACTCGAACTGGACCTGCGGCCCGGGGAGTTCCTGGCCGTCCTCGGACCGAACGGTTCGGGCAAGACCAGCCTGGTCCGGGCCCTCCTGGGACGGCAGCCGCTGTCCGCCGGCACGCTGACCGTGCTCGGCCGGCCCGCGCACAAGGGCGGCCGGCACATCGGCTACGTCCCGCAGCAGGCCGCGCTGTCCGCGCAGGCGATGGTGCGCGCCCGCGACCTGGTGCGCTTCGGCCTGGACGGACACCGCTACGGGCCGTGGCCGCGCACCGGCGCGGTCCGCCGCCGGGTGGACGAGATCCTCGCCTCGGTCGGCGCGTCGGCCTACGCCGACGTCCCGGTCGGCATGCTCTCCGGGGGCGAGCGGCAGCGCGTGCGCATCGGCCAGGCCCTGGCCACCGACCCGCGCATCCTGCTGTGCGACGAGCCGCTGCTGTCCCTCGACCTGAACCACCAGCGGGCCGTCACCGAACTCGTCGACGCCCGGCGTCGCTCCCACGGCACGGGGATCGTCTTCGTCACCCACGAGATCAACCCGGTGCTCGGGCTGGCGGACCGGGTGCTCTACCTCGCGCGCGGCGGCCACCGGATCGGCACGCCGGACGAGGTGCTGTCCTCGGAGTCGCTCTCCCGGCTGTACGGCACCCAGGTCGACGTCGTACGCGTGCGCGGCCGGGTCGTGGTCGTCGGAGCGCCGGACGAGACCGCCGCGCCCCCGCACCATCCCGACCCGGGGGCGGTCGAGCCCCGCGGCACCGCACGAACCCACGAGAGCGACGGAGTCCGGTCATGATGCTCGCCGACGGGATCTGGCACCAGATCTTCGCCTTCGACAACTACGGCGACCTGCTGTCCCTGGTCCGCAACTCCCTCATCGCCGGCGCCGCGCTCGGCCTGGTGGGCGGCCTGGCCGGGGTGTTCGTCATCATGCGCGACCTGCCCTTCGCGGTGCACGGCATCAGCGAGCTGTCCTTCGCGGGTGCGTCGGCGGCGCTGCTGATGGGCGTCAACGTCGTGGCGGGCTCGATCGTCGGCTCGCTCCTGGCGGCCGGGGCGATCGGCGTGCTGGGCGCCCGGGCCCGGGACCGCAACTCGGTGATCGGCATCCTGATGCCCTTCGGACTCGGGCTCGGGGTGCTCTTCCTCGCCCTGTACAAGGGCCGGGCGGCCAACAAGTTCGGTCTGCTCACCGGGCAGATCGTCGCCGTGGGCACCCCCGAGATGACGTGGCTGCTCGGCACCTCCGCCCTCGTCCTGGTCGTCCTGGCGCTCATCTGGCGCCCGCTGTCCTTCGCCAGCGCCGACCCGGACGTCGCCCAGGCCCGCGGGGTGCCGGTGCGCAGCCTGTCGTTCGCCTTCATGCTGGTGCTCGGCCTGACCGTCGCCCTGTCGGTGCAGGTGGTCGGCGCGCTGCTGGTCCTCACCCTCGTCGTCACCCCGGCCGCGGCCGCCGCCCGGGTCACGGCGTCACCGGTGCTGCTGCCCCTGCTCAGCGTGGTGTTCGCGGTGGCCTCCATCGAGGGCGGCATCCTGCTCGCACTGGGCAGCAGCATTCCGATCAGCCCGTACGTGACCACCATCTCGTTCACCGTCTACGTCGTCTGCGCGGTGGCGGGCCGCTACCGCACTCAGCGGTGGGGCAACCGGAGGACGGTCCCGCAGCCGGCCTGAGCCCGTTCGCCGTCTTCCGCTCTCCCCTGCCGACGCACGCTCGGGGAGAGCCGGGGCGGCGGGAGCCGGAGTGCCCGGACCGTGCCGGGAAGAAGCCGCGGGTCTGCCCTTCCGTACCTGGTGGGGGCCGTCGGCGTGCCGTATACCGGTCACTGGTCCCGGGCGTTCTCGCCCCGAAGGAAGGAGCAACATGCGCGCCACCGCTCGCGCCGAAGAGCCGAGCCGTACCCCGGCCACGCCCGCGCCGCGGCCGGAGCGCCGTCCTCAGCACGGCCTGCTCCACCTCCAGCGCACGGCCGGGAACACCGCCGTGACCACCTCCGCCCTCGCGCGGGGACACCACCTCGTGCAGCGCGCGCGGGACGAGACGGCGACCGAAGGCCCGGCGTCGACGAGCGCGGAGGCGTCCCCCTTCACGTACAAGAACTTCCGGTTCACCAACCTGAACCACACGGAGGGGAAGTACCGCGACAAGGCCGTCCGGCTGCTCGGGCTGCTCGACAAGCACGCCTCCGTCAGGAAGTACGTGGGCGGTCGCCCCTGCCACATCACCCTGCGGCTGCGCACCATGGAGGCGCCGGCCGACATCAGCGACCGGGGCGAGATGATCGAGATCAACCTGGCCAGCTACTACTTCGAGAAGTACGACATGGGCTACATCGCGGGCATGCTGATGCCCGAGTTCGGCATCCACCCGATGGCCGCCGCCGCGGCGGCCCCGACGCCGCGGCCGGCGTGAGCACGACGCGTGGGCAGCGGGGGCGTCAGAAGGCAGCGAAATCCAGGACCAGACGCCCGCGAACACCGCCCGCGGCCAGCCGTCGGTGGGCCTCGGCGGCCTGGCCGGCCGGCAGCACATCGGCCACCCGCAGCGTCAACTCGCCCGCCTCGGCCTGATCCCGCAGCCGAAGCAGCCGGGCGTGGTCGGTCGCCACGTCGGTGACCAAGACCTTGTGCAGGTGGACACCGCGGTCGACGGGGCCGTCCCAGAAGCGGACGACGGCAAGCCCGCCACCGTCCCGGACCGCCGCAACGACCTGCGCGTGCTGCGCGGCGCCGTCGATCACGGCGTCCACCCCGTCCGGCACGAGCGCGCGGAACCGGGCGGCGACGCCGTCGCCCCGGGGCACGACCTCGTCCGCGCCCAGTTCCTTCACCAGCCGGCGGTCGGCCTCCGAGGCGTCCGCGAGCACCCGCAGCCCTTCGGACGTGGCCAGTTGCACGGCGTATCCGCCGAAGGCGCCGGCCGCTCCGGTCACCGCGACGGTGCCGCCGGCCGGCGCGGCCACCAGATCCAGCGCGCGCCGGGCGGCCAGGGCGTTCATCAGCAGTGTCGAGGCGGCGGGGAAGTCCGCGCCGGACGGCATCGGCACCACTGATTCCGCCGGCGCCACGACGAGTTCGGCGTAGGCGCCGCCGCGCGGGCCGTATGCCTGCAGGATCGCGACCACCGGATCGCCGGGCCGCAGCGAGGTGTCGGTGTCCGGGCCGATCGCGTCGACCACGCCGGCGGCGTCCATGCCCGGCACGTAGGGACCGGGGCGGCCGTCGAACCATGCCTTCACGGCGCCGGCGCGCAGCATGGTGTCGGTGGGGTTGACCGCGGCGGCGTGCACGCGGATCCGCACCTCGCCGGGACCCGGGACGGGATCGGGCAGGTCGATCACTCGCAGCACGTCGGGGCCGCCGAACTCGGTCAGGCCGATCGCACGCATGGCCGGTCCTCCCTTCTTGGTTGTGTTCTCGACGCGGGTTCGACGGTCACTGCTCGACGGGGATCCTGGCCGCTGCGGGATTGCCCACCGACCAGCGCGAGCTGACCCGGTTGCGGCGGACCAGCCACACGTGGTCGTGGTCGCGGACCAGCTCGGTCTCGAACCGGTTGCCCAGCAGCAGGTGGTCCTGGAAGTCGACCGAGGGCCCTTCGCCGGTCCGGTGGTGCTGTCCGATCAGGTAGCAGGTCAGCGTGGCGGTGTCGCCGTCCACCCACACGCGGATGTTGGACAGGGCGTGGAAGGTGTCCATCGCCGTTCCCACGGTCCGCATCAGCGTCTCGACGACCTGTTCGCGGCCGACGTAGGGCTCGAACACGTAAATGCTGTGGTCGATGCCGCCGAGGTCGAACACGGCGTCCTCGGTGAAGGCGGAACGCAGCAGTTCCTCGTCGCCGAAGTCGATTCCCTCGACGATCCGGGTGACCGCGTCCACGATGCCGTCCCGGTCGGTGTATGCCGTCGTCTCGGTGAGAGCCATCAGGTGTCTCCGCTCATCAGCAACGCCAACGTTGGCGTTGGTCATTCGCCGAGCGTAGTACCCGCCACCGCCAACGGCAACGTTGGTGTCGGTGCTAGCCTTCGCACATGAAGCGAACCGTCGACGACACGCGCCGCCTGCTGCGGGAAGCAGCGCTGGTCGAGTTCGCCGAGCACGGGCCCGACGGCACCACCGTGACCCGCATCGCCGCTCGGGCCGGCGTCAACAAGGAACGGCTCTACGCCTACTTCGGCGACAAGGACGCCCTCTTCGACGAGGTGCTCACCGAGGCCCTGGAGGAGCTCTCCCGCGTCGTCGCCCCGGACGGCCTGAGCTTCGGCGACATGGGCGAGGTCGCCGGCCGCACCTTCGACTACTACGGGGAGCACCCCGAACTGGCGCGCCTGCTGCAATGGGAGGGCCTGCGCGGCGCGCCACCGGTCAGCGCCACCGTCCGCGTCGAGCACTACAGCCGCAAGGTCGCCGCCACCGCCCAGGCCCAGCGCGACGGGACCGTCGACGGCGGCATCGACGCCGGCCACCTCATGTTCATGATCATCGGACTCGCGGCGTGGTGGTTCAGCGTCCCGCAACTCGCCGCCATGATGACCGGCGCCGAGGCCGCCGACCCGGACGAGCGGGCCCGACGGCGCGCCTTCGTCGTGGAGGCGGCCCGGCGCCTGACCCGGCCGCGGCCGGACGTCACCGCTTCCTGAGACGACGTTCGGATGTGGCGGATCGTGCTACGCGGCACCGACGCGCGTAGCACGATCCGCCACATCGCTCAGACGCGGTGCCGGCCCCGCGCGGCTCCTTTGCGCCGTGGGTCGCAGACAGGGGACCGGGGCCGATGAGGGCCAGGCGGCGGCCGTAAGGAGGTCGACCCCGCCGCGGCCCGCGGTGGGCCTGGAGCGGGGCCAGGCCCTGGACCTGATCGCCGGTCCCCCGGCCTCGCCGTAGCGTACGCCGTCGTACGTTCCCACCCCGGGGGTCGCGCGGACCCCGGCATGCCCCGGCGTGTTCCGCGGCCCTACACTGCGGCGAGCCGCTCTCGCGGCACAGGGATTGGGGGGGCGGATGCGGAAGAGGCTGCGAGCTGCCGTTGTCGCGGTGGCGAGTGCGGTGGGGGTGGTGGCCGGCGGCACGGCGCCCGCGCACGCGGTGTCCGGCTGGGACCGGTGCCCGAGGGGCAGCGTGTGCCTGTTCGACGGCGACGGCGGCACGGGGTCGATGATCGCCTACTCCAGTCCGCAGGCCGGCCTGGGATCGTGGGACAACCGGGCGAACTCGGTGTACAACCGCACCGGCCAGCACTTCATGTGCATGTACCCGCAGGCGCAGTACAAGACCACCGTGCCGAACGCAGACGACTCCATCTGCTACCTCGGCAGCGGCAACGACCAGGTGGAGCTGAAGGGGGACGGCGAACCGCTCTGGAACGGTCTGAGCTCGATCCGGTGGGCCCACACCTGGCGCCAGGCAGCGGGCGGCCCGGAGTACCGGTCGTGGGCCACCCCGCTGGTTCTCCCGCCCGGACCGGCCCAGCCCTTCGCCGACCTGAACGGCGACGGCACACCCGACCAGCTGAACCGCACGTGGAACGGGCACTTGTGGTTCCTGAAGGGCGACGGCTCCGGCGTGTACGTGGGGTCGGGCTGGAACCAGATGACCGCGCTGACCCGGCACGGGGACTTCAGCGGAGACGGACACGAGGACCTGCTGGCGCGCGACGGCTCGGGCAAGCTGTGGATCTACCCCGGCAACGGCAAGGGCTGGTTCGGCGCCCGCAAACTCATCGGCACCGGCTGGAACCAGATGACCGCGCTGCAGGCCGCCGGCGACATGAACTCCGACGGCCACGACGACCTGCTCGCCCGCGACTCCACCGGCCGCCTGTGGATCTACCCCGGCGACGGACACGGCCGCTACGGAACACGCAAGCTCATCGGCGCCGGCGGATGGTCGATGTTCCCCACTGTCCTCGGCATCGGCGACGTCGACCGCGACGGCCGCCCCGACCTCCAGGCGGCCGGCGACGGCGACTACTACACCGAGGCCCGCCTCTACTACGGCACCCCCGGCGGCAGCATCGCCCAGTACGGCGACAACTCCCCCGTCGACCTCGGCGACCGTCTCTTGTAGCACTTGTAGCAGAGGCGGACCCGGGGCCGGCGGAGGGCGAAAACGACGCGGACCACGTCGCCGTGCTCGTGTCCGGGCGGCCGCATCCGGCGTCTGGGGCGATCGCCGCAGGAGGCGCCCGGCCGGGCACGGATCAGTAGCGGGCGCCGACGACCTGCTCGGCCAGGGCGTCCAGCACCGCCAGGTCCTCCTCGGTCAGCCGCACGTCGAGGGCGGCGGCGTTCTCCTCCACCCAGCGCACGCGCTTGGTGCCCGGGATCGGCACGACCGGGACGCCGAGGCGGGGCGCCTGGGCGGCGACCCACGCCAGGGCGACCTGGCCCGCCGTCGCGCCCTTGGCGGCGGCGATCCGGGCGGCCTTCTGGGCGATCGAGCGGTTGGCCGCGGCCGCGTCCTCGGCGAACCGGGCCAGCCGGCGCCGCCCGTCGCCGGACGCGAGCGCGCCCGCCTCCACGGTGCCGGTGAGGAAGCCGCGGCCGAGCGGGGAGTACGCGACCAGGCCGACGCCCAGCTCCCGGGCGGCGTCGGCGACCGTCGCCTCCGGGTCGCGGGTCCACAGCGAGTACTCGCTCTGCACCGCCGCGACCGGGTGGACGGCGTACGCGGTCCGCAGCTGCTCGCCGGTGACCTCCGACAGCCCGATGGCGCGGACCTTGCCCTCGGCGACCAGCTCGGCGAGCGCGCCCACCGACTCCTCCAGCGGCACCTGCGGGTCCACCCGGTGCAGGTAGTACAGATCGATCCGGTCCGTGCCCAGCCGCAGCAGGGAGGCGTCGGCGGCGGCCTTGATCCGCTCGGGGTCGTTCCTGACCACGAGCCGGCCGCGGCCGGTGGTGAAGTCCATGCCGGTCTTGGTGGCGATCTGCGCCTCGTCGCGCCGCCCGGCCAGTGCCCGGCCGACCAGCACCTCGTTGTGGCCGAGCCCGTAGGCGTCGGCCGTGTCGATGAAGGTGACGCCGAGGTCCAGGGCGCGGCGGACCGTCGCGACCGACTCGTCCCAGTCCGCCGCCCCGTACACCGAGCTCATCCCCATGCACCCCAGGCCCTCCGCGGACACGGTCAGCCCGCCCAGTTCCACTCGCTGCATCACGGCGCTCCTGTCTTCTGCCTGCGGGACCCTCCCGCCCTTCCACCCTGGGCCGCCCGCACGGTCTCGGGCAGTGCCGGAAACTTCCTGGGAGAAGCAGGACCAGGCCGGCGGCCTGGACGGCGCCTACCGTGGAAGGCATGGACAGGCCGAACACGCTGGGCGAGTTCCTGCGGGCGCGCCGCGAGCAGGTGCGCCCGCGGGACGTGGGGCTGCGCGCCATCGGGCAGCGGCGCACCCCGGGGCTGCGCCGCGAGGAGGTCGCCCTGCTCGCCGGCATCAGCACCGACTACTACCTGCGTCTGGAGCAGGGCCGCGACCGCACCCCCTCCGCGCAGGTGGTCACCGCCCTCGCCCGCGCCCTGCGCCTGGACCCCGACGAGACCGCGTATCTGCACGGCCTGGTCCGCCCCCGGCCCCGCCCCGGGCGCACGCGTCCGCAGCAGGTCCCCGCGGGCACCCGGATGCTGGTCGACGCCCTGCCGATGCCCGCCTTCGTGGAGGACCGCTGCCTGGACGTCCTGGCCGCCAATGCCGCCGCCCAGGCGCTCTCGCCGAACCTCCGGCCCGGCGCCAACCGGCTGCTCGCCGCCTTCCTCGACCCGGGTGAACGCGAGCTGTACGAGGACTGGGAGCAGGCCACCGCCGCCGCGGTCGGCCAGCTGCGCGCGGTGCTGGGCGGGTACGCCGACGATCCGCGGATGACCGCGCTGGTCGGCGAACTCGCCCTGAAGAGCGAGCGGTTCAGAAGGCTGTGGGCCCGGCACGACGTCGTGCGGCGGGCCGGCGGCCCGGCCCGCCTGCGCCATCCCGCGGTCGGGCCGCTGGAGCTGCGCCGCGAGAAGCTGGTGGTCGCCGGGACCGACGACCAGGTGCTCGTCGTCTACCACGCCGAGCCCGGCACCCCTTCCGCCCGGGCGCTCGCGCTGTTCGGCCCGGGCGCTCGCGCTGTTCGGCGCGAGCGCGGCCGACGCCGGAGCCGGGACGGAGTCGGCGGGGCCGCGCGAGCCCGCGCGGGACCGGCTGCGGCGCCCGCCCGCCTGACCCCGCCGTGCCGGCGGGCGCCCGCCTGCTCCCCCTCGGCGGCCTCGGAGCACCCGCGCCCGCCCGGCCCGGGCCGCCGCCTTTGGAGGCCGCGGCCCGGGCCCCCTCGCATCCCCCGTGGAATCGAACGGTCAATCGAACTAGGTTGGAGGGATGAGCGAGGACCAGGATGTGGGCGAGCACCGGCGGCCGGCACGCCTGCCGCGGGCCGACGGGCCGCTGGTCGACGTGACCCTCCCGGACGGGCAGCACCTGTACGCGGTCGTGCGCTCCCGCCGCCGCGAGGACGACGGCTCCTGGTGGTACGACCTGCAGATCCACCTGCCCAGCCAGGGCACCGAGCGCGACCGGCTCCTGGCCGTCCCGGCCGCCGTCGACTTCCGCGCCCCCGCCGGCGCCTGCACCCCCCTCGACGGCCAGGACTACGACCACGTGCCCACCGTGCGCGCCGGCGTCACACCGCCCTGGCGGATCGAGGAGCCGGTCTACTTCACCAACGACCCGGGTCCGGCCCGCATCGTCCACCGCGGCGACTGCCGCGCCGTACGCGACGTCTCCCACCCCGCCACCGCCGACCAGGCCCGCGCCGCCCTCGAACACCCCGACACCGCCCCCTGCCCCCTGTGCCGGCCCGACCGGCCCCTGCGCGCCGCCGCTTAGCGGGTCGTCCGGAGCTGACGCACGGCGCCGATGCCCGTACCGGCTGCGCGGTCCCGGGACCGGCGGAGTCGGGACCGGCGGGTCCCGGGACCGACCGTGCGGGTCAGCGACCGTGCGACATCAGCACTCGTGCGTGGCCCCGTGGTTGCTGAGATAGACGTCGCTGAACCAGCCCTCCTGGCTCGTACCGGAGATCCGGCCGTAGGTCCAGGTATCCATCGTGATGCCGTTGCCGGTGACCGAGCTGCCGTAGTCGTAGCACCAGTAGTAGATCTTCGTGCCGGCGGCGGCGTATCCGTACGCGTCGCAGTACGTGTACGGGCCCTCGCGGCGGGCGAGGCTGTCGGCGGTGACCGTGCCGCTGCCCGCGTCGGCGTTGTGGTGGTAGAAGCTGCAGGCGACGTCGGGCGATACGTCGGCCGGCGTCGACGCCGACGCCGATGGCGCGAGGACGAGGCCGCTACCGAGCAGCGCGGCGCCTGCCATGAGTCCGATGTGCGTCTTTTTCAGCACGTGGGTTCCCTCCCCGTGGTCGAGTGTGATGTCCGGTTCAGGTCTGCCGCACCCGTCCTGCGGCGGCAGAGACTTGACTGGGACGCGTCACAGCGTGCGCGTCGGGCGTCGCCCGCGGCAAAGTGTTCAGCTGCCGCTGAACTGTCGGACGGGGGCAGGCGCGGGACCGGACGTCGGGGGGGCCGTGTGCTGAGGGTGCGTTTCACCGCGGAGGACCTGTTACGGGTCCGGATGGCCGAGGAGCCCGCACCTCTGATGGAGCTGGGCCTCGCGCTCATGACGCTCACGCGTCCGGCGGACCCGGTGTTCCTGCGGTGGCGGCGCCGCGCCCAGCAGTCCCTCCCGCCGCAGGCCCGGCCCATGCTCGACCTGCTGTCGCCGACCGGCAAGAGCCCGCTGTTCCTCGACCCGCCCACCGCGGGCTTCGCCGAGGGAATGGACGCCGTCCGCTCGACCCCGCGCGCGTACGTCCGCTCCGAGCTGCTCAGGGTGCGCGCTCCGGAGCGGCCGCGGGCACGGTGGGCCCGCGGGCTCGCCGACGGCGACCGCGAGTCCTGGCAGCTCCTCGACCGGTCGATGACCGCGGCCTACGAGAGCCTGCTCGCCGGGGCCTGGCCGCGTGTC
The DNA here is from genome assembly GCF_035825295.1 of Actinacidiphila sp. DG2A-62. NCBI lineage: Bacteria > Bacillati > Actinomycetota > Actinomycetes > Kitasatosporales > Streptomycetaceae > Actinacidiphila > Actinacidiphila sp. DG2A-62. The sequence goes on from NZ_JAYMGI010000002.1 coordinate 839,224, forward strand.
CGGGCCGGATTCCACGCCGAGGCGGCGTGGCGTGCGCGGTCCCTGGCCCGGCACGGGCTGCTCGCCACCCTGACCGGGCTGTCCCCCTCGGCCCGGTGGGACGGCATGACCCTGGAGTTCCCGCGCGCGTACAACCGCGAGGTCCGGCTCACCGGCCAGGGCCTGGTGCTGTTTCCCTCGCTGCTGTGGACCGCCTATCCGCTGATCGCCCCGCAGCCCGAGGGTCCCGCCGTCCTCGTCTACCCGGCCGTCACCCCGCTGCCGCTCCAGGAGGCCGCCACCGCCCCGACCCCCTCGACGCCCTCCTCGGCACCACCCGCGCGGCGATGCTCCGGCTGCTGACGACGCACCACACCACCACGGGCCTGGCCAAGGCACTCGACATCAGCCCCCCGGCGGCCTCCATGCAGGCCAAGACCCTGCGTGACGCCAGGCTGATCACCACCCAGCGCGACGGCAGGAGCGTGTCGCACTACTGCACCGCGCTGGGCCTCGACATGATCTCGGCATCGACGCCCCCACTGCGCTGAGGGCCGCCGGCGGCACACCTGCCGACGCCGACGCACACGGGCGTCACATGGTGCCTCCCCCTCCCCGCAGGGCTTCACACCCTGCGCCGCGGCGTCCGGTGCTCCCTGGCCGCCAGGCCGGGGTGCGCTGGGCATCAACGGGCAGGCACGACGTCACGCCCGTGGCCTACGGCTCTCGCCCGAGGATGTCGTGCCACAGCGCCTGCTCGCGGGCGTCCGGTGGGGTGGCGCCGGGCATCCGCTCGGGGTGGCCCGGGGGCGGGCCCGTCAGGGGGCGCGGGGCGGGCGGGGGCTGGGCGGTGTCCCCCGCGCACAGCCGGCCGATGAGGATCAGCGTCTCCCAGAACTCCCGCAGCGCGCGCAGCACGGCGCGGCGCGCCCGCGCCCTGGCGCGCAGCGTCGCCGCCCGCAGCCGCGCGGGCCCGGCCGGCGGCGCCGGCGTCCGCACCCGCGCGGACCCGCCGCTCACTGCGGCGGGTTGCCGTGCTTGCGCGACGGCAGGTCAGCGTGCTTGGCGCGGAGCATCGCGAGGGAGTCGATGAGGACCGCCCGGGTCTCGGCCGGGTCGATCACGTCGTCGACCAGGCCGCGTTCGGCCGCGTAGTACGGGTGCATCAGCTCCTGCCGGTACTCCTTGACCATCGTCGCGCGCACCGCCTCCGGGTCGTCCGCCTCCGCGATCTGGCGGCGGAAGATGACGTTGGCGGCGCCCTCGGCGCCCATGACGGCGATCTCGTTGGCCGGCCAGGCGAACGCGAGGTCCGCGCCCACCGAGCGCGAGTCCATGACGATGTACGCGCCGCCATAGGCCTTGCGCAGGATCAGCGAGATCCGCGGGACGGTGGCGTTGCAGTAGGCGTACAGCAGCTTGGCGCCGTGCCGGATGATGCCGCCGTGCTCCTGGGAGATGCCCGGCAGGAAGCCGGGCACGTCGACCAGGGTGACGATCGGGATGTTGAACGCGTCGCACATCTGGACGAACCGCGCGGCCTTCTCCGAGGCGTGGATGTCCAGGGCGCCGGCCATCGACATCGGCTGGTTGGCGACGATGCCGGTGACGTGGCCGCCCATCCGCACCAGGGTGCACAGGATGTTCGTCGCCCAGCTGGAGTGCACCTCGAACTGCTCGCCGTCGTCGGCCAGTTCGGCGATGACGGCGCGCATGTCGTAGGCCCGGTTGGGGTCGGCCGGCACCAGGTCGAGCAGCGCCGGCGTGCGCCGGTCCGCCGGGTCGTCGGCCGGGTGGTACGGGGCGAGTTCGCGGTTGTTGGCGGGCAGCAGGGAGAGCAGGTAGCGCACGTCCTCCAGGCAGCTCTCCTCGTCGTCGTGGACGAAGTGCGCCACGCCGGAACCGGTCGCGTGGACGTCGGCGCCGCCGAGGCCGTCGTGGCCGACCTGTTCACCGGTGACGGCCGCCACGACGTCGGGACCCGTGACGAACATCTGCGAGGTGCCGCGGACCATGAAGACGAAGTCGCTGAGCGCCGGGGAGTACGCGGCCCCGCCGGCGGACGGGCCGAGCATCACCGAGATCTGCGGGATCACCCCGGAGTTGCGGGTGTTGCGGCGGAAGATGCCGCCGTAGCCGGCGAGCGCGGTGACGCCCTCCTGGATGCGGGCGCCCGCGCCGTCGTTGAGGGAGACCAGCGGGGCGCCGGTGGCGGCGGCCAGGTCCATCAGCTTGTGGATCTTCTCGGCGTGCGCCTCGCCGAGCGCGCCGCCGAAGATCCGGAAGTCGTGGGCGTAGACGAAGACCCGCCGGCCGTGGACGGTCCCCCAGCCGGTGACCACCCCGTCGGTGTGCGGGCGCCTGGCCTCCATGCCGAAGCCGGTGGCGCGGTGCCGCCGCAGCTGCTCGATCTCGGTGAACGAGCCGGGGTCCAGGAGCAGTTCGATCCGCTCGTAGGCGGTCAGCTTGCCTTTGGCGTGCTGCTTGGCGGTGGCCGTCGGGTCGGTTCCCTCACGGGCCGCCAGCTTGAGCCGGAGCAGTTCCTCGGGGCCGGAGCCCGTGTGTGCCTGGTCCACGAGACGCATGGATGGGTCAACTCCCGTTCGGGTGGCGGCGGTCGCACGGCCGGGGCGCGGCGGCGCCCGGCCGTGCTCGGTCAGGCGGCGGCGTCCGCGAGCAGGCGGGCCGCTTCGTGCAGGTCGCGCGGGGCGGCGCCGGAGGAGGCGACGAAGCCGTCGGGGCGCAGCAGCAGGAAGGAGGCGCCGGGGCGGGCGACGTGCCGGTGGACGGCCAGGCCGGGCCGCTGCGCGGCGAGGTCCCGGGCGGCCCGGGCCAGGGGGCCGTCGGCCGGCCCGGTGGTGACCAGCCGGAAGGGCGCCGGGTCCGGGCTCGCGGTCTGCTCGGCCCAGTGCGGGGTGCGCGCGCCCGGCGCGGTGACGCGCCGGGCCCGCCGCCCGCCGCGCTCGGCCGCGGCGGTCAGCGGACCGGCCGGGTACTGCACCCGCCAGCCGGCCAGCAGCGGTATCAGCCGGCGGCGCAGCACCCCGGTCGCCTCCAGCAGCCGCCAGCCGGCGTTGCGGGCCCGCGCCGCGCGCGGTCCGAGGGTGAACATCCGGGTGAAGCGGCCGGTGTTGGCGACGGTCAGCTCGGCGGCGTGGCGCCGCTCGACCGCGTAGGTGTCGAGCACCGCGGGGTCGAGGCGGCCGTCGATCACCCCGGCGAGCTTCCAGGCGAGGTTGTGCACGTCCTGCAGGCCGAGGTTGAGGCCCTGGCCGCCGATCGGCGAGTGCGCGTGGGCGGCGTCGCCGACCAGGAAGACCCGGCCCCTGCGGAAGTCGGCGGCGATCCGTTCCTGGCTGCCGAAGGTGGTCAGGGTGTCCAGCTCGCGCACCTGGAGGCCGCCGGGGCCGCGCAGGTCCAGCAGGTGCTGCACGGTCTCCGGGGTGACCGGTGTGTCGGGCCCGACGGGGGTGCCCAGCCGGGTGATGCCGCCGGTGAGCGGGGCGTAGACCATCGGCCCGGTGGAGCGCAGGAAGTAGTGCACCGCGCCGCGCTCCGCCTCGCCGTCGATGCAGCCCTCGGCGGCGAGGTAGGTGGTGGGCAGGCTGGAGCCGGGGAAGTCGATGCCCAGGCTCTGCCGCACGGTGCTGCCGATGCCGTCCGCGCCGATCAGCCAGTCGGCCTCGATCAGCTCGGTGCCCTCCGGCCCGGTCGCCTTGACGGTGGCGCAGTCGCCCTCGGCGGTCACGTCGGTGACCCGCGTCGAGCGCTCGACCCGGCCGCCCAGCCGGACCAGCTCCTCCTCCAGCAGCGCGCTGGTGCGGTCCTGCGGCAGCAGCAGCGCCTGGTTCTCCTCGCCGATCTCGCTGCGCAGCCGGCGGCCGCCGTCGAGGTGGTAGACCAGCGCCTTCAGCGGCAGGCCGCGGCGCACCGCCTCGTCGTGGAGCCCGAGGTGCCGCAGCACCGCCAGGCCGAGCGGCCACAGCAGGATCGCCCGGGAGCCCTGGTTGGGCCCCGCCTCGGCCTCCAGGACGCGCACCGGCACGCCGCGGCGCAGCAGTTCGCAGGCGGCGGCCAGTCCGCAGGTGCCGCCGCCGGCGATCAGCACTGGGACACGCTTGGTTCCGGGATTCATCGCTCTCCTCCGCGTAGTACGTGGTCGAGCCAGTCGCCGATGGCGCGGGCGGTGGGCTGCGCGTGGTCCTCGATCAGTGCGAAGTGGTCGGCGGGCAGGTCGCGGACCTCGTGCGGCTGCGGCCAGTCCGCCCGCCAGCGGTGCTGCTCGCTCCAGCCGGGCACCGGCTGCGCGGCGCATACCAGCAGGGTCGGCGCCTTGACCTGGGCCGGGACGAAGTCGCCGAGCAGCCGCAGGTAGCCGCCCATGGCGGTGAGGCGGGCGTCGTCGAGCGGGCCGAGCGGCGCGAGCCGGTCGGCCATGCCGCCGATCAGCTGGGCGCCGAGGCGGTCGAGGACGCCGTCGCCGAGCACGTGGGCGTCGATCAGCACCAGGGCCTCGGGGTGCGTCCCCCACTCCTCCAGGCGCTCGGTGACCGCCTGGGCCAGCAGCCCGCCGGAGGAGTGGCCGAGCAGCACCGCGGGCCTTCCGGCGGCCTGTTCGCGCACCGCGGCCGCGGCGGCCTCGACCAGGGCGTCCAGGTCGGCGGGCAGCGGCTGGCCGGCCTCGAAGCCGGGCAGCGAGAACGCCGACACCGTACGGTCCCCGGGCAGCGCCGCGGCGAGCCGCACGTACTGCGTCGGCCCCGAGGTGGCGAGCACGGTGGGGAAGCAGAACACCTGGGCGCGGCCCGTCCCCTCTACCAGCGTCACCGCGTCCAGGGCGGCCGGCCGCGGGGTGGCGCGGAAGAGCGGCCGGAAGGACGCGGCGGAGCCGAGGAGGTCCAGGAAGGCGCCGGTGCGGCCGAGTTCGCGCGCCCGGGCGAGCATCGGCGCCAGCAGGACCGGCGCGAAGGAGGCGGGTTCGCCGAAGGCCGGGGGCTGTCGAGCGGCGACGGCTTGCCCGGCCGCGGGGTCCGCTTCGGTGACGCCGGCCGCCGCGGGTGCGGCCGGGCTGTCCGGGCCGGTGTCGGCCAGCAGCCGGGCCAGGCCCGCGGGGGTGCGTCCGCGCAGCACGGTGTCGGCGGCCAGCCGCAGTCCGGTGCCCGAGGCGAGGCGGTTGCGCAGTTCCAGGGTGGTCAGGGAGTCCATGCCCAGGTCGAGGAAGGGGCGTTCCGGGTCGACGGCGTCGGCGTCGGCGTGGCCGAGCACGGCGGCGGTCTCGGCCCGTACGTGGTCCAGCAGCGCCGCGCGGCGTCCGGCCGGGTCCAGGCCGGCCAGGTCCGCGAGGCGGCCGCCGGGCAGTTCGGCGGGCCGGCCGGGGGCGGGCTGCCGCCGGTCCCGGACGTCGGGCAGGTCGCCCAGCAGCGGGCTGGGCCGCGCGGCCGTCACCCGCGGCAGGTAGCGGTCCCAGTCGACGTCGACCACGACGGTGGTCCGCTCCCGCCGGTCCAGGCACTCCATCAGGGCGGTGAGCGCCAGGTCGGGGTCGAGGGCGGGCAGCCCGCGCTGGACGAGGCGCTCGCGCCGGGACCGCTCGAAGGCGCGCTCGGCGTCGGTGGCGCCCTCGTTGTCCCAGCCGCCCCAGCCCACCGAGGCGCCGGGCAGTCCGAGCGCGCCGCGGTGCACGGCCAGGGCGTCGAGGTACGCGCTGGCCGCCGCGTAGGCGCCGACGCCGACCCCTCCGCCGAGGGTGGCGGCGAAGGAGGAGAACAGCACGAAGGCGGACAGGCCGCGGTCGGCGGTGAGTTCGTGCAGCAGCCGGGCGGTGCCCGCCGTGACCGCGAGCACCCGCGCGAAGCGGTCGGCGGGGAACTCGGTCAGCGGCCCCTCCTCCAGCAGCTCCTCCAGGTGGAAGACGGCGTCCAGCGGCGCGGTCGCGGGGATGCCGTCGAGCAGCCGGGCCACGGCGGCGCGGTCTTCCAGGTCGCAGCCGACCAGCTCGGCCCGCGCGCCCAACGCGGCCAGCTCGGTGGACAGTTCGGCGTCCAGGACGGTGAGGGCGGCCGGGTCGGCGTCGGGCGGCGCGACCAGCAGCAGGTGTTCCGCGCCCTCCCGGGCCAGCCGCCGGGCCAGGTGGGCGGCGGCGGGCTGGAGGGCTCCGGTGATCAGGACCGTACCGGAGGGGCACCAGGTGCCGGCCGCCGCCGTGGGCCGGCCCGCCCGGGTCAGCCGTGCGGCGAGCAGCCCGGCCCGGCGCAGGGCGAGCTGGTCCTCCTCCGGCGCGGCGAGGGCGTGCGGGAGCAGCGCGAGCAGCCGCTGGTCGGGGGTGTCCCGCGGGGCGCCGCCGGGCAGGTCGACCAGACCGCCCCAGGTGGCCGGGTGCTCCAGCGCCGCCACCCGGCCCAGGCCCCACACCTGCGCGTGCCGGGGGTGGGTCAGCGGGTCGGAGTCCGAGGTGCTGACCGCTCCTCTGGTCAGGGCCCACAGCCGGGCGTCGAGGCCGGCGTCGGCGTGCGCCTGGATCAGGGCGAGCGTGTCCAGGACCGCGTCGTCCTCGCCGAGCGCCAGCAGCGAGAGCACGCCGGCCGGTGCGCGGCCGGCGGCGGCCTCGCGGAGCCGGTCGGCGAGGACCCGCCGGTCGGGGTGGGCGGCGACGCGCACCGGGCGCACCCCGGCGGCGGCGAGCGCGTCGAGGACCGCGGCGACGTGGGGGTGGTCGTGGGGGCTGTCGTGCGTGGCGTCGTGGGAGCTGTCGTGGGAGCTGTCCTGGGAGCTGTCCTGGGAGCTGTCGTGCGTGGCGTCGTTCCCGGCGGCGGGCGCGGCGGGGACCACGGCGAGCCACTCGCCGCTCGCCACGGGGGCGGCCGGCGCGGACCCGAGGGCCTGCCAGGTCAGCCGGTAGCGCCAGGAGTCGATGCGGGTCCGGGCGTCGCTGCGTTCGCGCCAGGCGGCCAGCGCGGGCAGCACCTTGCGCACCGCGGCGCTCGCCGGAGTCTCCAGCAGGCGGGCCAGGCCGTCCGCGTCCCCGCTCCCGACCGCCTGCCAGAACGGCGCGTCGGCGGCCGGACCGGCGGCCTCGGACGCCGCGGTGGCCTGTGGGGTGGCGACCCAGTAGGGCCGGTGCTGGAAGGGGTAGGTGGGCAGGGTGAGCAGGGGCGCGGCGGGCAGTGCGGGCGTCCAGTCGACGCTCAGGCCGGTCGCCCAGGCGGCGGCCAGGGCGGCAAGCAGCCGGTGGAGGCCGCCGTGGTCGCGGCGCAGCGTCGTCAGCGTGGTGACCGACGCCCCGGCATGGTCGGCGGTCTGCTCGATGTGCTGGGTCAGCACCGGGTGCGGCGACGGCTCCACGAACACGGTGTGCCCGTCGGCCAGCAGCGCCTCCACGGTCTGCCGGAACGCCACCGGACGCCGCGCGTTCTCGAACCAGTACCCCGGCGTCAGTTCGGCGCCGTCCGCGATCCGTGAGGTGAGGGTGGAGTAGAAGGGCGTCGTGGTGGCGGTCGGGACCAGCCCGGCGATGCGGGCCGGCACCTCGTCGCGCAGCGGGTCCACGGCGGCGCTGTGGCTGGGCACGGTCGCCGGCACGACGCGGGCGGGCACGTCGCGCGCCCGCAGCCCGGCCACGATGTCCTCCAGGTCGGCCACCGGGCCGGCGAGGTTGGTGGCCGTCGGACTGTTCACACCCGCGACCGTCACAGCCGGGCGGTCCCCGATCAGCTTCTCGACGTCCTCCGCCGGAAGTTCGACGGCCGCGATCGCACCACGCCCCACCAAGTGCTCCGCGAACACCTGCGAACGCGATGAGATGACGCGGGCCGCCTGATCGAGCGTCAACGCACCCGCGAGGTGCGCCGCCGCGATCTCCCCCTGCGAATGCCCCACATACGCATCCGGCACCACCCCATGGCCCAGCCACATCCGCGCCAACGCCACATTCACCACGAACAACAACGGCTGAAGAACATCGATCCGCTCCAGGACCTCCGACCGCTCCGCGGTGGCCCGCAGCATCTCCTCGACATCCCACGGCACATGGACCCGCAGCGCCGCCGCCACCTCCCGCACATGACCGGCGAACACCGCGCTGCCCTCCAGCAGATCCAGCGCCATCCCCGCCCACTGCGACCCCTGACCCGGCAGCACGAACACCGCCTTGCCGGACTCGGCCGCCTCGTCCTGCACCAGCGCCGGGTGCGGACGGTCCTCGGCCAACGCACCCAGCACGTCCAGCAGTTCGTCCCGGTCCCCGGCGACCGCCACCGCCCGGTGCGACAGCGCCGCACGACCCACCGCCAACGTCCGCGCGACAGACGCGAGGTCGAGTCCGGGGCGCTCCGCGAGGTACGCGCGCAGCCGGGCGGCGTACGCGCGCAGCGCCTCGGGGGTCTTCGCCGACACGAGGAAGGGCAGCGCGGACGGGACCGCCGTCCCCGCAGCGGCGGGCCGGCCGGCGTCGGGCGACGGTGTGGCGGCCTCGTCCCGGTCGGCATCCGCCGCCGGGCCGGCGGGCTCGCGCCGAGCGTCGAACTCCGTGTCGTGCGGGGGTTCTTCCAGGATGGCGTGGGCGTTGGTGCCGCTGATCCCGAAGGAGGAGACCCCGGCGCGGCGCGGCCGGCCGTCCCGCGTCGTCCAGTCGCGCTCCTCGGTCAGCAGCGCGACCGCGCCCGACTCCCAGTCCACCATCGGCGTGGGCTCGTCGACATGCAGCGTCCGCGGCAGCCGCTCGTGCCGCATCGCCTCGACCATCTTGATCACGCCCGCGACGCCCGCCGCGGCCTGCGTGTGGCCGATGTTCGACTTCACCGAGCCGAGCCAGAGCGGGCGTTCCCGCGGACGGTCGGCGCCGTAGGTCGCCAGCAGCGCACCCGCCTCGATCGGATCGCCCAACCGCGTACCCGTCCCGTGCGCCTCCACCACGTCCACGTCCGCGCCGCTCACCCCGGCGTCGGCCAGCGCCTGGCGGATCACCCGCTGCTGCGCCGGACCGCTCGGCGCCGTCAGACCATTGCTCGCACCGTCCTGGTTCACCGCCGTGCCCCGCACCACCGCCAACACCCGATGACCGTTGCGCCGCGCGTCGGACAACCGCTCCAGCGCCACCATGCCGACGCCCTCGGACCAGCCCGTGCCGTCCGCGGCGGCGGAGAAGGACTTGCAGCGGCCGTCCGCCGACAGGGCGCGCTGGCGGGTGAGTTCGACGAAGATGCCGGGCGTCGACATCACGGTGACGCCGCCGGCCAGCGCGAGGGCGGACTCGCCGCGCCGCAGCGACTGGCAGGCCAGGTGCAGGGCGGTCAGGGACGCCGAGCAGGCGGTGTCCACGGTGAGCGCGGGGCCTTCGAGGCCGAGGGTGTACGCGATCCGGCCCGACGCCACACTCGGGGTGCTGCCGGTCATCAGGTAGCCCTCGGTGAGGGCGGTGCCCTGGTCGAGCCGGGGCCCGTAGTCCTGGAAGGTCGCGCCGACGAAGACGCCGGTCGGTGAGCCGGCCAGGCCGGCCGGGTCGATGCCGGCGTTCTCCAGCACCTCCCAGGACGTCTCCAGCAGCAGCCGCTGCTGCGGGTCCATCGCCTGCGCCTCGCGCGGGGAGATCCCGAAGAAGGCGGCGTCGAAGCCGGTCGCGTCCGCGAGGAAGCCGCCCTCGCGGACGTAGTGCCGGCCGGGCAGCAGGCCCTCGGGGTCGTACCGGCCCTCCAGGTCCCAGCCCCGGTCGTCGGGGAACGCGCCGATCCGCTCCTCTCCCCCGGCCAGCACCTGCCACAGCTCGTCGGGCGAGGAGATGCCGCCGGGGAAGCGGCAGGCCATGCCGACGATCGCGACCGGGTCGTCGTCGGCCGCGGGGTCGCGGACGGCGGGGGCGGACCCGTCCGCGGGGGCGGCGTCCGCGGTGCCGAGCAGTTCACCGGTCAGGTGGCGGATGACCGCCTCGGGGGTCGGGTGGTCGAAGACCAGGGTCGTCGGCAGCCGCAGCCCGGTGGCGTCCGCCAGCCGGTTGCGGAGGTCCACGCCGGCCAGCGAGTCGAAGCCGAGCGCCTTGAACGGCCGTGTCAGGTCCAGGCCGTCCGGGGTCTCGTGGTCCACGGCGGCGGCGACCTCCTCACGCACCAGCCGGGGCAACTCGGCGGCCAGCCGCACCCGTTCGGCGTCCGGACCGGCGGCGGCCGGGTCCGCGGGGACGGGCGGCGCCTCCGCGGCGCCGCCGTCCACCGCGCCGGCCGCCGGACCGGCGAGCGCGCCGACCGCCGCACCGGCCCGCGCGCTCGCCGGAGCCTGGGAGCCGGTGGCGGTCGCGGACGTCCGCACCCGCCGGGCCAGCACCCGCCCGTCCCGCAGCGCGAACTCGCCGGGCCCCGCCGACAGCGCCGACGCCAGCGGTCGCAGCGACGCGTGGGCCGGACCGAGGTCGACCAGGGTCAGCCGCCCGGCGTGCGCGTCGGCGACCGCCCGCAGCAGTGCCCACAGCCGGGCGGGACCCGGCTCGGGGACGGGGTCCGCGGCGGTCGCCGCGACGGCGCCGCGGGTGGCCACGACGAGCCGGGCCGCGGCGAACCGCTCCTGCCCGAGCCACGCCTCGATCCCCGCCGCCGCCTCCTGCGGATCGGCGCCGTCCGCGGGCACGACGACCACCGGCGGCACCGGGGTCCCGCCGTCGACCGCGCGGCCCAGCGCCTCCAGGCCGGCGTGCAGGGAGACGCCCGAGGCGGCGCCGGTGAGCACCGCGGCGAGTCCGAACGGGTCGGGGCCGGCGATCACCCAGTGCGCGCCGACGGCGCGTTCCGATGCGGCGGGCAGCGCCGTCCAGCCGGCCGCGGGGCGCGGGCCGGCCGGGGCCAGCCAGTACGGCAGGCGCTGGAAGGGGTACGTCGGCAGGGGCAGCCGGCGCCCTTCGGGGCCGGCCGTCTCGGCCAGCACCCGGCGCCAGTCCCACCGCACCCCGTGCACGTGCAGGTCGGCGAGCGCGGCGAGCAGCGTCGGGACCTCCTCGCGGCCGGCCCGCTGCGTGGCGGCGAACACCGCGCCGCCGCGCTCGGCGCTGTCCCGGCCCATCGCGGTGAGCACGGCGTCGGGGCCGACCTCCAGGAAGGCGGTGACGCCCTCGGCCTCCAGGGTGCGTATCCCGTCCAGGAACCGGACGCCCTGCCGGGCGTGGCGCACCCAGTGGTCGGCGCTGCCGAGCGCGGCGGGGTCGATCACGCCGCCGGTCAGGTTGGAGACCACGGGAATGCGCGCGGCGCCGTAGGCCAGCCCGGCGGCGACCGCGCGGAAGTTCTCCAGCATCGGCTCCATCAGCGGCGAGTGGAAGGCGTGGCTGACCTGGAGCCGCCGGGTCTTGCGGCCGCGCTCGCGCCACAGCGCGCAGACGGCGGCGACCGCGTCCTCGTCGCCGGCGACGACGCTGGAGCCGGGCGCGTTGACGGCGGCGACCACCACCCGGCCGCCGTGCGGGGCCAGGGTCGGCAGCAGTTCCTCCTCGCCCGCCTGGACGGCGACCATCGCGCCGCCGGCCGGCAGCCGCTGCATCAGCTCGCCGCGCGCGGCGACCAGCGCGCAGGCGTCCGCCAGCGACAGCACACCGCTGACGTGGGCGGCGGCCAGCTCGCCGACCGAGTGCCCGAGCAGCAGGTCGGGGGTCAGACCCCAGCTCTCCAGCAGCCGGAAGAGGGCGACCTCGAAGGCGAACAGGGCGGGCTGGGTGTACCGGGTCCGGTCGAGCAGGGCGGCGGCGTCCGCTCCGTCGGCCCCGCCTCGCGACGCGGCGGACGCGGCCCCCGCCTCCTCCGCCGTGCCGCCGCGCAGCACCAGCTCGGCGAGCGGCCGGTCGAGGTGCTCGTCGACGTGCGCGCACACCGCGTCGAACGCCTCGGCGAACACCGGGAAGCGGCGGTGCAGTTCGCGCCCCATGCCGGGCCGCTGGCTGCCCTGGCCGGTGAACAGGAACGCGGTCCTGCCGGCCGTCGCGGCGTTCCCGGACGCTCCCGCCGCGGGCCGCCTGCCCTCGGCGACCTGTCGCAGCCCGGCCAGCAGGCCGTCCCGGTCGCGCGCGAGCACCACGGCGCGGCGGTCGAAGGCCGTGCGGTGCACCGCCTGCCCGTACGCCACCTCCGCGACGTCGATGCCGGGCCGGTCCTCGACGAACGCGGCCAGCCGCCGCGCCTGGTCGCGCAGCGCCCCCTCGGTCCGCCCGGACAGCGGTACGGGCACGCGCTCGCCGGCACGTTCAGCCGTACGGCCGTCCGCGGCGGCCGGGGCGCCGGTCGGGGCGGCGGTCGCGGCGGCGGCCGCGGCGGCGGCCGGCGCGTCGGGTGGGGCGGTGGTCGCGGCGGGCGCGGCGGCCAGCACCAGATGGCAGTTGGTGCCGCCCATGCCGAAGGAGCTGACGCCGGCCAGCAGCGGAGCGGGGCCGGCTCCAGCGGCAGCAGGGTGTCGGCGACCCGCAGCCGCAGCTCGTCGAGGGGGATGCGGGGGTGGGGGGCGCGGAAGTTCAGGCTCGGCACCAGGGCGCGCTCGTGCAGGCACAGCACCGTCTTGATCAGCCCGGCGATGCCCGCCGCGCCCTCCAGGTGGCCGATGTTGGTCTTCACCGAGCCGACCAGCAGCGGGTTCGCCGCGTCCCGGCCGCCGCCGAGGACCGCGCCGAGCGCGGCGGCCTCCACCGGGTCGCCCACGGGCGTGCCGGTTCCGTGCAGTTCGACGAAGCGCACCTGGGCCGGCGCCACGCCGGCGCTGCGGTACGCCGCGCGGACGACGTCCTGCTGCGCCTCGGCGCGCGGTGAGGTCAGGCTGTCGCCGCCGCCGTCGTTGTTCACCGCGCCGCCGAGGATGACCGCGAGCACGGTGTCGCCGTCGGCCTCCGCCTGCCGCAGCGTCTTCAGCACGACCAGTCCGCCGCCCTCGCCGCGGACGTACCCCGAGGCGCGCTCGTCGAAGGTGAAGGTGCGGCCGTCCGGGGAGAGCGCGCCGAACCGCTCGCCGAGGGTGAAGCCGTCGGGGTCGAGCGCCAGGCTGACGCCGCCGGCCAGTGCGACCGTCGAGGCTCCGCTGAGCAGGCTCTCGCAGGCCAGTCGCACCGCCACCAGCGAGGAGGACTGAGCGCTGTCCACGACCATGCTGGGGCCGCGCAGCCCGAGCGCGTACGACAGCCGGTTGGCGATCAGGGCGCGGCTGGTGCCGGTGATGCTGTGCGGGGTGATCGCGTCGGTCCCGAGCGTGCCGGCCAGCCGGGCGTAGTCGTCCCAGATCGCGCCGACGAACACGCCGGTGGCGGTGCCGGACAGCGTCGCGGGGACGATCCCGGCGTGTTCCAGCGCCTCCCAGCCCAGTTCCAGCAGCAGCCGCTGCTGCGGGTCCGTGGCGGCGGCCTCGCGGGCCGAGAGGCCGAAGAACTCCGCGTCGAACGCGTCCACCCGGTCCAGGAAGCCGCCGCGCGGGGCCCCGCCCGGCCCGCCGGACGCGGCGTCCGCCGGCCAGGGCCAGGCCGGCGGCGGCCCCACGGCCTCCCGGCCCTCGGCGAGCAGGGACCAGAACTCCGCCGGGCCGGACGCGCCGGGGAAGCGGCAGGACAGGCCGACGACGGCGACGGCCTCGGTGGTCGGCTCGGCGGACCCGGACGCGGACCCGGTGGGCTCGGGCATGCTGGTGCTCCTCCTCAGCGGTCGTACTCGTAGAAGCCGTGACCGGTCTTGCGGCCGTGCCGGCCCGCCTCGACCATCCGCAGCAGCAGCGGCGGGGGCGCGTACAGCGGCTCCTTGAACTCCTGGTAGAGGGCCGCGGCCACGTCGGCGACGGTGTCCAGGCCGACCAGGTCGGCGAGTTTGAGCGGGCCGACGGGGTGCGAGCAGCCGAGCACCATGCCCCGGTCGATCACCTCGGGGGTGGCGAACCCGGACTCGACCATCCGCACGGCCGACAGCAGGAACGGGATCAGCAGGGCGTTGACCACGAACCCGCTGCGGTCCGCCGAGCGGATCACCTCCTTGCCGAGCACCCCTTCCGCGAAGTGCCGGGACCGCTCGTAGACGGCCTCCTCGGTCTGCAGCGAGCAGATCAGCTCGACCAGCGGCATGGCCGGCACCGGGCTGAAGAAGTGGGTGCCGACCACCTGGCCGGGGCGGGTGGTGGCGCGGCCGATGCGGGTGATGGGCAGGGAGGAGGTGTTGGTGGCCAGGACCGCGTCCGGGTCCTTCACGATCCGGTCCAGCTCGCCGAACAGCTCCAGCTTGAGGTCCTCGCGCTCCAGGACGCTCTCGATGACGATCTGACGGTCGGACAGGTCGTCCAGGGCGGTGGTGAAGGTCAGTCTCCGCAGCGCGTCGTCGCGTTGCGAGCCGGTCAGCCGTCCCTTGCGCACCCGGCGGTCCATGGACGCCTCGACGCGTTCGCGGCCGGCGCGGGCGGAGGAGGGCCGGGAGGCGACCACGGTGACCTCGCAGCCGGCGAGCGCGGCGACCTCGGCGATGCCGGAGCCCATCAGCCCGCAGCCGACGACGCCGACCCGCTCGATCGGCTCCGCGGGGACGGCGGCAGAGGTCGCGGCGGTCATGCGTCCACCGCCCAGCGCATCACGCAGGCGCCGACCGCCATGCCGCCGCCGAAGCCGGCCAGCACCACGGTCTCGCCCTTCTTCAGCCGGCCCTCGCGGTCGGCGTCGGCCAGCGTCAGCGGCACCGACGCGCTGCCGACGTTGGCGTACTTCTCCACGGTGCGGTGGGTGACCGCTCCGCCGAGCCCGCTGGCCTCAGCCAGTTCCTGGATCAGCGCCCCGTTGGGCTGGTGCGGGACGAAGTGGTCGACGCCAGCGGCCTCGACGCCGGCCGCGTCGAGCAGCCGCTCCAGCACGGGCGGCACGTGCTCCAGAACGAACTGGCGGACCCCGCGGCCGTCCATGCTGACGGTGTGCGCGGCGGCGTCGACGGTCTCGTGGGAGGCCGGCAGCCGGCTGCCGCCGGCCTCGATCTTCAGCAGGTCGTGGGCGTCGCCGGCGCTGGACAGGTCGACGGCGGTGATGCCGTAGCCCTCGGGCACCACGCCGACCACGGCCGCCGCGGCGCCGTCGCCGAGCAGCACCGCGGTGCGGCGGTCGGCGAAGTTCGCGAACCGCGAGTACACCTCGGTGGAGATCAGCAGGACCAGCGCCTCGGGGCGGTTCTGCAGCAGCGCGCGGGCGAGTTCCAGGCCGTAGACGAAGCCGCTGCAGGCCACGCTGATGTCGAAGCAGGCCGCGTTCCTGGCGTCGATGGCGTCCTGCACCAGGCAGGCGGTGGGCGGCTGCGGGGAGTCGCCGGTGCCGGTGGAGACGATGATGTAGTCGATCCGCTCCGGTCCGAGTCCGGCCCGCAGCAGGGCGTCCTCGGCGGCGCGGGCGCCCAGGTCGGAGGCGGCCTCGGCAGGGGCGGCCCACCGCCGGGTGCGGATGTGGGTCTTGCGCTCGATCCACTCCTCGGTGGCGCCGACGCGCCGGGCCACCTCCTCGTTGCCGATCTCCTCCTTCGGGACGTACGAGCCTGTGGCCACGATGCCGACGGGATGTCCGGTCACCTTGGGGACCGCCTTTCAACGGGTCGGGGCTCAGCGAGCCGGCGCGGGCGCGGAGAGGTCCCCGGCGGGCAGCCGGAGGGGGTTGATGCGGTCGTCCCCGCCGAGGCGGGCACGGGTGGCCAGGTCGGTGACGCCGAGGCCGGGCTCCGGGGCCAGGCAGAGCACGCCGACCTTGCCGATGTGCCGGTTGAGCTGGACCCGGCGGGACGCCTCGGCGGCGTCCGCCAGGGTGTGGGTCTCGGAGAGCGCGGGCATGATCCGGCCCTGCTGGAGCAGCCGGTTGCACTCCCACGCCTCCTGGTAGTTGGCGGAGTGGCTTCCGACGATGCGTTTGAGGTTCATCCACAGGTAGCGGTTGTCGTAGGTGTGCTGGTAGCCGGTGCTGGAGCCGCAGGTGACGACGGTGCCGCCGCGGCGGACCAGGAACACCGAGGTGGCGAAGGTCGCCTGGCCGATGAAGTCGAAGGCGATGTGCGGGTCCTCGCCCAGCTCGCGGCGGATGATCCGGCCGATCCGCTTGCCCAGGTCGATGGCCTGGGCCGGATCGGGGGGCCCGCCGCCGTCCGCGCCGAGTTCCGCGCGGTTGATGACGAGGTCGCAGCCCATCCGGCGCAGCACCTCGGCCTTGGCCTCGGAGCTGACCACCCCGACCGGGATGCCGCCGCCGTTCTTCACCAGCTGCACCGCGAAGGCGCCGAGGCCGCCGGTGGCGCCCCAGATCAGCACGATGTCGCCCTGCTTCATCCGCGCGCCGTGCTCGCCGGCCCTGAGCCGCCCGGTGCGGTGGGCCTCGTCCAGCGTGATGGGGATGGAGGCGCTGCCGACGTTGCCGTACTTGTGCACGGTGCGGTGGGTCTCCGCTTTCGTCAGGCCGCTCTTGCCGACGAGTTCCCGCAGCAGCGCGCCGTTGCCCTGGTGCGGGATGAAGTGGTCGACGTCGGCCAGCGGCACCCCGGTCTTCTCGGCCAGGTGCTCCAGCCGGGGCGGCACGTCGCGCAGCACGAAGTCGCGCACCTCGCGGCCCTCCATCCGGAAGTAGTGCTCGCCCGCGGCGACCGTGTCGTGCGAGGCGGGCTTGCGGCTGCCGCCGGCCTCGACGCGGATCAGGCGGTGGCCGTCGCCCCGGCTCTTCAGGTCCACGCCGACGAATCCGTAGGGCCGCTCGACCGGACCGACCAGGGCCGCTCCCGCGCCGTCGGCGAAGAGCACCGCGGTACGGCGGTCGTCGAAGTCGAGGATGCGCGAGTACACCTCGGCGGCCAGCACCAGCACCAGGCTGCCGGGGTTGAGCGCGATCAGGTCGCGGGCCAGCGCGAGCCCGTAGACGAAGCCGCTGCACACCACGTTGAGGTCCAGGCAGGCCGCGTTGAACGCGCCGATCTCCTTCTGCACCAGGTTGGCGGTCGGCGGCGACGGGGAGTCGCCGGTGGAGGTGGAGACGATGATGTAGTCGAGGCGGGCGGCGTCCACGCCCGCCTGGGCCAGGGCGTTCTCGGCCGCGCGGGCGGCGAGGTCGGACGCGGCCTCGTGCGGGGCCGCGTAGCGGCGGGTGCGGATCAGCGTCTTGCGCTCGATCCACTCGGCGGTCGTGCCGACCCGCGCAGCCAGCTCCTCGTTGCGGATCTCGTCCTTGGGCAGATAGGAGCCGGTCGCGAGGATGCCGGCGGAGTCGTTCGCCACGGTCGGAAACACCTTTCGTCGAGACGGGTCGGGGGCCCTCACTCGTGGGTCGGCCCCTGGTGCTCAGGCGGCGGTCACCGCGGTACGCAGCGGGTTGAGGCGCTCCTCGCCGATGCGTGCGCGGGCGGCCGGGTCGGTGACCCCCAGGCCGGCCTCGGGCGCGAGGCAGAGCACGCCGATCTTGCCGATGTGCCGGTTGAGCTGCACCAGCCGCGTGGCCTCGCCGATCTCGTCCAGCGGGTACACCGCGGACATGGCGGGCATGATCCGGCCCTGCTGGACCAGCCGGTTGCACTCCCACTGTTCCTGGAGGTTGGCGGCGTGGCAGCCGATGATCCGTTTGAGGTTCATCCACAGGTAGCGGTTGTCGTAGGTGTGCTGGTAGCCGGTGCTGGACCCGCAGGTGACCACCGCGCCGCCGCGGCGGACCAGGAACACCGAGGTGGCGAACGTGGCCCGGCCGTTGTTGTCGAAGGCGATGTGCGGGTCCTCGCCCAGCTCGCGGCGGATGATCCGGCCCATCCGCTTGCCCAGGTCGATCGACTCCTCCGGCGTGGGCCGGCTGCCGCGGGAGGCGCCCAGCTCGGCCCGGTTGATGACGACATCGCAGCCCATCCGGCGCAGCACCTCGGCCTTGGCCTCGGAGCTGACCACCCCGACCGGGACGCCGCCGCCGTTCTTCACCAGCTGCACCGCGAACGCCCCAGGCCGCCGGTCGCGCCCCAGATCAGCACGATGTCGCCCTGCTTCATCCGCGCGCCGTGCTCGCCGACCAGCATCCGGTAGGAGGTGCCCGCGCACTGGGTGGTGGTGGCCGCCTCCTCCCAGGTGAGGTGGGCCGCCTTGGGCAGCAGCTGACTGGCGCGGGCCACCGCGTAGTGGGCCAGGCCGCCGAAGTTGGTCTCGTAGCCCCAGGCCCGCTGGTCCGCGCCGAGCATGCCGTCGGAGTGCGTGGCCGGCTCCTGGTCGTCGACCTCGACGGCGCTGAGCACCACGTGGTCGCCGATCCTCCAGCGGCGCACGCCGCTGCCGGTGCGCACCACCACGCCGGCCGCGTCCGAGCCCAGCACGTGGTACGGCTGGTCGTGCCGCGCCGCCCACCCGCCCCTGCGTCCGTAGCGCTTGAGGAAGTCGAAGGTCGGCAGCGGGGAGAACGTGGCGGACCACACGGCGTTGTAGTTCACCGAGCTGGCCATCACCGCGACCAGCACCTCGTCCGGGGCCAGTTCCGGCATCGGCACCTCACCGACCCGCAGGGTGCGGCGGACGTCCTTGTCCGCCCCCTCCCCGCGCCGTCGAACGTGCCCACGTCCTCCACCCGCAGATGCGCCGCCAGGTAGCGGTCGGGCAGGGGTGCGTGCTCCAGGCGGTCGCGGTCCCCGCCCGCGAGTACGGCCTCCGCCAGAAAATCCATGGGTGTTCCCTCACGATGATTCGGAAAAAACCGGATGGAGAACCGAGAGCGCGGCCCGTGCGGGCCGGCGGCACAAAAGAAGGAGGGCGATTTCCCGCATCTGCGGATCTGCCGCTGCATTCGATTCTAGAGTGCGGTGAGGTTCGGGCCAACGCCCGTTGACCCTTACTGCCCCCTACTGGAATTCCCCCCTTTCCCGCAGCGGGGAAAGGGGGAATTCAGGGGCCGGGACACGGAGAATTGAAGGGGCCGAAACCCCGCGGTAACCGGTGCGCGGTGCGCCGCTCGCGGCGCCTTACGCCGACACCGGGCCGCCCAGGCGCACCGGCAGCTCCGCCAGCGTCCTGATGACCAGCGCGCCGTTGAACACCGGCTGGTCGACGGCCAGTTCGACGTCGTGGGCGGCCAGCGCGTTGAGCACGACCTGGGTGGCGAGCCGGGCGACCGGCGCGGCCACGCAGAAGTGGATGCCGTGGCCGTAGCCGAGGATCTTGGTGGGGGTCCGGGACAGGTCGAGCCGGTCGGGGTCGGGGTAGACCGCCGGATCGTGGCTGGCCGAGCCCATCGCGAGGAAGACCTGTTCGCCGGCGGCGATCTCGTGGCCGGCCACCTCGACCGGTTCCAGCGCCGCGCGGGTGAGCAGGAACAGCGGACCGTCGAAGCGCAGCAGTTCCTCGACGGCCGGGCCGATCCGGTCGGCGTGCTCGCGCAGCCAGCGCAGCTGGTCGGGGTTGCGCAGCAGCGCGAGGGCGGAGTTGCTCATCTGCGCCGCGGTCGCGCCGAAGCCGGCGGCGAGCAGGTTGACGCAGATCACCGCGAGTTCGTCGTCGGTGAGTCCGTCGTCGCCGTCCTGCACCCGCACCAGGTCGCTGATCAGGTCGTCGCCGGGCTCGGCGCGCCGCCGCCTGGCCAGCTCGGCGGTCAGCCGGGCGAACCACAGCCGGCCCTCGTCGCGGCGGGTGGCCTGCTCGGGGGTGAGGGTGAAGTCGGGGTCAAGTCCGCGGGCGCTGTCCGCGGAGTAGTCGAACGCCTGCTGGTGGAACTCGTCGGGGATGCCCATCATCTCGGTGAGCACCAGTCCGCCGAGCGGCCGGAAGACCGTGGAGACCAGGTCGACCGTGCCGTCTCCGGCCTCGGCGACGGCGCGTGCCTCGGCCAGCAGCCGGTCGGTGTGGGCGCGGGTGCGCGAGCGCAGCCCCTCCACCATGCGCGGGGTGAACGCCCTGGACACCAGGCCGCGCAGCCGG
This sequence comes from Actinacidiphila sp. DG2A-62, assembly GCF_035825295.1. NCBI lineage: Bacteria > Bacillati > Actinomycetota > Actinomycetes > Kitasatosporales > Streptomycetaceae > Actinacidiphila > Actinacidiphila sp. DG2A-62. The sequence continues at coordinate 859,072 of NZ_JAYMGI010000002.1, forward strand.
GTGTGGTCCGGCGGGTCCTGCATCGCCAGGAACCGGGTGGGCGGACCGCCGTCGATGGACAGCTCCTGGCTGCGCACCGCCTCGCTGTCCCCCAGCCGAAGCGGGGGTCGGACAGCACGGAGGTGACGTGCTGGTGGTCCAGCAGGGTGACGATGCCGGCCGGGGTGCGCACCGCGCCGCCGGTCTCCTCGCGTATCTTCCGGAACACCGGATAGGGGTCGGCGTGGAAGGCCGGGTCGAAGGGGTTGAACGGCAGGAGCTGGGTGACGAACGCGGGGTCGAAGGCGGGAGCCTCGGTCATGTGGTTCTCCGTAGGTCGTCAGGCGGAAGCGGCCCGGCGCCGGTCGGGCACCAGCCGGACCGGCAGGTCGAGCACGATCGTGTGCTTGTTGCTCGGCTGGTAGGCGACGTCGCCGGTGAGCTGGATCTCGGTGACGCGTTCCAGGAGTTCCTCCAGCAGCAGCCGGACCTCCAGGCGGGCCACCTCGGCGCCCAGGCAGTAGTGGTTGCCGTGGCCGAAGGTCATGTGGGGGTTGAGCACCCGGCCGATCGCGAAGCGGTCCGCCTGCGGGAAGACCCGTTCGTCGCGGTTGGCCGACGGCCACCACAGGGTGACCTTCTCCCCGGCCCGGATCAGGGTCTCCCTGACGTGCACGTCCCGGGTCGCGGTGCGGCGGTTGTACGGGTTGGGCGGCGCCCAGCGGAGCATCTCCTCGACCGCCCACCCCGCCTTGGAGCGGTCCGCGCGCAGCTGGCGCCACTGCTCGGGATGCCGGGCCAGGGCCAGCAGCCCGCCGGCGATGGTGTTGCGGGGCTGCTCGGCGCCGGTCAGCAGCAGGAGCAGCAGGTTGGCCTCCCGCTCGTACGGGGTGAGCGGCGGCTCGCCGGCGTCCTGCGGGATGTCGCCGTTGGCCAGCGCCGAGCCCAGGTCGGGGCCGGGGTGGGCCTGCTTGTGCAGCAGCAGCTCGTGGGCGTAGTTCTGGGTGGCCAGGAACGTCTCCTTGGAGCGCTCGCTGGGCAGGCCGGAGCGGCGCTCGATGAAGCCGGTGGAGTCGTGCGCCCACGACGCGATCTTCGCCCGATCGGCCGGGGGCACCCCGAGCAGCACCGCCAGGTTGCCGAAGGCGTACGGCTCGCAGATGTCCGAGGCGAGGTCGATCTCGCCGCCGCGCTCCAGCGCCGCGTCGATCAGGGAGGCGGCGAAGGCCCGCATGTCCGCTTCGAGCGCGGCGACGGCGTCCCCGGTGGCCGCCGGCGTCAGCAGGTGCTTCATCAGGTGGTGCCGGGGGTTGTCCAGCATCGGCATGATCACCCCGGCGAGCACCCCGAACGCCATGTCGTCCAGGTGCGAACCCCCCTTGGGCCGGCCGCCGCCGCCCTGCGCCGAGAAGATCTCGGGGTGGGTGGCCGCGTACTCGATGTCGTGGTACCGGCTGAGCACCCAGAACCCCTCGCCGTCCTCGGTGAGCCCCGGCGGGTGGAAGAACACGGGCGCCTCCTCCCGCAGCCGGGCGAAGACGTCGTACGGGAAGCCCTCCGGCGCGCGCGCGAAGCGCTGATGGTCGGTCAGGTCGAAACCGCCCAGCACAGGCGGGAGTTGCTCGACGATGTCGGTCATGAGGGTCCTTCGGTCGGAAGAGTCCGGGAAGGCCGCGGGTCAGGAGACCGCGGCTGCCGACAGCCGGCTGATCTTGGCGTAGTCGGGCTCGTCGGGGGCGCCCAGGCGGCGCCAGAGGCCGGCGAGCCGGTGGCGGGCGGCGGTGCAGTGGACGTCGGCGAGTTCCTGCTGCTGGTCGCCGCCCTCGGTGGCGGCCCTGGCCAGGACCGCGGCGACCGAGAACAGTTCGGCGGCGATCCGGCCGAGCAGCCGCAGCGTCTCCTGGCGGGCGAACAGTTCCTCGGGGTCCTGGTGGCGGGCCACCAGGCGGGCGCTGACCCGGTCGAAGCGGCGCAGCCCCTGCCGGGCGGCGGCCAGATGGGCCTGGTTGGCGGGGATCAGGTCGGCCCCTGGGCCCGTGGCGGCCACTCCGGACGCGGCGCCGGACGCGGCGGACGCGGTGCCGGCCCCGCCGCCGGTCGTCACGCCCGGCGCTGCGCCGGCCGCCGCGGCGGCCGCCGTGGCGTAGCGGCCGGTCAGCAGCAGCCTGGCCGCCTGCACGTCCAGCAGGAAGTCGACGTTGCCGGAGATCCGCAGCCCCCGCGCGTCGCGGAACAGCCGCTCCACCGGCAGGGGCACGGCGCCGCGGCGCTCCTTGCTGTGCGCCGTCTCGAAGCCCTCGCCGCCCAAGAGGCTGACGGTCCGGTCGACGATCCGCCACGCGGTGACCGTGACCAAGTTCTTGGCCGCGGCCCGCTCGAACCACCGGTCCTCCAGGCCCGCGTCCAGCAGGCACCAGCGGACGACGGTGTCCATCGCGAAGACCTCGGCCGCGGTGGTCGCCAGGATCCGCTGGACCTGGTCGTAGTCGCCCAGCGGACGGCCGTTGACGGAGCGCCGGGCGACGAAGGAGTGGGACCACTCCAGGCACTGCCGGGCGATCGCCAGCGCCGGCGCGGCGTTGAAGAACAGCGCGCTGAGCAGGGCCACCGAGCCGACCGGCGGCGGGAAGCGGGGCAGGTCGGGCTCGCCGAGCAGGACGTGCTCGCGCGGCACGCGCAGCCCGTCCAGCGTCAGCGCCGCGTTCGGCAGGCCGCGGCCGCCCATGAACTCCAGCCGGGAGCGCACCCGGAAGCCGGGGTCGGAGGTGTCGAGGAAGAACACCCCGACCCGGCGGTGCCCGTCCTCTCGCGCGGTGGCCAGCACCGCCAGCAGGTCGGCGATGTCGCCGTTGCCGGTGAAGACCTTCTCGCCGGTCAGCAGGTAGCCGGTGCCGTCCTCGGTCGGCACCGCGGTGGTCCCGGGCCAGGCGTTGTTGGCGCCGGCCGGCTGGTGCCGGCGAAACCGGAGACCGTGCCGGCCGCGATCCGCTCCTCCACCCAGCCGCGCAACGGCCCCTCGGGCAGCGCGGCCAGCAGTGCCGCCGCGCCGACCGCGTTCTGGATCGCCAGCGTCTGGCCGACCGGCAGCGACACCGCGCTGATCCGTTCGACCAGCCGGAAGGCGTCGTAGTCGGACATCTCGCGGCCGCCGAGCGCGGCGGAGTTGCGCACCCGGAACCATCCGCCGTCGCGCAGCCGGTCGAGCAGGCCGGCGGGCAGCTCACGGGTCCGGTCGATCCGCTCGGCGTCGACGAGGCCGCCGACCAGCTCCGCCGCCTCGTCGATCAGCGCGTCCGCGGCGGCCGCGACCGCCGGGTCGGGCGCCGGGAAGGGGTGCAGCGCGTCCCGGTCGAGCCGCCCGGTCTGCAGGGCGGTCACGAAGGAGGCGGGGGGTCGGGGAACGTCTTCCGCGGGGTTGACAGGCATGGTGCGCACGCTCCTCTCGCGGCCCGGCGCCCGTTCGGGCCCGGCTGGCTGGCACGCTAGGTTCGCGCGCCCCCTACCGCCAACCCCTCACTCCCCGCGGAACCCCCCTAGTCACAGCGCAGATGAGCGGGCGTCACCTGCCGGAACGCACGAACCGGGCCCCAGCGGGACCCGGTTCGGTGGAGGAGGCAGGCGTGTCCGGTCAGGACGCGACCTTCTCGCGTTCGGCGTCGAACACCTCGCGGGAGGCGACCACCTCGTCGCGGTGGCGCAGCGCCCAGCGGGCGAGCGCCGACAGCGGCTCCTCCAACTCCATCGTCATCTCCGACGCGGTGTACTCCACCTTCGGCGGTACCGTCGGGTACACCGTCCGGATGATGAGGCCGTCCCGCTCCAGATTCCGCAGGGTCAGGGTCAGCATCCGCCGGCTGATGCCCTCGATGCCCCGCTCCAGCTCGGTGAAGCGGACCGGCCCCTGGGTCACGGCCAGGATGATCTGAACACTCCACTTGCTGCCCACCCGGTCGATGATCTCCCGGACCGGGCACGCCTCGGCATGGGCCGCGAGCCGCACGGACACATCGGTGTTTCGCTGGGACATAAAAGTGCCTCCTTACGCGCCACTTCAGCATCACAGATGATGGCCTCAGTAACAAGACGTGCCCTAGGGCGCACTTTCCGTGCTGCCCGACGCGGGCCCGCCCGGCCCGCGCCGCGGGCCCGGCCCGCCGTGGGCACACGACCCCCCTGACGATCCGAAGGACGAGTCCCTTCCATGGTTGATGCTGCCCCCCGCCCGCCTTCGAGCCCCGGGACCAGGCTCGCCCTGCTGGCGTTCGCCCAGTTCATCATCACGTTGGACTTCAACATCGTGTACGTGGCGCTGCCCGACATCGGCAGCGACCTGGGCTTCACGGTCCAGTCGCTGCAGTGGGTGGTGAGCGCGTACATCGTGGCGCTCGGCGGGCTGCTGCTCTTCGGCGGCCGGGCCGCCGACCGGCTCGGCGCCCGCCGCATGTTCATGGTCGGCCTGCTGATCTACGCCGTGTCCTCGCTGACCGGCGGCCTGGCCGGCGACTCCGGTGTCCTGCTGGCCGCCCGCGCGGTGCAGGGCATCGGCGGCGCGCTGCTCTTCCCCTCCACCCTGCGGCTGGTGTTCACCAGCTTCGAGGAGGGGCCGATGCGCAACAAGGCCCTGGTGGTCTACGGCGCGATCGGCGGCGCCGGCCTGTCCGCGGGCGCCCTGCTGGGCGGTGTGCTGACCAACTACTCCGGCTGGGAGTGGGTGTTCTTCGTCAACGTGCCGCTGGCCCTGGGCGCGGCGGCGCTGGCGCCGCGGGTGCTGCCCGCCGACACCTTCTTCCCCGGCTCCGGCAAGGGCTTCGACCTGCTCGGCGCGCTGATCGCCACCGCCGGGGCCACCCTGGTCGTCTTCGGCCTGGCCAGCGGGCCGGACGCCGGGTGGACCTCGTTGCGCGGCCTCGGCTCGATCGTCGGCGGCGCGGTGCTGCTCGCGCTGTTCCTGCTGGTGGAGTCCCGCGCCGGCAGCCCGCTGATGCCGCTGCGGCTGCTGCGCCACCGCAGCCTGGCGGTGACCATGCTGGTCGCCTTCATCTACCAGGGCGGACTGGGCGGCGCGTACTACCTGTTCACCACGTATCTGCAGGACGTGCTGCACTACAGCCCGCTGGCCGCCGGCGTGGCGTTCCTGCCGCCGACCTTCGCCTCGATGGCCTTCGCCGCCAAGTTCAGCACGTCGCTGCTGAACAAGCTGGGCATGCGCGGCGCCCTGTTCGCCGGCACCCTGTGCACCGGCATCGGCATGGCGGGCCTGTCGCTGGCGTTCACCTCGGACGGCTCGTACTGGATGCTGCTGCCCGGTCTGATCGTGTGGTCGGTCGGCGGCGCGCTGGCCATCCCGGCGATCTTCGCCGGCGCCGGGGCCGGGGTCGCGCTGCTGGAGCAGGGCGTCTCCTCCGCGATGGCGACCACCGCCCGCCAGATCGGCGGCGCGGTCGGCCTGGCGGCGCTGGTCGCGGTGGCCAACGCCGGTGTGCACGTCCCCAAGCACGGCATCCCGCCGGTGGGCGACCTGACCGACGGCTTGCGGGTGGCCGGCCTGGTGGGTGCGGCCGCGACCGTCGTCGGCGCTTTCCTGGCCCTGCTGCACCGCAAGGCCGAGCCGGCGCTGGCGCCCGCGGCCGCCGCGGTGACCACCTCCGACGAGCCCGCCGCCGCGTCCTGAGACCGGCGGCAGACTCCCCGACAGAAGGCAGGATGCGATGGCCGCGGCACCCGCGCCCGCCGGATCGCAGGCGTCCGTCGCCGCCATAGCGGAGCTGAGCGCCGCGCTGGCCGACGTCGCGGACGCGGTCCGCCCCGGGCACCTGGGCGAACGCACGCCGTGCAGCCGGTTCTCGGTGGCCGGACTGCTCGCCCACCTCGCGTACTCGCTCGGATCGTGCGAGCGCGCGGCGCGCAAGGACGCGGCGTTCGACACGGCGCGCGGCGCGCAGCCGGGTGCCGCGCCGACCACCGCGCGGGACGTCGCGCGGGACGTCGCGCCATCCACCGCGCGGGACGTCGCGGCGGCCTCCCGCCGGACCGGCGCGGCCTGGCAGCGGCCCGAGGCCCTGCTGGGCAGCACCGAGTTCGGGCTGGTCCCGGGCCGAGCGCGCGGCCCGGAGAAGCTGCCCGCCGCCTTCGCGGTGCTGGTGACCGTGCAGGAACTCGGGCTGCACGGCTGGGACCTGGCCTCGTCGATCGGCCTGCCGTTCCGCGTCTCGCAGGAGACCGGGCGGGTGCTGGTCGAGGCGGTGGGCGTCTTCGCCGCCAGGGCCCGGCCGAGCGGGAGTTACGGACCGGCGCTCGACGTCTCGCCCAACGCGCCCGCGCTGCTGCGCGCGCTGGCGGCGAGCGGCCGCAGCCCGTCCTGGAGCAGCCGGCCGCGCCTGCGGCCGGTCGACTGAGTTCCCCGAACCGCGCTTCGCCGCGCCGGCCCCCGTACGGCGCGGCGGAGCGCTTTTTCCACTGCCCCCAGAAAGGCGGCGGAGGAGATTTCTGGGGTTGGTTATAGGGGTCGGCCGTCGATAGCGTCCGAAGAGGCGAGTCGGCCGTGACAATCCGCTGGAAAGGTCGAGACGATGCGGTGGGACGACATTTACGTGGGCGGCGTGGCCGCTTTCCTGGGGCACAAAGAGGATGTGCACGAGGCGCTGGCGGACGGCCGCTACGACGCCGAGGAGCACGAGGAGAACGACTACCTGTTCGTGCGGGTGGAGGACGAGTTGACGCCCGCCGACATGGCGGTGCGGGCCGCCCGCGAGGCGCTGGGGCGGGCCGGGACGCCGGACGGCGGCGTCGGGCTCTACCTGCACGCGGCCTCCACGTTCCAGGGGCTCGACCACTGGACGCCCGGCTCGTACATCCAGGAGCAGACCGCCGGCGGCACCGCCCCGGCGCTGGAGGTCCGGCAGGCGTGCAACGGCGCGATCATGTCGCTGGAGCTGGCGGCGGCGTACCTGACCGCGAAGCCCGAGCCGTCGTCGGCGCTGATCACCACCGGCGACCGCTACAACCCGCCGGCCTACGACCGCTACCGCACCGACAAGAACATCCTGCTCGCCGACGGCGCCACCGCCCTGGTGCTCTCCCGCGGACGGGAGGGCGTGGCCCGGCTGCTGTCCACCGCGACGGTCGGCGACACCGGGCACGAGGCGCTGGGCCGCGGCACCGGCGGCTGGCAGCAGTCGCCGGGCGACGCCGGGCTGCCGATCCTGCTGCGCGAGCGGAAGAAGGAGTACCTGATCGGCGGCGGGAAGATCGAGGACATCATCCGCACCCTGACGGTGCGTCAGCAGCAGGCGATGGACACCGCGCTGTCCGACGCCGGGGTGACGGCCGCCGACGTCGCGCGGTTCGTCTACCCCAACATCGGCCGGGTCGCCCAGGACTGGGAGATCCGCAAGGCCGCGGGCATCACCGAGGAGCAGACCACCTGGGCGTGGGGCCGCGAGGTCGGCCACATCGCTGCGGGCGACCAGTTCGCCGGCCTGGCCCACCTGCTGGAGTCCGGCGCGGTGCGGCCCGGCGACCGGGTCGCGCTGGCCGGCGTGGGCAGCGGCTACAACTTCGGCTGGGCGGTGGTGGAGATCCTGCGGACCCCCCAGTGGTCGACGACGGCGAGCTGACGCCGCGGCGCGACCCACGCTCGGCATGGACACGCGGACCCGCGCTCGGCAGGGAAGGGGAGGCACGTGCACCTCACCGACGGAGTGACCCTGGTGACCGGCGGCGCGTCCGGGCTCGGACTGGCCGTGGCCCGGCACGTCGCCGCGGCCGGCGGCGCGGTGGTCATCGCCGACCTGCCGGGGTCGGCCGGGCGCGAGCGGGCCGCGGAGATCGGCGGCAAGGTGCTCTTCGCGGCGGCCGACGTCACCGACGAGGCCGACGTCGAACGGGCGCTGGACCTGGCCGGGACGCTCGGCCCGCTGCGGTTCGTGGTCAACTGCGCCGGGGTGATCAACACGATCAGGACCGCGGGCCGCCACGGCCCCTTCCCACTCGCCGAGTTCGCCCGCGTGGTGCAGGTCAACCTGGTGGGCACCTTCAACGTGATCCGGCTGGCGGCACAGCGGATCGCGCGGGCGGAGGCGGTGGGCGGCGAGCGCGGAGTCGTCGTCAACACCGCCTCCGTCGCGGCCTTCGAGGGGCAGGTCGGCCAGGCCGCGTACGCGGCGTCCAAGGGCGGCGTGGCCGGCCTGACGCTGCCGGTCGCCCGCGACCTGGCCGGTCTGCTGATCCGGGTCGCGGCGATCGCGCCCGGACTGTTCGACACGCCCATGCTCGGCGAGCTGCCGGAGGCGGCGGTGGCCTCGCTCAGCGCGCAGACCCCGCACCCCTCCCGGCTGGGCGCGCCGGCGGAGTACGCGGCGCTGGTCGCGCACGTCATCGCCAACCCGATGATCAACGGCGAGGTGATCCGGCTCGACGGCGCGATCCGCATGGCGCCACGGTGATCCTGCCGTAGTCTCGCCGGCGGCCGGCCGGCACGCGGCGCGGCGCGGCGATCCACCGCGGTACCCGCACCCGTACCCGTCGAACAGGAGCGAGCGATGCGCATCGGCATGCAGCTGGACCACCGGCGCGGCTTCCTGGAGGCCGTCGAGGAGCTGCGCGACCTGGAGCGGGCGGGCCTGGGGATCGTGTACGTCTCCGAGCTGTACAGCTTCGACGCGGTCAGCCAGCTCGGCTACGTCGCCGCCGTCACCGACCGGCTGGAGATCGCCTCCGGCATCCTCCAGGCGTACACCCGCACGCCGACGCTGACCGCGATGACCGCCGCCGGACTGGACTACGTCTCCGGCGGCCGGTTCACGCTGGGCATCGGGGTGTCCGGGCCGCAGGTCGTCGAGGGCTTCCACGGAGTGCCGTACGACGCGCCGCTGGGCCGCACCCGCGAGATCGTGGAGATCTGCCGCAAGGTGTGGCGCCGGGAGACCCTGGTGTACGAGGGCCGCCACCACCGCATCCCGCTCGGGCCGGACCGGGGCACCGGCCTGGGCAAGCCGCTGAAGCTGCTCAACCGGCCGGTGCGCGAGCGGATCCCGGTGATGATCGCCGCGACCGGGCCGAAGAACACCGCGCTGGCGGCGGAGATCGCCGAAGCGTGGGAGCCGATCTTCTTCCACCCCGAGCGCGCTGGGGAGGTCTTCGGCGCCGCCCTCGGCGAGGGCGGGGCCCGGCGCGACCCGGCGCTCGGCGAGCTGCAGGTCCACGTGGACGTGCCGGCCGCGCTGGGCGACGACGTGGCCGACGCCCTGGACGCCGCCCGGCTGCGGCTGGCGCACTACATCGGCGGGATGGGCGCCCGCGGCCGCAACTTCTACTTCGACCTGGCCTGCCGCTACGGGCACGGCGACGCCGCGACGCGCATCCAGGACCTGTACCTGGACGGCCGGCGGCGCGAGGCCGCGGCGGCGGTGCCGGACTCCCTGGTGCGCGGCGTGTCGCTGATCGGGTCGCCCGCCGAGGCGGCCGACCGCATCGCCGCGTTCGCGGCGGCCGGGGTCACCACGCTGTCGCTGAGCCCGATGGGCCGGGCGGCCGGCAGCCGCGAGGGGCGGCTGCGGCTGGTCGAACAGGTCGCCGCGCTGGCCGGCTGACCGCGAGTGGCCGCCCGCGGGCCGGCCGGAAGGAGCGCTGGGTCCGATGGAGCGCGGACTGTTCGACGAGGACCACGAGGCGTACCGGAAAACCGTGCGGGCGTTCCTGGACCGCGAGGTGGTGCCCGGCTACCAGACGTGGGAGGAGCAGGGCCTGATCCCGCGCGAGGTGTGGCGGGTGGCCGGCCGGCAGGGGATCATCGGCCTGTCGGCGCCGGAGGAGCTGGGCGGCGCGGGCGAGTCCGACTACCGCTACCGGGTGGTGGTCGCCGAGGAGATCGCCGCCGTAGCCGCCACCTCGCTGGGCGCGGGCCTCGGCGTGCAGGACGACATCGTGCTGCCCTACCTGCTGGATCTGGGCACCGAGGAGCAGCGGCGACGCTGGGTGCCGGGGCTGGCGGCCGGCGAGCTGATCGGGGCGATCGCGATGACCGAGCCGGACGCGGGCAGCGACCTGCGCGGCATCCGCACCCGCGCGGTGCCCGACGGCGACGGCTGGGTGCTCAGCGGGCAGAAGACGTTCATCAGCAACGGCGTCCACGCCGACGTGGCGGTGGTGGCGGCCAGGATCGGGGCGGCCGACGGCTCGGAGGGTCCGGGTGGTCCGGGCGGGGGCGGCTTCGGCCTCTTCGTCGTCGAGCGCGGCGATCCGGGCTTCCGGCGCGGCCGCAAACTGGCCAAGGTCGGACTGCGTGCCCAGGACACCGCGGAGCTGTTCTTCGACGACGTGCCGCTGCCGGCGCTGGCTGCTCGGGACGCCCGGCCGCGGCCTGGCTCATCTCATGGAGCGGCTGCCGCTGGAACGGCTGTCGGTCGCGGTGCAGGCCCTCGCCTCGGCCACCGCGGTCCACCGCACGACCGTCCGCCACTGCTTCAGTCGCCGCGCCTTCGGCCGGCCCATCGGCGACTTCCAGCACATCCGCTTCGTGCTCGCCGAGACGGCCACCGAGCTGGACGTCACGCGCGCCTACGTGGACCGCGCGGTGCTCGCCCTCAACGACGGCGCGCTGGGCGCGGTCGACGCCGCCAAGGCCAAGTGGTGGGCCACCGAGCTGCACAAGCGGGTCGTCGACGCCTGCGTCCAACTGCACGGCGGCATGGGATACATGCTGGAGCACCCGGTCGCGCGCGCGTTCGTCGACGCACGGGTGCAGACGGTCTACGCCGGGACGACGGAGATCATGAAGGAGATCATCGGCCGCGACCTGGCGGGCTGACCGGCCGCCGGGGCGGCCGACCGACCCGGCCCGGTGGCGGGACCTCGGCCGCGCCGCGGGCGCCGCCGGACCGGGCATCCGGTCCGGCGGCGCCCGTCCGGTCAGCTGGCGTGGTACTGCGCCGGCGCCTCGGGAAGCGCCTCACCGCCGGGGGGCGGCTCGGTGGCCAGGGGCAGCAGGGCCAGCTGGTCGCGGCGGGTGACGTTGAGCTTGCGGTAGATCCTGGTGAGGTGCTGCTCCACCGTGCTGACGGTGATGAACAGCTTCCTCGCGATCTGACGGTTGCTCATCCCGCGCGCGGCGAGGACCGCCACGCGCTGCTCGGCCCGGCTCAACGGCACCGGCCGCGGCATGTCGGCCCGCGCCGCGCCCAGGGCCGACGCCTCGGCACGGACCTGCGCCCCGGCGCCGGACGGCGCGGTGGGCGGTGTGTCGGCAGGCGGTGGGCCGGCCGACGGCGCCGCCTCGCCGCGCGGGGCGGGCACCAGGGTCCGGCCGCGCGTCCCGTTCTCCGCGCCGCCGCGCACCGGCTCGACGGCGGTGCGGTCGAGCCCGAGCAGCCGCACCTCGCTGCGACCGCCGATCCGTTGGGCCCGGCGCAGCACGTCCCGGGCCTGGCCCCCGCGACCGGCCCGGTCCAGCGCCCGGCCGAGGTCGGCCGCGGCGTGCGCCAGTTCCAGCGTCTTCTCGCTCTCCTCCAGCACCCCGACGGCCTGTTCGAGCAGCGCCACCGCGCGCTCCGGGTCGTCCTCCGCGGCGGCCAGCAGCCGCAGCGCCTGGGCCTGCTCCTCGTGCTGGCCGGGGGCGCTGAGGGAGGACTGCTCCCGGGCCAGCTTCCTGGCGTCGGCGCGGCGGCCGAGCGCCAGCAGGCTGCGGGCCGCGTCGGCGCGCCAGGACACCGGCTCCACGCCCCACTCGGCGACCCGGTCCCCCAGCCGCCGGAAGTCGTGCAGGGCGGCCTCGTAGCGCCCGGCGGCGTGGTGGTAGCGGCCGCGGGCCCGCAGGTAGTACATCCCGACGGTGGTCGTGAACGTCGCCTCCGGCACCGGCACCTGCAGGAAGGCGCGCACCTCGTCCAGCCGGTCCAGCTCGGTGTAGGCCTGGATCAGCACGCCCAGCGGCAGTCCCACGCCGATCCCCCAGCCGCGGGTGGACATCGAGTCCAGCGCCGCCCTGGCGTCCTCGGCGGCGCCCAGCACGTCACCGCGCTGCAGCGCGGCCAGGGCCTCCGCGGTGCGGAAGAACGCCCCCCAACTGGTCGCGCCCTGGGCCTCGGCCTCGGCGCGCAGCCGCGCCGACCACTGCCCGGCCATCGCCAGCCGGCCGTTGCGCAGCAGCACCATGACCGCCAGCAGGGACAGGCCGACGGTCCGCTCGCGCAGCGGGTGCTCGTGCAGGTACTTCTCGGCGATGCCGGCGGACTGCCGGGACGGCGGTTCGTTCATGCCGCTGCGCAGCCGCAGGTAGGTCTCCAGCAGCGGGGACGGGCCGCCCGACTCCGCGGACCCGGCGCCGTGGCCGTCGATCCCGTCGGGGAACAGCTCGCCGGCGAGCCCGGGGAACAGACAGCTGAGGAAGATGCCCAGGAGCATCGAGCTGACCGAGCGCTGGTCGGAGACGAGTGTGGCGCGCCGCATCGCGGCGCGCCACACGTCCAGGGCTCCGGTGACGTCCCCGGACCACAACAGCAGTCCGACCGGCGCCAGGCTGTCCTGGCTGGTCAGATGGCCCGCGTCGGCCGCGGCTCGCAGCGCGGGCAGCCGGCGCAGCGCCGTCTCCGGGTCGATCCGCCACTCCGCCCGGGCCATCCGGGCCAGCACCGCGGCCAGTTGCCGTTCGTCCGGGCCCAGTTGTCTCACCCGGCGCAGCAGGCTGACGGCCGGCCCCACCGTGCCCTCGCCGAGGGCCTGTTCCGCGCCCTGGAGCAGGAAGGACACCAGCGCGTGGTCGGTCACCTCCACCGTCGCGATCTGCTGCGCGACGGTGGCGGCGTCCGCGCCGACCGCGTAGAGCAGGGCGCCGGCCCTGCTCTGCAGGGCGGCCAGCAGCTCGGGCGCGGTGTCCGCGAGCACCGCGGCGCGCGCCTCGGGGTGCCGGAAGCGGCCCTCGTGGATCACGCCGGTCTGCTCCAGTAAGGTGACCGCCCGGCAGACCGAGCCGATGTCGATGCCCATGAGCTCGGCCACCCGCTCGCCGCAGGCGTTCTCACCCAGCACGGCGAGCGCGCGGGCGACGTCGAGGACGAGCGGGTCGCTGCGGTGCAGGCAGCTCAGCAGCGCGTGGGTGAACGCCATGCCGACGAAGGGTCGCGCGGTCGTGCTGCGGCGCTCCGCCTCGCCCCGGCCGCGCCAGTCCTCGATCAGCGCGTGCAGCAGCAGTGGGTTGCCGCCGCTCACCGCGTACCAGTGCGGCACCGCCTCGCGCGCGGCCCGGTCGCCGAAGTGCTCGGTCAGCAGCTCCGCCACCCCGGCCTCGGACAGCGGTCCCAGGGCGATGCGCCGGGTGGGGAACTCCGAGGGGAACTCGGCCCGGAACAACGGCGTCGCGGCGCGCAGCCGCGGTGACTCGGTGAGCACCATCAGCACCGGGACGCGGGCCAGCCGCCGCAGCAGGACGGCGAGACAGTGCAGGGACGGCGCGTCCGCGTAGTGCACGTCGTCGATGGTGATCAGCACCGGCCGGCCGGCGCCCTCCAGCAGGTCGAGCATGGTGGCGCAGAGGCGGTGGAAGGCGTAGATGGCGTCCTGGCCGACGGTGTCGGGTTCGAACCGCCGGGAGGTGCCGAGCGTCTGCAGCAGATTGTCCATCCGCGTGCTGTCGGCCTCGGGTATGTCCGGCGTCCGCAGCATCTGCCGCAGGACGGCGGTGGGCATGCGGTGCTCGGCCCGTGAGGCGGCGGCGCTCAGATGGACGGCGCCGGCGCGCACGGCCTGCTCCGCGAAGAGGCGCAGCAGTTCGGTCTTCCCGCTCGCGACCGCGCCGCTGATGATGGCAACCTGTCGTCTTCCCTCCAGTGTTTCGGTGAACAGTCGATTCAGCATGGCCAGATGGTGGTCTCGCTCGAACAGCATCATCGAAGCGTTTCTCCCAGAGTGAGGCCCAGCCTGCGCGGAGCCCCCGCTACGCGTGGCAGAGTGTGCAGCAGGTTCCCGTGCACTGGACTCAGGTCGATCGATGCATACCAACGGGCCTTGGCCCCCGTGTTGGTCCTTCAGTCGTTTCAAATGCAACTGTAGCAACGCGCGCAGCCAGGTCCGGCTTTCTCCCGGACGTTTACAGGCTTTTGACGCGCCAAAACCGGAAGCACTCGATCAAAGTATGAGGTGACAGACGCGCGGGGACCGGGCAGCCCAGGGCGCGAGCCTCGCAACATAGGGGTTTTTCTGGAGCTCTAGGGGTGTTCCGGCGGGCGCGCCGGGCATGACGTGAAACATCCCGGCGCCCGGGGGCCGAGGACTGGACCCGCGTACAGCGGCAGACCCGAGTCCGGCGGCCGTGCATCCGGTATACGATCCGTGACCGTCGTCCTTGCGGCCACAGCGGAACGGCCCCGCCGCACCCGGGTCGTCCGGGTGCGGCGGGGCCGTTCGCGGCGGTGCCGCCGGCCTCAGCCGGTGTAGTGGGAAAGCACTTCGAAGTACGCCGACTCGGGCGCCTGGACCCAGAACGGGTCAAGCAGGTTCTTCCACTGGCCGTAGAGGTCCGAGCCGCGGAATTCGGCGACCGCCTGCTCGTCCGTCGCCCAGGCGAGAATGAGCAGATACCCGCCGGTCGCCTTGGTTTCCCGGAGAAGGTCCACGAACTGGAATCCGGCGGCCTTGGCGACGACCTCCTGAGCCTCAGTGAAAGCCCTCTCGAATTTCTGCTGCTGGTCCGGCTTCACCGAAAGGAGTGCGTGTTCGATCAGCATCGCCAAAAATCCTCTGCGCTGGGTGTTCCGTACGGAGAAGACCACGCGGCCTCTTTCACGCCGCATGCTCCTCGTCCATGGTCGAGCGAAAAGCAGCACAAGGGAAGAAGGCACATTGATGTCACAGGGTTACCAGCCTGTGCCCCCAGCATGTGCCGGGCACGCGGCGTCCGGTCTGCCCTGTCCAGGTGACGCGGTGGGGAGCGGCGGTGTGGCGGCTGCCGGTCGGGGTACCCGCTTGCCACCGTGAATCGCGGGCGGACGACCGACAGAATCGAGGAAGCGTGCAGATCGGCTACAAACTGGCCTCCGAGGCGTTCGGCCCGGAAGAGCTGGTACGGCAGGCGGTGCTCGCCGAACGGGCCGGGTTCGATTTCGTGGAGATGAGCGACCATTTCCACCCGTGGCTGGACGCGCAGGGTCACTCGCCGTTCACCTGGACGGTGCTGGGCACGATCGCGGCCAGGACCGAGCGCATCGGGCTGGCCACCGGCGTCACCTGCCCCACCGTCCGTTACCACCCGGCGATCATCGCTCAGGCCGCCGCGACGCTGGCGCTGCTCTCCGACGGCCGCTTCACCCTCGGCGTGGGCGCCGGCGAACGGCTCAACGAGCACGTCGTCGGGCCCGGCTTCCCCGGCTCGGTGCCGGAGCGGCACGCGCGGCTGCGCGAGGCGCTGGAGATCATCCGGCTGCTGTGGCGCGGCGGTTACCAGTCGTACCGGGGCGCCCACCTGACGCTGGACGACGCCCGCGTCTTCGACCTGCCGTCCCGACTGCCGCCGATCGCGGTGGCGGCCGGCGGCAAGGAGGCGGCGCGGCTGGCCGCCGAACTCGGCGACGGTCTGTTCGCGACCGAGCCCCGCGGCGACCTCGTCGAGACGTTCCGGGAGGCCGGCGGCAGCGGGCCGCGCTACGCCGAGGTGCCCGTGGCCTGGGCGGGCGACGAGCACACCGCCGCGCAGGCGGCGCTGAAGACGTCGCGGTGGGCGGTGACCGGCTGGAAGGTGATGAGCGAGCTGCCCAACCCGGCGAACTTCGAGGCCGCGTCCGCCACGGTGCGCGAGGAGGACATGCTGTCCCAGTTCGCGTGCGGGAACGATCCGGCGCGGTACGTCGAGGTGGCGCGGCCGTTCGCGGACGCCGGGTTCGACCACCTGGTGATGCAGAACGCCGGCCCCGACCCCGACGGGTTCATCGACTTCTACCGCTGGGAACTCGACCATCGGCTGCGGGCGCTCACGCCGTCGGGCGCCGCCGCCTGACCGCCGCGCGCGGGGCGGGCGGCGGTCACGACCGGGAGGCGTCGAGGGCGTAGGCAGGAACCGGGAGGCGCCGGCACCGGGGCGGAAGGCTCCCGCGTCGCGCCGACGCCGACGTCAGGGCCGTGCAGGGCCGGAGCCGCGCAGCCGCTCCAGGCGCAGGACGGCCAGCAGGGCGAGCGTCTCGCGCCGGGTGTCCCCCGTCTCCCGGAACAGCCGCGCCGCGTCGGCCTGCGCCCGGATCGCCTGGCCGAACAGCCCGCCGGCGCCCAGGCAGCGGCCGAGGTTGGCCAGCGCCTGCGCCTGGCCGTGGCGGTCCCCGAACTCCCGCGCCACCGCGAGGTCCTGGCGGTGCGTGTCGGCGGCCTCCTGCCAGCGGCCCAGCGCCAGCAGGGTCAGGCCCGCGTTGTTCAGCGCCCGCGCGCGGGCGTAGCGGTCACCGGTCTCCTCGAAGACGGCCAGCGCCCCCGTGTGGGCGGCGTGGGCGGCCGTGACGTCCCCCGCCTCCTGGAGCGCCACTCCCAACTGGCTCAGCGCGGTGGCTTCGTGGTGGCGGTCGGCACTCTCCCGGAAGCCCTCGCCCGCCCGCCGCAGCGCGTCGACGGCCTCGGCGGTCCGGCCGAGCGCGGTCAGGGCGACGCCGAGGTTGAGCAGCGCCTTGGCCTCGCGGTGGCCGTCCCCGACCGCGCGGTGGACCGCGCCGGCGGCCCGATGGGCGGCGGCCGCCTCCGCGTACCGGCCGGACTCCATCAGCGCGAGACCCAGGTTGTTCAGCGCCTGCGCCCGGCCGTGGGCGTCGCCGGCCTGCTCCAGGACCTCGGCGCCGGCGCCGGCGTCCTCGACCGCCTGCGGGAAGCGCCGGGTCTCGATCAGCGTCAGCGACCGGCTCACCAGCGCCATGCCCAGGTCTGCGGGACCGCCCGCGCGACGGATCAGGGCCAGCGCCTCGTCGTGCGCGGCGAGCGCGGCGTCGTACTCCCGCAGATCCCGGTGCGCCCCGGCCAGGTTGCTCAGCACCAGGCCCTCCTGCCGTGCGTCGCCGGCCTGCCGGAACAGCCGCAGCGACGCGCGGTACGCGTCGGCGGCGGCCGAGAAGCGGCGCGAGGCGCCCAGCGCCATGCCGAGGTCGTTGAACGCGTTGGCCTGGTGGGAGGCGCCGCGCGGCTCGCCGCGCTCCACCGCCGCCTGCGCCAGCGCGACCCAGTCGGCGAGGTGGCGGCGCAGCCCGAAGAAGCGGCGCAGCACGTAGAGGAGGATCGACAGGTCGCGGCCGGGCGCGGACAGGGCGGTCGCCACCAGGGCGGCCCGCTCGCCCTCCAGCCAGGCCAGTGCGTGCGCGCGGTCACGGAAGCGGTCGGGCGGCGGGTCCCGCCGGGCGGGGTCCAGATGGGCGTCCGCCTTCGCCGCGTCGACGGTGAACCGCGTGCGCAGCCGCTCCAGCGCCTCCTCACGCCGGTCGGCGGCGGCGTGGGCACGCCCTTCCTCCTCGGCGAACAGCCGGACCAGGTCGTGCATCGACCACCGCTCGCCCTCGTGCGCGGACAGCATGGGCGACGGCGCCGGAGCGGCCGGCTGGAGGAGGTGGGCGCGGGCGAGCCCGGCCAGCAGCCGCCGCCCCGCGCCGGGCGGGGCGCCGAGCAGGGCCTCGGCCGCGAGCGTGGAGACGTCCGCGCCGGGCGCCGCCGCGAGCAGCCGCAGGGCGCGCCGCAGCCGTTCGTCCCCCAGCCGCCGGTACGACAGCCCGATCGACGCGCGCACTTCGAGCGGCCGGCCCTCCTCGTCGTCCCCGTCGTACGCGAGGGCCTCCAGCCGAGCCTGCTCCAGTTCGGCCGCCGCCTCGGACAGCGGGCGGCGCGGCGGTTCGCGCAGACCCGCCGCCACGATGCGCAGCGCCAGCGGCAGGCAGCCGCACAGCCGCGCCACGCGCTCCGCGTCCTGCCGGTGGTCCCCGACCCGGTCGTCGGCGACGCCGCCGACGCGCAGCGCCCGGTCCAGCAGATCCACGGCGTCGGGCAGGTCGAGGGGCCCGAGCAGGACGCGGTGGGCGGGCAGCGAGGACAGCGAGTGCCGCGACGTGACCAGCGCGCGGTGCGGGCCCGCCGGGAGCAGCCGGCCGATCTGGCCGGGCTCGTGCACGTTGTCCAGCACCATCAGCAGCGGCCGGCCCGCACGCGCCAGCTCGCCGAGGTGCCGGCGCCAGCGGTCGCACTTCTCCTCGGGGTCGTCCGGCACCTCGGCGCCGGGGACGCCGACCGCGCGCAGCAGCCGGTCGGCGACCGCGCCGGTCCCGACTGCGGGCTGGTTGCTGTAGCCGCGCAGGTCGGCGAAGACGACGCCGCCGGGGAACCAGCCGCGGTCGCGCGCCAGGCCGGCGGCGTACAGCGCCAGGGCCGTCTTCCCGACGCCGCCCATGCCGGCGACCGCGGACACGACGACGGCGCCGACGTCGGCTTCGCCTTCGGCTCCGGTCGCGGATGCGGCTCCTGTCGCGGATGCGGCTGCGGTCGAGGCGCGCGGCGCGTGCGCGGGCCGCCCGGGGTCGAGCCGGTCCAGGATCTCGGCCAGCTCGGCCGCCCGGGCGGTGAACGCGGAGGGCAGCGGCGGCAGGGTGTCGACGGCGGGCGGCACGCTCTCGCCGGCGGCGTCGGCAGCCGCAGCCGCACGGCTCCCGGGCCGGCCGCCCGGCGCGGAGCCGGCCGCCGCGCGCGCCGCGGCCGGCTCGGCCCGTAACCGCTCCGCGTCCCCGCCCATCCGCCCCTCCCGGCCCCAGCTCCCGCTCCGGCTCCGGCTCCGGCTCCGGCTCCGGAACTTCTCGGACGCCGTCGCGGACATGGTCCCACGGCCCGCGGGCAGGGAGCAGAGTGGTCGGCCCGCCTGTGCGGAACCCGGCCTGCCCGTGGGCCGGGCGGCCGGCGCCGCCGCGTGGGCGTGACCGGCGGGCTTGGGGCGCGTTCACAGCGTGTGACGCTCCCGGCGCCGAGGCCTTCGCGGAATCACCGCCGGGCGTCCGGGGTTGGGGGAAGGGTCACGACCACCAGAGGGAGAATCGATGAAGTTCGGAATCTCGACGTTCGTCACCGACGACGGCATCGGACCGGCGGATCTGGGGCGCGCGATCGAGGAGCGCGGGTTCGACGCGCTGATGATCGCCGAGCACACCCACATCCCGGCGAGCCGGGAGTCGGCGTACCCGGGCGGTGGGGACCTGCCCGCGCCGTACTTCAAGACGCTCGACCCGTTCGTCACGCTCGGCGCGGCCGCGGTGGCGACCGAGCGGATCCAGCTGGTCACCGGCATCGCCCTGCTGATCCAGCGCGATCCGATCGTCACCGCCAAGGAGGCCGCCACCATCGACCTCATCTCCGGCGGGCGTTTCGTCTTCGGCGTGGGCGCGGGCTGGAATCTGGAGGAGATGCGGAACCACGGCACGGACCCGAAGACCCGCGGCAAGCTGCTCGACGAGCGGATCGAGGCGATCAAGGCGCTGTGGACGGACGAACCCGCCGAGTACCACGGCGAGTTCGTGGACTTCGACCCCGTCCACCTGCGTCCCAAGCCGGTCCGGCGGCCGCACCCGCCGATCTTCGTCGGCGGGGACTCCGCCGCCACCGAGCGGCGCGTGATCCGGCACGGCGCGGGCTGGATCGCCAACCCGCTGCCCGTCGAGCGGCTCGCCGCCCGGATCTCCTCGATGCGCGAGGCCGCGGGCCGAGAGGTCCCCGTGGCGATGTTCGGCACCCCGGTGGACCCCGACCGCTGGCACGCCTACCAGGAGCTGGGCATCGAGACCCTCGGGCTCATGCTGCCCTCCGTGCCGCGTGACGAGAGCCTGAAGCTGCTCGACGAGTTCGCGGAGGCGGTCAGCCGCTTCGAGCGCGGCTGACCCCGGGGGGCGACGGGACCGCCGCCCGGGGCGGGGAGGCCGCCGCCGGACTCGCCCCCCCGCACCGGCGTGCTCGACCGCGGGGCGAGCCCCGACACGCTGGGCCATCAGGGTGCCGCGAGTCGGCCGCCCCGGGGCGTCGGCCCGGTCAGCGCGTCGGTGCGGGAGCGGATCTGGGAGTGTGTGACGGGACCTGCGCCCGTTCCCGTGCCGCTCTCGTCAGGAGGCTCCGCGTGCCCGACGTGCCGCTGTGGCTGTGGCTCGCCTTCGTCGCGGCCGTGATCGGGTCGCTGGCGGTCGACCTCCTGGCCCACCGCGACACCCATGTGATCGGCTTCCGGGAAGCCGCGCTGTGGAGCGCGTTCTGGGTCGGCCTCGCGCTGGCCTTCGCCGGGCTGGTCTTCGGCGTCCTGGGCAGGACGGCGGGGGTGGAGTACACCACCGCGTGGCTGCTGGAGAAGAGCCTGTCGGTCGACAACCTGTTCGTCTTCGCGCTGATCTTCGGGTATTTCAGGGTGCCGCGGGAGTACCAGCACCGGGTGCTCTTCTTCGGCGTCATCGGAGCGCTGGTCTTCCGCGGGCTCTTTCTGGCGGCGGGCGTGGCGGTGGTCACCCGGTTCTCCGCGGTGCTGTTCGTCTTCGCCGCCATCCTGCTGTACAGCGTCTACAAGATCCTGCGCGGCGAGGACGAGAGCTTCGACCCGGGGCGGAGCCTGGCCGTGCGCCTGCTGCGCAGGGTGGTCCCGGTCCGCGAGGAGTACAGCGGGGCGAAGTTCTGGGTCACCGAGGGCGGCAGACGCCTCGCCACGCCGCTGCTCGCGGTGGTGGCCGCGGTGGAGGCGGCCGACCTGGTCTTCGCCGTGGACAGCGTGCCCGCCGTGCTGGCGGTCAGCGACGACTCCTTCATCGTCTACAGCAGCAACGCGTTCGCCATCCTGGGCCTGCGCGCGCTCTATTTCATGCTGGCAGGGCTGCTCGACCGCTTCCACTACCTGGGCAAGGGGCTGGCGCTGATCCTGGCGTTCATCGCCGTCAAACTCATCCTCCAGGCCGCCCACAAGACGATCGACCACGCGGTGCCGGAGATCCCGTCCCTGGTCAGCCTGGCCGTCATCGTCGTCGTCCTGGCCGCGTCGGTCGTCCTGAGCCTCGTGCGCCCGCCCGCGGCCGCGTCGTCCGGCAGCGCTCCCCCGCCGGACGCGGGACCGGGCGCGTGAAGCACGCTGCCGGGGCCCGGCGGGCGCGGCTGCCCGTTCATCCCCGCTGTGCCAGGGCGATCAGGCGCTGGAGGTGCAGGCCGCGGGCGGCGTCCAGCGGACCCGGGACCTGGGCGCGGACGGCGGCGGCGAACTCGGCGCGCAGCAGCGGCCAGCTCTCCCGGTGGCTGGCGCCGTGGCTGTCCCACACCAGTTCTCCCGCGTCGCCGAAGAGTTCGACCCGGGTCCGGGCGCGCGGCAGGCGGACCGCGCCGGACAACGACGCCTGGCTGACCGCTCCGTTCTCGTGGCGGCAGGACAGCTCGATCCAGCGGCGCGGGTCGCCGGTGGCCTCGACCGCGACGATGGTGCCGACGGCGGCGTCGAGCAGGTCCAGCAGATGCGGACCGAGGTCGAGCAGCGCGCCCTCGGTCAGCCGCCAGCCGGTCGCCGCCTCGCCGCCGAGGAAGGCGCCGTGCAGGTAGCAGGATCTGGCTCCGGTGACCGGGGTCCTTGCTGCCTGCTCCAGGAAGGCCCGGGTGGTGGGGTGGTAGCGCTTGGTCAGCACCATCTGCGATACGACCCCGGTCTCGGCGACGGCGGCGGCGACCGCCTCGGCCGCCGGCAGGTCCGCGCCCAGCGGCTTGTCCAGCAGCAGGGCGCGGCCGGCGCGTGCGGCCCGCACCGCCAGGGGGGCCTGGACGGCGGGCGGCACGGCGAACGCCACCGCCTCGCAGGAGGCGAACAGGTCGTCGACGTCGGTGACGGCGGTGGCGCCGTGCGCGGCGGCGAGTGCGGCGGCGGCCTGCTGCCGCCGGGCCCAGACGGCAGTCAGGGTGGTCTCGGGCCCGGCGGCCAGCATGGGGGCGTGCATGTCGCGCGCCCAGGGGCCCGCGCCGACCAGACCGACGCGGACCGGCGCGGGGGCAGGGGGAAGGGAGGTCATGGGAAAGGCTCCGCGGCGGGAGGAGGGCGCCGGCCGGTCAGCCGACGAGGGTGTCGTCCCCGCCGGCGCGGGCTCGGCGGGACGGGTCGTATCGGGTTGGGCCGTATCGGGCTGCACCGTATCGGGCTGGGCCGTTGCCGCGAGCGCTTCGGCGGGCGCGCTCGCGGCGAGGCCGCTCAGCCGCAGATCCGCCTGCTCGGGGGCGTAGAGGTGCTCGACGACCATCTCGCACGCGCCGATCAGCGCGGCCCGGTCGCCCAGCCGCGAGGTGACGATCTGCAGGCTGCGGGTGGCCCGCGGCAGCGCGCGCTGGTACATCAGCTCCCGCACACCGGTGAGGAACTGGGTCTCCGCCAGGTCGCCGGCGATCATCAGCACGCCGGGGTTGAGCAGGGTCACCGCGGTGGCCAGAACCTCGCCGCAGCGCTGACCGGCCTCGCGGGCCAGCCGCACGGCGTCCGGATGCCCGTCGTCGAGCAGGGCCCGTACGTCGGTCCCGGAGGCGGCGGGGACGCCGAGCGCGGCGAGCTGCCCGGCGACCGCACGACCGCTGGCGACCGCGGCGAGGCAGCCGTAGGAGCCGCACATGCAGCGAGCGTCCGGCCGGTCGTGCAGGCGGATGTGGCCCAGGTCGCCGGCGCCTCCGTCGATGCCGCGGAACGCCTTGCCGTCGACGACGACGCCCGCCCCGATGCCGGTGGAGACCTTGACCAGCATGAAGGTCGAGCAGTCGGAGTGACCGCGGCGCTGTTCGCCGAGCGCCATCAGGTTCGCGTCGTTGTCGACCAGCACCGGCAGGGCGGCGTCGGTGCCGGCCCGTGCGGCAAGTGCCGCGCGCAGCCGTTCGCGGATCGGATGGGCGTCCCAGCCCGGCATGATCGGCGGGCGGATGACCAGGCCGGAGTCGAACTCGACGGGTCCCGGCACCGACAGCCCCACGCCGCAGACCTTCGCGGCGGGCTGCCCGCTGCCCGCCAGCAGGTCGGCGAACCACCCGGCCAGGGTGTCCAGGACCGTGTCGGGGCCGTCCGCGATGCGCAGTTCGCCGCGCCGCTCGGCGACGACGTTCCCGGCGAGGTCCAGGACCGCCGCATGGGCGTGGGTGGTGTCCAGGTCGGCGCAGAGCACGGCGGCGTGCCCGGTGTCGAAGGCCAGCCGGACCGACGGACGGCCGCCGGTGGACATCTGACCCGGTGTCGAGGTCACCCAGCCCGCCTCGAAGAGCTGGTCGAGCCGGTTGCCGACGGTCGAACGGGACAGGCCGGTGAGGGTCTGCAGCTCGCCGCGGGTGCCGGCCTGGCCGGTCCTGATCAGCTCCAGCAGGTACCCGGCGGTGCTCCGGGGGGATGGCATCGGACGGGTCTCCTCCGTACGGGTGGGGCGCGGTGGGCAGCGGCGCGGGCGGTGGCGCGGCGGGGCGTGCGGCGGGTGCCGCGGGTTGCGGCTCAGCTCTTGTCAGCGCCGCTGGTCAGTCCCTCGGTGAGGAACCGCTCCGCGGCGTAGAACAGAACTATCACGGGGATGGTCAGCACCACGGACCCGGCCATGAGCACCGTGGTGGGCACCTCGATGGCGTTGTCCATCTGCGACAGCCCCAGCGAGACCGTCCACTTGGAGGGGTCGGCGGCCAGGAAGAGCAGCGCGAACAGGAACTCGTTCCAGGCGATCATGAACACGTACAGGCCGGTGGCGATCAGCGACGGCGCGGCCAGCGGCAGCACCACCCGCCACAGGGTGCGCAGCCGCGAGCAGCCGTCCAGGGCGGCGGCTTCCTCGATGCTCGCCGGGATGGTGGTGAAGTAGTTCCTGAGCATGTAGATGGACACCGGCACGGTCTGCGCGATGTACACCACCGCGAGGCCCACCAGGCTGCCTTGCAGGCCGAGCCGGGCGAACATCACGAACAGCGGCACCGCGAGCAGGGTCGACGGGAACAGGTAGACGGCCAGGAACAGCGCGCTGATCTGGCCGTTCCCGGTGAACTTCAGCCGGCTGATCGCCCATGAGCCGGGGATCGACGCGGCCAGGGTGAGCACCACCGTGCCGAGCGAGACCAGGGCCGAGTTGCGCAGCATGCCCAGCAGCCCCTGGCCGCCCTTGGACGTCGGTTCCAGGATGTCCTTGTACGTGCTCAGGGTGATCTCGTGCACGGGCACCCACAGCCGGCCGGGGTGCAGCAGCAGTTCGCCGGTGGGCCGGAACGACAGCATCACCATGTAGTAGAACGGCAGGACCGTGGCCAGCAGCAGCGCGGCGATCACCACGTACCGCAGCGCGCCGAACAGGCGGTCCTCGAACTGTGCGCGGCTCATGCCTCTTCCTCCTGGACGCGCTTGGCGAAGAACACGAAGTAGACGCCGAGGAGCACCATCAGGATCACCGCGAGCACCAGGGCCTGCGCGGCGGCGGCGCCGACGTCGTAACTGGCCGTCAGGAAGTCGTAGACGCGCACGGACACCACGTCGGTGCCGGAGTCCCCGCCGGTGAGCAGGTAGACGTCGTCGAACTTGTTGAAGGTCATGATGAACCGCAGCACCGACAGCAGGGCGATGACCGGCATCAGCTGCGGCAGCAGGATGTGGCGGAACCGCTGGGTGACGGTGGCGCCGTCCACGGTGGCGGCCTCCTCGATGCCGGCCGGGACGGCCTGCAGCCGGGCCAGCAGGAAGAGGAAGGCGAACGGGAAGTAGCGCCAGATCTCGAAGGCGACCACGGTCAGCAGCGCGAGCGGCAGGTGCATGTGGACGCCGAGCACGTTCGCACGGTAGGAGTCAGTGGACAGGAACGCGATCGGCTTGTGCCAGCCGAACAGGTGGCGGCCCCAGTTGTTCACGATGCCGGTCTGCGGGCTGAGGGCGGTCTCCCACACGAAGGTGACCGCCACCACCGGTGCCACGTACGGCAGCAGCATGGTGCTGCGCACGATCCCGCGTCCGCGGAACGGGCGGCGCAGGGCGAGCGCCGCGACGAGCCCCAGCACGATGGAGCCGACGGTTCCGCCGACGGTGTAGAGCAGCGTGGTCCACAGCGAGGACCAGAAGCCCGGCGAGCTGAAGACCAGGTTGAAGTTGCGCCAGGTCCAGTTGCCGAAGAGGTTCATCGTCTGCAGGTCGATCAGCCGGGCGCGCTGGAAGGCCAGCAGAACGGTCCAGGCGATCGGCAGGACGACGATCACCAGGACGACCAGCAGGGTCGGCGAGATGAAGGCCAGCCCGGCCCGGTTGTCGCGCCGCTGCGAGGGCGAGCGGCGGCGGCGCCGTACGGCGGTGGGTGTGCTCATGGGGGTTTCCTCGGGTCTCGGGCGCGCGTCCTCGGGCGCCGTGCTGCCGCTGCCGCGGGGGACGTCCACCTGCTCCCCGACCGGGCCGCTCACTGGGCCAGCGTCTTCCGCAGGGCGGAGACGGCCCGCTGGGCCTGGTCCGCGGCGTCCTTCGCGGACGTGCCGTCGCCGCCGGTCATCGAGCCGATGGCCTGGGGCACCGGGAGCGAGCCCTCGGTCGCCCCGACCAGCGCGCCCTGTCCCTGGGTGATGCCCCAGCGCTGCATGTTGCCGACGCCGGCCAGCAGTCGGTCCAGGAAAGCACCGGGGAACAGCTGGTCCATCGGCTTGAGGGTGTCGACGCCGATCTTCATGGTCCGCCAGTCGGTGACGTACTTGCGGGGCTCGGCGGCGGTGCCGTCGCGGACCGGGATCTTGCCCTCGGGCTCCATGCCGATCCAGCCCTCGTAGCCGCCGGACATCATGAACTCGACGAACTTCTCAGCCGCGGCGGTGTGCGCGGTCTTGGTGATGGTCCAGGACGAGATCTCGCCGAACTGGGCGGGGGCGGCGCCGTCGGGTCCCTTGATCGCCGTGACGATGCCGGAGTTGCGCGACAGGAACGTCTTGTCGGACCTGCACTGAGGGCAGTTGGGCAGCACGTCGTCGCGCAGGCCGGCCAGCGAGTCCAGCAGATAGGTGGACCAGACCACCATGGCCGACTGGCCGGCCTGGTAGGTGGCGCGGGTGGTGTCGACGGTCTGGGTGCCCGCGGGTCCGGTCGCGGCCAGCCGCGCGTAGGTGCTGAACGTCTTCTCGCAGGCCGGGCTGGTCAGCGAGACCTTGCCGGCCGCGGTCACCAGCTTGCAGCCGTTCGCCACGGCGAAGTCCTCGAAGCTCTGCTGGGTGAAGACGTCGCGCGGGTCGGTGGCGAGCGAGATGCCGCTCGTCGAGCCGGTGTCGAGGGTCTCGGCCGCCTTGACGATGGCGGCGTACGTGTCGGGCACGGGCAGGTGCGCCCGGGCGAACAGGTCCTTGCGGTAGACGAGGATCTGCTGCCACGAGTCGCTGGGGACGGCCAGCGGCGCGGCGCCGTCGCTGGTGAGCTTGAGCGCGTTGGGGTTGAAGGTGGTGCGTCCGAGCGCCTGCAGCACCCGCGCGGTCGCGCCGGTGTCCAGCAGGCCGTTGGTGTACATCTGCCAGACGGGGGCGAGCGGGATGCCGCCCATGACGTCCGGCAGCTTGCCGGCCGCGGCGGCGGACTCCATGAGCTGCGGGAGCTGCCCCTCGTCCACCCCCACGAGCTTCACCTTGACGCCGGACTGCCGCTCGAAGACGTCGATGAGCTTGCGCGTCGCGGCCATCCGGTCGGGGAGGTTCTCCTCGCTCCACACCGTGATGCTGTTGCCGGTGCGCGAGGTGGCGCCCTGGCCGCAGCCGGCGAGCAGGCCGGCGCCCAGGGCGACGGCGGCGGCAGCGGCGACGCCGCCGGTGAAGCGGCGTCGGAGCCGGCGTCGGGGCCGGGCTCCGGTGCGGCGCCCGGGCCGGCTCCCGGCCGCGCCGACACCCCCGTCCCTGCCCGCGCCTCTGAGCAACCACATGCGCATGAACCGTCCTCACTTGCACGACGTGCGTTAACGACGTGTTGCATAACAGCACCACTTTTGCGTGTTGACAAGACTTAAGTCTGGGATATCTTCGACACAAGTCGACGTCATCTGCCTGTCAGTGGCGCTCATCTCGGAGCCCGGAGTCATCGTGGAACGCATCGTCCAGTTCACCGGCCCTCGCCAGGTCGAGGTCGCGCCCGTCGAACCGCAGCCGCTCCCGCCGGGGCACCTGCGCGTCCGCACCCGCTTCTCCGGCATCTCCGCGGGCACCGAACTGACCGCCTACCGCGGCACCAACCCGTACCTGACCCGCACCTGGGACCCCGGGTCCCGGCTCTTCCGCGACGACGAGGCCGGCATCGCCTACCCGGTCGCCGGCTGGGGCTACTCCGAGGTCGGCGAGGTCACCGAGGTCGCCCCCGACGTGGCCGGCGCCCAGGGGTGCCGGCCCCCGGCGACGTGGTCTGGGGCATCTGGGGCCACCGCAGCGAAGGCGTGGTGCCGGTCGCGCGGATGACCGGCCACCTGCTGCCGGCCGGACTCGACCCGCTGGCCGGCGCCTTCGCCCGGGTCGGCGCGATCGCGTACAACGCCGTGCTCGCCGCCGACATCCACCTCGGCGAGCAGGTCGCGGTCTTCGGCCAGGGGGTCATCGGGCTGCTCGCCACCCGGCTCGCCCGGCTCAGCGGCGCGGAGGTCATCGCCGTCGACGCGCTGCCGGCCCGGCTGGAGGCGGCCCGCGGCCACGGCGCGTCGCACGTCCTGGACGCCCGCGCGGGCGGCGTCGCCGAGGCCGTCAGGGAGCTGACCGACGGGCGCGGCGCGGACGTGGCGATCGAGATCAGCGGCGCCTACCCCGCGCTGCACGAGGCCCTGCGCACGGTCTGCGTCGGCGGCCGGGTGGTGGCGTCCGGCTTCTACCAGGGCGAGGGCGTGGGACTGCGACTCGGTGACGAGTTCCACCACAACCGGGTGCAGCTGGTCTGTTCGCAGATCGGCGGCGTGCCCGCGCAGTTGGCGCACCGGTGGGACGTCGAGCGACTGCAGAGCACTTTTCTGCGCCTGGTCGCGGCCAGCCGGGTCGACACCGGCGGCCTGGTCAGCCACCGGGTGCCCGTCGCCGAGGCGCCGGCCGCGTACGCGCTGCTCGACGAGCGGCCGGCCGAGGCGCTCCAGGTCGTCCTGGAGTTCTGAGACCCGGCGGCCCGTTCCCGGCCCGCGTCACGCGTCGCGCGCGGCCCGCCGCCAACCGCCTTCCCGAACCGCCCCCGAACGCCCCGAATCCCCGCCCTCCGGACCGCTTGAGAAAGGCTCTCCCCTCCATGCTCAACCTCGCCTGCCAGGAGCAACTGCTCCCCGGCGACACCCTTCAGGCCAAGTGGGAGTTCGCCCAGGAGGCCGGGTACGACGCCATCGAGCTGCGCGGCAAGGGCGGCTTCTCCTTCCGTGACCGGCTGCCGGAGCTGCGGGCCGCGCTCGCCGACGGCGTGGTCATGCCCACCGTGTGCGTGGACATGCTGCACTTCTTCGGCGCCTTCGACGCCGAGCAGCGCCGTGACGCGATCGAGCAGATGAAGTCGCAGCTGAGCGTGATCGCGGAACTGGGGGGCCTGGGCGCACAGACGCCGGCCTCCTACGGGATGTTCTCTCGCCGCCTGCCCCCCTTCGAGCCGCCGCGCTCCACGGCCGAGGACCGCGAGGTGCTGCTGAGCGGCCTGGCCGAACTGGGCGAGCATGCCCGGGCGGAAGGCGTCGCCCTGTTCCTCGAACCGCTCAACCGCTACGAGGACCACATGGTCAACCGGCTGGAGCAGGCCGTGGAGCTGATCCGGGACGTCGGTCTGGACTCGGTGCGGATCGGCATCGACAGCTACCACATGAACATCGAGGAGGCCGATCCCGCCGCCGCGATCCTGGCCGCCGCGCCGTACATCGGCCACGCCCAGGTCAGCGACTCCAACCGGTTCCAGCCCGGTGCCGGGCACCTGGACTGGGGGGCCTGGCTCGGCGCCCTGGACGCCGCCGGCTGACGGCGGATACCTCGCCGTGGAGTGCCGGCTGACCGGCGATCCGGAGCAGGCGGTGGCTTCGGTGCCGGCGTTCCTGCGGCGGGCGGCGGCATGACGGCCCTGCTCGACGCCGGCGTCCGACCCGGCCGCGAGCGGCGCCGACGGCTGCGCGCCGACGCGGCCCGCGTGCTGCTCGCCAACTGGTCGGGCGCGGGCACCGTCCCGTCCCGATCGCTGTACCCGCACCAGTGGAGCTGGGACTCCGCCTTCATCGCCATCGGCCTGCGGCACCTCTCGCCGCGCCGCGCCCAGCAGGAGCTGGAGTGGCTGCTGAGCGCACAGTGGGCCGACGGCCGTATTCCGCACATCGTCTTCAACCCCTCGGTGCCCGCGGGCGCCTACTTCCCCGGGCCGGACTTCTGGCGGTCCGCCGACGCGGGCGCGGACCGCGGTGCGCCCGCGCTCGCCCAGACCTCGGGGATCGTGCAGCCGCCGGTGCACGCCCTGGCCGCCTGGCTGGTGCACCGGGCCGACCCGCGCGAGTCGGCACGCCGCGGCTTCCTGTCCAGGGTCGCGCCGCGCCTCGCCGCCTGGCACGCCTACCTGGGCGAGCGGCGGGATCTCGGCGGAGGCGGGCTGAGCGGCGTGGTGCACCCCTGGGAGCCGGGCTTCGACAACAGCCCGTGCTGGGACGCGCCGCTGGCCCGTGTCGTGCCAGGCCGCCGAGGACTCCTACCGGCGCGTCGACCTCGACCACAGCGTCCCCGCCGACCGGCCGACGGACACGGACTACGCGCGGTACGTGCGGCTGGCCCGGGACTACCGCGACCACGGCTACGACGACGCCGCGCCGCACGCCTTCCGCGTCGAGGACCCCGGGTTCAACGCGCTGCTCATCATCTCGGAACACGCGCTGGCCGACATGCTCGCCGAGCTGGGCGACGACCCGGAGCCGGCCAGGTCCCGCGCCCGGCGGCTGACCGCGGCTCTCGTGGGC
Source organism: Actinacidiphila sp. DG2A-62 (assembly GCF_035825295.1). Classification (NCBI taxonomy): domain Bacteria; kingdom Bacillati; phylum Actinomycetota; class Actinomycetes; order Kitasatosporales; family Streptomycetaceae; genus Actinacidiphila; species Actinacidiphila sp. DG2A-62. The sequence continues at coordinate 888,930 of NZ_JAYMGI010000002.1, forward strand.
CGGTTGTGGGACCCCCGAAGGGGCCTGTTCGCGCCGCGCGACCTGAGCGACGACCGGCTGCTGCCCGTGGCCTCGGTGAGCGGCCTGCTGCCCCTGGCCGTCCCGGGACTGCCCCCGGAGACCGCCGAAGCCCTGATCCGCACCGCGACCGGCGAGCGCTTCGGGCTGGGCCGCGTCCACATGGTGCCCAGCTACGACCTGACCGCGGCGGAGTTCGACGCCAACCGCTATTGGCGCGGCCCGAGTTGGTTCAACACCGCGTGGCTCGTCCACCGCGGGCTGCGCGCGCACGGCGATCCGCAGCAGGCGGAGGAGTTGCGCCGCGGCATCCTGCGGGACGCCTGGGCGAGCGGTTTCGCGGAGTACGTCGATCCGCACACCGGTGCGGGTCGCGGCATCCGCGACTTCAGCTGGACCGCGGCACTGGCGCTCGACCTGCTGGAGGATCCGGGGGACGAGCAGTGAGCCGGGAGGAGGGCACGGCCGGCGACGGCGACCGCGTGCTGGTGGACCGCGGCACCTTCGCGCTGCTCGGCCGCGACGGAAGCGTCACCGGCCGCCGCGGCGCCACACCCGACGGGCTGTTCGTGGACGACGCCCGGCACCTCAGCCGCTGGCGGATCACCGCCGACGACCGACCGCTGACCGTGCTCACGGCCGGCGGGGGACTGCCGTCTGCGTCCTGCCGGCCACTCGGGACGAGCCCTCGCCGTTCACCGTGACGCGGGACCAGGCGGTCGCCTCGGGCGTCCTGGCGGAGCGGCTGACCGTGCTCAACAACCTGCCGCGGCCGGTGACGGTGGTGCTCGGCCTCGACGTCGACGCCGACTTCGCCGACCAGTTCGAGCTGCGCTCCGACGGCAGGACCTACGACAAGCCGGGCGCCGAGCGCGGCACGGAGATCGGCACCCCGGCTGCGGGCGGCACGGGTGTCACGTTCCACTACCGGCGGCCGGGCGGCTGGTCGGCCGCCACGTCGGTGAGCTGCGACCCGCCGCCGGACGCGATCGCCGAGCCGGACCCCGGGACGGGATGTGTGCTGACCTGGCGTCTGCGGCTGCCCGCGCACGGCGCCAGCCGGATCGACCTCACGGTGCGCGCCACCCCCGGCGGGCGGACTGTTCCCGCCGGCGGCCCGGCGAGGCCGCAGATGCTCACGAGCGCGCAGCCCTCCCGCGCCGCCTCGCCGCCCGCAGCCGTGCGCGCGGACCTGGCGGCCGACGCCGCCGCGTACGCCGACGGCTTCGCGCTGCCGGCGCACGGTGGGACGCCCGGTGCGGCACCGGGCCTGCCCGGCTTGGAGAAGTCGGTCCGGCGCGGCATCGCCGACCTCGCCGCGCTGCGCGTGCCCGCCGCGGGGCCCGACGGCGAACCGCTGCTCGTGCCGGGCGCCGGAGCCCCGTGGTTCCTCACCCTCTTCGGCCGCGACTCGCTGCTCACCTCGCTCTTCTGCCTGCCGTACCGCCCTGCCACGGCCGCGGACACCCTCCTGGCGCTGGCCGCCGCGCAGGGCTCGGCCCGTGTCGCCGCCCGGCTCGAAGAGCCGGGGCGGATCCCGCACGAGCTGCGCCGCGGGGAGCTCGCGCACTTCGGGCAGGTGCCGTACGGCCGCTACTACGGCTCGGTCGACGCCACCGCGCTGTTCCTCGTGCTGCTGCAGGCGTACACGGAGCGCACCGAGGACACCGCTCTCGCCCGCAGGCTCGAACCGCACGCCCGTGCCGCCGTGGCGTGGATGTTCGCCGACGGCGGGATCGACGACCACGGCTGGCTGGTCTACCGCTCCGACGAGCAGGCGGGCGGCCTGGCCAACCAGAACTGGAAGGACTCGGCGGGCGCGGTGTGCTTCGCCGACGGCAGGCAGGCGACCGGCGCGATCGCCGTGGCCGAGGCGCAGGGCTACGCCTACGACGCGCTGCGCCGGACCACCGCGCTCGCCGAGGAGGTGTGGGCGGACCCGGAGTGGGCCCGGTCGCTGCGGCACGCCGCGGCGGACCTGCGCCGGCGCTTTCCCGAGGAGTTCTGGCTGTCGGCCGCCGACTTCCCGGCCCTCGCCCTCGACGGCGAGCGGCAGCGGGTCGACGCCCTGGCCTCGGACGCGGGACACCTGCTGTGGTCCGGCATCCTGGACCCGGACCGGGCGCGGCGGGTCGCGCGCCGCCTGCTGGAACCGGACTTCTTCTCCGGCTGGGGCATCCGCACCCTGGCCGCCGGCCAGATCCCGTACCACCCGCTGGCCTACCACCGCGGCGCCGTCTGGCCGCACGACAACGCGGTGATCGCGCTCGGAATGGCGGCGCAGGGACTGACGTCCGAGGCCCGCACCGTGGCGGAGGGCCTGGTCGCCGCCGCGCGGGCCCGCGGCTGGCGTCTGCCGGAGGTCATCTCCGGGTACGGCCGGGAGGTGCATCCCGAGCCCGTGCCCTATCCGCACTCGTGCTCGCCCCAGGCCTGGGCCGCGGCCACCCCCCTCGCCCTCCTCACCGCCGTGGGCCCGCGACCCGCCGGGTCCGCCGGGTGAGACGGTGCGGCAGGGGCGGGCACGCGGGTCGCCGGGCCGGCGCGGGGCGTCCCGTCGTCACGGGTGGTCCGGCTGCTGCTCGGGCGGGACGCCGCCGCCGGGTCCGCCGCCCTTGTCGCCCTTCTCCATGCCGTGCGGGCGGGCGCTGGGGCCGCCGGGCCCGACCTTCCCGTCCTGGCCGGCCTTCTCCTGGGCCGACTCCTGTACGGCGGCGCCGCGGTCGCTGCGCCGCACCTCGTTGGACTGCGGCTTCTTGCCCATGTCGGGTCCTTCCTGCCGTAGGAGCGGAACCCGCCCGGTCCCCCGCGCCCCCGTGCGTGCGGCGAGTCCCGTGGTCTTCGCGACGCCTTTCCGCGGCGTGTCCCGCGAAACCCCCGTACGAGCAGCAATCGATCCCTCCCCCGCGCTCATGAGCGCCCCGGAAGCGGGTACCGGGAGGCCGTGACCGCGACGCGGACCGCGGGGACGCCCGGGGCGCGCCCCGGGAGTCGGCCGGGGCGCCGCTGCGCCGGTGCGCGCGAGAGCCGAGTCCGACAGCCGAGTCCGACAGCCGAGGAGGAGCGAAGCCATGACGCAACCGCCGCAGGAGCAGAAGCTGCCGGGCACCGAGGACCGGATGGAGCCGCGACCGGACCACGGCGAGCAGAGTTACCGGGGCTCGGGCCGGTTGGCGGGCAAAGCCGCGGTGATCACCGGGGGCGACAGCGGGATCGGGAAGGCCGTGGCCATCGCCTACGCCCGCGAAGGCGCCGACGTGCTGATCTCGTACCTGGACGAGCACGAGGACGCCCGCGACACCGCCCGCTGGGTGGAGGACGCCGGCCGGAAGGCCGTGCTGGTGCCCGGCGACCTGGCCGACCCCGCGCACTGCCGGGCGGTGGTGGCCGAGGCCGTGTCCGCCTTCGGCAGGATCGACGTGCTGGTCAGCAACGCCGCCTACCAGATGACCCACACCACGCTGGAGGAGATCCCCGACGAGGAGTGGGACCACACCCTCGCGCTCAACCTCGGCGCGCTGTTCCACCTGACCAAGGCGGCGCTCCCGCACATGAGTCCGGGCTCGTCGATCATCGGCTCGTCGTCGGTCAACTCCGACCAGCCGTCCCCGACCCTGCTGCCGTACGCGGCGACGAAGGCGGCCATCGCGAACATGATCGCCAGCCTGGCCCAGCTGCTCGCCGAGCGCGGCATCCGCGCCAACAGCGTGGCGCCCGGTCCCATCTGGACGCCGCTCATCCCGGCCACGATGCCCGCCGAGCACGTCGGGGAGTTCGGTTCCAACGTCCCGCTCGGACGTCCGGGCCAGCCGACCGAGGTCGCCCCTGTCTACGTGATGCTGGCCTCCGACGAGGCCTCGTACGTCTCGGGCGCGCGCGTCGCGGTCACCGGCGGCAAGCCGATCCTGTGACGCGCGGCGCCGGCCCGTCGTCGGCGCGGGCGGGCCCCCGCGCGGTCAGGGCGCGGACGCGGAGGTGCTCTCGCGCACGACCAGGTGGTGCGCGGTGGTGACGCGGCGTGCGGGCAGGTGGTCGAGGCGGCCGTAGACCCGGTCGGCCAGGCACTGCAGGGCCGCCGCGGCGATCTCCTGCTTGTGCGGGGAGACCGTGGTCAGCCGCGGGGTGGAGTAGCGGCCGTCCTCGATGTCGTCGAAGCCCGCCACCGCGAGGTCCCGCGGCACCCGCAGTCCGCGCCGCAGCGCCTCGTAGAGCGCGCCGAGGGCCAGTTCGTCGCTGAAGCAGAACACCGCCTCGGGGGCCGGCCGGCGTCCAGCAGGCGGCTCATCGCCCGGCGGCCCTCCTCGCGGTGCAGGGACTCCACCGGGACCTCCAGCCGCGGGTCGGCCGGCACGCCCGCCGCCGCGAGCGCCTCGCGCATGCCCTGCGCGCGCAGTGCCGCCGTGCCGTTGGCCAGGTGCGGCTGCAGGCCCACGGCGGCGATCCGGGTGCGGCCGGGCGCGAGCAGGTGGGCGGTGACCTCGCGGGCGGCGGCCACGTTGTCGATCGCGACGTGGTCGGCGGCGCCGCGCGGGTCGCTCTCGCCCAGCACCACCAGCGGTGTGCCGTCCGCGTGCCGGCGCAGCTCCCGGGTGCCGATCGACCACGGGCTGATGATCATCGCGTCGACCGCGTGCCGCCTGCTCTCGGACAGGAACCGCAGCTCGCGCTCGGCTGATCCGCCGGTCTGCTCGATCAGCAGCGTCCAGCCGCGCTCCTCCGCGGCCTCCACCAGCAGTCCCGCCAGCTCGCCGAAGTAGGGCGAGTGCAGCTCGGGGATGGCCAGGCCGATCAGCCCGGTGCGCCCCTGGCGCAGGTTGCGGGCGGCGAGGTTGGGCCGGTAGCCCAGCTCGTCGATCGCGCGCTGGACCCGCTCGCGGGTGGCGGCGGCCACCGGCGCGGTGTTGCTGACGACGTTGGACACGGTCCGCATGGACACGCCGGCCCGCTCGGCCACGTCCTTGAGCTTCGCGGCCACCGCCACCACCTTCCGCCTCAACGGGCTCCGCAGACGCCCCGATCATTCCACGCCCTGCGTGACGCCTGCGCGCGGTCGCCGCGACTGGTCGGCCGGGTCGCCTCCACCGACTATTGCCACGTTGCATTCTTCGTTGCAATAGTAGCCGGACACCGTGGCCGGCACCGGACGCCGGCCGCGTCCAGGACGAGGAGAACGCCATGCAGTCCACCCCCCGAAACACCGCCGGCGCCGCCGGGAACACCGACGCCGCGGGCGCCACCGCCGGCACCGGAGGCGCCGCCGACGCCGCCGCCACCGCCGCCCCCACCGCCACCGCCGACGTCGCCGCGGCCGTCGAGGCCCTGTACACCGACGGCATCACCGCGCTCCGCGGCGCCTTCACGCCCGAGTGGGCGGACCGGATGCGCGAGGACATCGAGGCCGCGTTCGCCGAGGCGCGGCAGCGTCCGGGCGGCGCGGTCGGCCGCGGTCCGAACCGCTACTACGTGGAGATCCACCCGGAGCAGATGCGCGGCTTCGCCGACCTGGCCGGCCACCCGTGGGTGCAGGGCGTGTGCGAGGCCGTTCTCGGTCCCGACTACCGGATCGTCGAGTTGGGCTTCGACGTGCCCCTGGAGGGGGCTGTGGACCAGCCGTGGCACCGCGACTTCCCCTCCCCGCGCGAGACGTGGGGCGAACGGCGGCTGACCTCCCTGGCGTTCAACGTCACCGGCGTCGACACCCGCGAGGACATGGGCCCGTTCGAGATCGCGCCCGGCACGCAGTGGGAGCGCGGCGACGACTTCGACCACGAGATGTTCCCGCCCCGCTCGTCCTTCCCGCGCTACGCCGCGCGGGCGGTGCGCAAGTACCCGCGGCGCGGCGACGTCTCGGTGCGCTCGGCCCTCACCATCCACCGCGGCACCGCCAACCACTCGGCCACCGCGCGCCCGGTGCTGGTCCTCGGCGTCGACGCGCCGGGCGCGGGCAACGACGCGCACCACGGCATGGCGATCACCCCCGCCGCCCTGCGCGGCCTGCCCGAGTCCGTCCGCGCCCACCTGCGCTGCCCGGTGGTGGACACGCTGCCGCCGCTGGTGCAGAAGCACACGATCGAGGGCCTGGTGATGGGCGAGGCGTGACGCCGGTCACCGACGGTCCGCGGCACGGCGGTTGAAACCGCCGCAATTCGCTGAGCATACGTTCGAAGGGTCCAGGGCAGGCGACCTGCAACCGTGACCCGCACGGTCCGGTCTCCGGCCGGCCCGATCCGTCTGGACGAGGCATGACGACAAAGGACAGCAGCAGCACTGACGCCGAGGCCCGGGCTTCCATGCCCGAGGTCATGCGCACCATCACCCGGCAGATGAGCGAGATGTTGGGGCTCCAGCCCGCGGGCGTGTCCGCGGTGGAGTCCACGGAGCAGGGCTGGCGGGCGCACCTCGAAGTGGTCGAACTGGAGCGCATCCCCGAGACCACGAGCGTGATGGCCACCTACCGCGTCGACGCGGACGCGAGGGGAGAGGTCGTCGGCTACGAGCGGATCCGCCGCTACTCCAGGGGCCAGGTGGACCGTTGACCGGTGCTTCGCGGGCCCGACGGACCGACGTGTCCGTACGGCGGCGGCAACAGCCGCGCCAAGGCGCGCCTCCCCCGGCCGGTCCCCGAGCGGCCCGGTCCCGGAGGCGCTACGCAACGGAACAGGAAAGAGATGATCCGACGTGAGTGTCGTCGCACAGAGCAGCTCGTCCGTGTCCCGTGGAGGGGGCTCGGGCAATCTCTACGACGTACTTGAACTGATCCTCGACCGGGGCCTGGTGATCGACGCCTTCGTCCGGGTGTCCCTGGTCGGGATCGAGATCCTCAAGATCGACGCCCGCATCGTGGTGGCGAGTGTGGACACGTATCTGCGCTTCGCCGAGGCCTGCAACCGGCTCGACCTGGAGTCCGGGCGCAAGGCGCCCTCGCAGCTGACGGACCTGGTCGGCGAGGCCACCGAGTCCGGCGCGAAGGGGAAGTCCAAGGGGGCGCTGAGCGGCGCCGTCGAAGCCATCACCGAGTCGCTGCACGGTGGCGACGACGACTCCGACGACGAGAAGAGCGGGCGCCGCAAGTCCGCGTCCTCCTCCTCGTCGTCCTCGTCGGGCGCCGGCCGTCGCACCGCGACCCGACGCAGGGAAGAGTGAGCCGTGGCCACCTACGTCTACGCGATCGCCGGCCGTGAGCACCCGCTGCACCTGGACGGCGCCGGCGGTGTCGGCGATCCGGCACGCGAGTTGAGGACGCTGCGGGCGGACGAGCTGGAGCTGGTGGTCAGCGACGCGCCGGAGGGCCTGCGCGCCAAGCGGCGCGACGTGGTGGCCCACCAGGGCGTGCTGGAGCGCCTGTTGGAGCAGGGACCGGTGCTGCCGATGCGCTTCGGTCTGGTCGCTCCCGACGACGGCCGGGCGGTCGAGGCGGTCCGCGAGAAGGCCGGCGAGTACGCCGACCGGCTGCGCGAACTCGACGGCTGCCGCGAGTACAACGTCAAGGTGACGCGCGTCGAGGAGGAGTTGCTGCGGCAGATCCTCGCGGAGGTCCCCGAGGCCCGCCGGCTCCAGGCGCTCAGCCGCGAGCGGCCCGACGACCCGAACCGGAAGATGGCCCTGGGCGAGTTCCTGGCCCACCAGGTCCAGGCGCGGCACGAGCAGGACGCCGAGCGGATCGTCGCCGGCCTCGCGCCGTCCGCGGTGCGCTGCACCGTGGGGCAGGCGACCGGCGACGCGTTCCTCAACGTCTCCTTCCTGGTGTCCCGGGACCGGGCCGCCGCGTTCGTCGAGGCGGTGCACCAGGAGGCGGAGCGCCGCGGCGACGGCTACGCCTTCCGCACCCACGGGCCGCTGCCGCCGTACAGCTTCGTCTGACCCGCCCGGTCCTTCTCCGGCGCCCGGCCGCCGGCCGTTCCTCCGGCCGGTCCGGCCGCCGCGCCCCCGACCCTCCAGGAAGGTCTCCACGCCATGGGACTCGTCACCGGGCTGCTCACCCTGCCGCTGGCGCCGGTACGCGGCGCGATGTGGGTCGTCGACCAGGTGGTCACGCAGGCCGAGCGGGAGCTGTACGACCCCGCGCCGGTACGCGAGGCGCTGGTCCGGCTGGAACAGGAGCTGCTCGACGGACGCATCGGGGAGGAGGAGTTCGACCGGCGCGAGGACGAGCTGCTCGACCGGCTGGAGTGGCTGGAGGCGCGCTCCCGGTCGCTCCCCCCGGACTGAACCACCACCGCCCGCGGCCGTACGGGCCGCGGCGACGACAAGGAAGCGCAAGGCACGTGATGACGAATGCGAAGATAGGGATCGCCCTGGCGGGCGGCTACGTCCTGGGACGGACGAAGAAGGCCAAACTCGCCCTCGGCCTGGGGATGTACCTGGCCGGCAAGAAGCTCGATCTGAACCCGGCGGCGCTGGGCAAGGCGCTCGCGGGCTCGCCCGTGCTCGGCGAACTGCGCGGGCAGGCGGGCGAGCAGTTGCTCACCGCGACCAAGAGCGCGGCCAAGGACGCGCTGACCAAGCGCGTCGGGAGCATCGCCGACTCGCTGCACAGCCGTACGCAGGGCCTGGGTCCGGGCTCCGACGAGGCCGCGCAGGCCGAGGGAGCCGACGAGGCCGACCGGGCCGACCGGGCCGGCGACGACACCGAGGACGACGCCCAGCGGGACGGCGGGCGGGACGCCGCGCCGAGCCGCGGCACCACCGCCGGGCGGACCGCGAAGAAGACGGCCAAGAAGGCCGCGAAGCGCCCCGCGAAGAAGACCGCCGGGTCGGCCTCCGGGCGGGCGGACGGCGCCCGCTCCTCGGCGTCGTCCGCCCGCAAGTCCGCGTCGGCGTCCGGCCGCAAGGCGGCGGGCACGGCGCGCGGCGCGGCCTCGCGGACGACCCGGGCCACCCGCGGCACGGGCGGCAGGGGAGGCGACCGTGGCTGACACGAAGCTGAGCACCCTCAAGGGCGCGCTCACCGAGACCCCCGAGGCGCAGCGGCTGAAGGAGGAGCTGTCCGGCTACCTCCAGGCGCGCGCCCGCAAGACGGTCAGCGACCTCGGCGACCGACTGGGCCAGGGCCTCAACCGGCTCGGCGAGTCCGGCGGCGGCGCGGCGTCCACGGCGGTGGCCAAGGGACGCGAGGCGCTGGACGAGGGCCGCTCCCCGGCGCGGGCGCTGGCCGCGGCCGGCAAGAGCCACCTCAAGGAGACCCTGAAGGGGAAGGCCAAGGAGATCTTCGGCAAGGGACGCAAGAGCGGCGGAGGCGGAGGCGGCGCCAAGCGGGTCACGATCGTCGAGGACATCGACGTCGGCGTCCCGGTGCGCGAGGCGTACGACCAGTGGACGCAGTTCCAGGAGTTCAGCACCTTCGCCAAGGGCGTCGTCAGCGTCGAGAGCGTCGACGACACGTCCGCCAACTGGAAGGTGAAGGTCGCCAAGTCGACCCGCAGTTGGCGGTCCAACGTCACCGAGCAGGTGCCGGACGAGCGGATCGCCTGGACCACGGAAGGGGCCAAGGGGACGGTCCGCGGGGCCGTGACCTTCCACCCCCTCACCGAGGACCTGACCCGGGTGCTGCTGGTCCTGGAGTACTTCCCCAAGGGCTTCATGGAGAAGACCGGCAACATCTGGCGCGCCCAGGGCCGCCGTGCCCGGCTCGACCTGAAGCGCTACCGCACGTTCGTGATGCTGCGCGGCGAGGCGCCGGACGGCTGGCGCGGCGAGATCCGCGACGGAGAGGTCGTCGTGGACCACGAGGACGCGGTCCGCGAGGAGGAGGCGTCGGCCGGGGCCCGTGACGAAGAGCCCAGGGACGACGAGCCCCGCGAGGAGGAGCCCCCCGAGGACGAGCTCCCCGAGGACGAGGCCGCGGAGGACGAGGCTCCGGAGGACGAGGCGGCCGAGGACGAGCTCCCCGACGAGGAGTACGCGGACGACGACGAGTTCGCGGACGAGGACCTGGCGGAGGACGCCGAGCCGGACGAGGACGAGCTGCCCGAGGACGAGCCGGCCGAGGACGACTTCCCCGAGGAGGACGTGGAGGCCGCCGAGGACGCCGAGGACGAGGACGCCGAGCCTGTCGAGGACACCGACGACCCCGACGAGGAAGAAGAGCCGGCCGAGGAGGGCGGCCGGCGGCGGGCCGGGGCGCGCACCGGGCGCGGAAGGAGCTGATCCCACGTGAACGGATCGATGGCCGAGCGGATGGGGTCGCCCATGGCCGCGGCCCCCTACGGCCAGGCCGCCGGCACCGCCAACCTGGCCGACATCCTGGAGCGGGTGCTCGACAAGGGCATCGTCATCGCCGGCGACATCCAGATCAACCTGCTCGACATCGAGCTGCTCACGATCAAGCTGCGGCTCCTCGTCGCGTCCGTGGACAAGGCGAAGGAGATGGGCATCGACTGGTGGGAGCACGACCCGTCGTTGTCGTCGGGCGCCCACGGCGGCGGTGCGGTGGCGGACGGCTCCCGCTCCCGCGGCTCCGACGCCGTGCCGGCCGGCCGCGGCTCGGCCGGCGCCCTCCCCGGTGAGCCGGGCGCCGACCAGGACGCCGGCGCTGGCGGGAGCGCCGACCGGGACGCCGACCAGAGCGCGGAGATCGAGCGGTTGCGGGCCGAGGTCGCGCGGCTGCGCGCCGGCCGCGACGACTCCGGGGAGGCGGACCGATGAGCGCGCCGACCCGGACGGCGACGCTCGTCTACGTGTACGCGGTCGGCCGCGACGTGGCGGCCCTGGACGCGGTGGCGCGACGGTCCGGCGCCGCCGGGCACGGCGGCGCGCCGCTGCGGGTGGTGGAATCCGGCGGCCTGGGCGCGCTGGTGTGCGACGTCCCGGCCGACCGGTTCGGCGAGGAGGGCCTGAAGCGGCGGCTCGACGACCTGGCGGCGCTGGAGGAGCTGGCGCGGGGACACCACGGCGTGGTGGCCGCCGCGTTCGACGCGGTGACCGTGCTGCCGATGCGGCTGGCGTGCGTCTACGCCGACGACGCGGGCGTGCGCGGCATGCTGGCGACGGAGGCCGGCGGCTTCTCCGCCCTGCTCGACTCGCTGGAGGGGCACCGGGAGTTCGGCGTCAAGGTATACGCCGATCCGCGGTCGGCGGGATCTCCGCCCTCGCCCGCCCGGCCCGAGGGCGCCGAGGGTGAGGGCGCGCGCCGCGCGGGCGGCCCGGGCATGGACTACCTGCGCAGGCGCCGCGCCCAGCGCGACGGCGCGCGCCGCGCGTACGCGGAGGCCGAGGCGATGGTGCAGCGCGTCGTGGAACGCGCCTCCGCGTTCGCCACCGCGCACGCCCGCCACCGGCCCCAGCAGGGCGCCCTCGCCTCGGGGCCGGGCGAGAACGTCGCCAACCTGGCGTTCCTGGTGCCCCGCGCGCGGCAGGAGGCGTTCACCGCCGCGATGGAGGCGCTGGGGGCCACGCGTCCCGGCGTCCGGGTGGAGGTGACGGGCCCGTGGGCCCCCTACTCGTTCGCCACCGCGCAGGACGGAGCGGTCGATGGGCCGTGACGAGCCGGGCGGCGCGTCCTGGGCGGACCGCACGCTCCCGTCCCCGCCTTCGCCGCCATCGCGGGTGCCGGCGTACGAACCCGCGCCGGTGGGGCGGCAGGTCGCGCTGATCGATCTGCTGGACCGGCTGCTCAACGGCGGCGCGGTGCTGACGGGCGACATCGTCCTGTCGATCGCGGACGTGGACCTGGTCCACATCGACCTGCGGGCCGTGATCCGCTCCCTCGGCCCCGACGCGCCGTCGCCGTGGGCCTGATCCACCCGCCGGACGCGGGTCGTGTCCATGCGCGGGCCGCGGGTCGCGTCCATGCTCGTGCCGCGGGCCGTGCCACCGAGGGGAGGCCGTGTCGATGACCGACGGGGAAGCCGTGCCGGCGGCCGACGAAGAAGCCGTGTCTGCGGCCGGCGACGCCGGGTGGGAGGAGCTGGCCGCGGCCGCGTCCCAGGCCGTCACCCGGGCCGCGTCCCGGGCGGGGACGGGGCTCGCCGCCCGGCTGGACACCGACCCGGACACCGTGGAGCGCGACTTGATGAAGCTCGTGCTGACGCTGGTCGAGCTGCTGCGGCAGCTCATGGAGCGGTCCGCCCTGCATCGCGTCGACAAGGGCGACCTGAGCGAGGAGCAGGAGGAGCGGATCGGCCGCACTCTCATGGTGCTGCACGACCGCATGCGGGAGCTGTGCGCGCAGCAGGGGCTGACGATGGCCGATCTCAACCTGGACCTCGGGCCGCTCGGCTCGCTGCTGCCGTACGACGGGTGAGGGCGGTCCGGCCGTGACGGCGACGCGCGGGCCCGGCAAGGGGTTTGCGAACAGGTGAGCGGTAAGACGAAGTGTCATGGACGACGACAAGAGCACCTCGCGAAACGAACCGGACACCTCGTCCTCCGGCGCGGCGAAGAGCCGTGGGACCGCGGCCGAGAGCGGCACGGAAACGCGCGCCCCGGCGTCCTCCCGGTCCGGGAGGACCGGCGGTTCCAGCACGTCGGGCGGGTCGGCGAAGAAGACCGGCCCCGCGCGCACGTCCGCCGCCAGGAAGGCCACGGCCGGCAAGGCCGGCGCCCGCAAGCCGACCACCCGCAAGGCCGCGGCGCGCAAGCCGGCGGCCTCCACGACCGCGGCCCGCTCCGGCGACGCGAGCCGCGGCGCGGCAAGCGGCGGCACGGCGAGCGGCGGCACGGCGAGCGGCGGCACGAGGGCCGGGAGCACGGCGCAGCGCGCCGCGAAGGCGACGTCGAAGACGACATCGAAGGCGGCGTCGAGCGCGGCCGGCGACTCGGCCGTCACGGACGCGGCGCACACCGCGAAGTCCACCGTCGCGGCGGCCAAGAGCGCCGGCGGCGACACGGCGCGCGCGGTGGCCGGCACGGCCGCCGCCCGGCTGGACGCGGGTCGGCGCGCCGTCGCCTCGCTCCCGAAGGCCGCCACGTCGGGCGTGCTGGCCCTGAACCGGCTCCTCCACCTCAAGGGGGCGGTCGTGGCCGGCGCCGGAGCGACCGCCGCCGGCCTCGTCGCGGTCGGCTACACGGTCGGGCGCAAGTCCGTGGACCACGCCTTCGGGCCCCTCACCCGCGCCACCGGCGGCCGTCTCTGAGGCCGTTCGCCCGCTCCCGCCCCGTCGCCCGCAGCACGGGTGTGCGCCGACGGGGTGAAGGACGCCGCGCCGGGGAACCCGGCGCCGCCGCGGACCGACGGGTGGTGTGACGGCGCCGACCGGCCCCGTCACACCACGACCGGAGGCGCGGCACGCGCCTCCCGGACACCAGGAGCGGCGCGATGAGCACCAAGGACTACCTCGTCACCGGCATGACCTGCGGGCACTGCGCGGACAGCGTCCGCCGCGGACTCACCGCCGTGCCCGGAGTGGCGGACGTGACGGTCGACGTCGCGGCGGGCGCGGTCACCGTCGCCGGAACGGACCTCGACGACGCCCTCCTGCGCGCGGCGATCACCGAGGCCGGATACGAGGTGGCCACCCCTGTCGCCCTCTGACGCCGCGACGGCGCGCCGTCCCGGCCGGGCCGTGCCCGCCCGGGACGGCGCGTGGCCGGTGGCGCGCGAGGCGCAGGCGTGCGGCGGAAGGGCGGGGAAAACGCCCGGCATGGACGCTGAAGAGCAGGAGCCGCGCCCGGAGCGCGGGACGGGGCGGGAGGGCGGACCGGGGCCCGCGCGGCCGGCGGTGCTGGCCGGCGTGCTGATCGTGGCGCTGGGCGTCGTGGCGGCCGTGGTGCTGACCGGGAACACCGGCGGCCACTCCGACCACGGGCCCGCGGCCGGGCTGTCCGGCCTGTCGGCGCGTGGCGCGTCGCCCTTCCGGGCCGGCGACGCCGGGACCGTCGTCCTCGACGGGGTGTCGGGCAGCGTGCAGGTGACGGCCGATCCCGACGCGGACACGGTGAGCGGCAGCTTCCACCGCCAGGACGGCACCTCGGCGCCGCTCCAGGGCACGATGAGCACCGCGGGCGACGGCGCCGGGCCGGGCGGCCGCACCCTCACCGTCCGCTGCCTGGACGACGACGGCCCCGCGCCCTGCGCCGGGACCCTGCGACTGACCGTGCCCGAGCACACCGCGCTGCGGATGCGCCAGACGTCGGGGTCGACCGTCATCGACGGGCTCGGCGGCGATCTCGACCTGGACGCCGCGTCCCTCCAGCTCACCGTGCGCGGCCTGCGCTCCCCGCACGCCGACGTGAACGTGGTGTCCGGCAGCGCCGACCTCGGCTTCGCGGACGCCCCGGCCGACCTCGACCTGCACGCCTCCTCGGCCTCCGTCGCGGTCCGGCTCCCGCAGGTCGACGGCGGCTACGCGGTGACGACCGCGGCGGCCTCCGCGAACGTCCGGGTGGGGGTCCCGCGCGCCTCGGGGGCCGCCCACCGGGTCGCCCTGACCGTGACCTCCGGCTCCCTGTCGGTCCAGAACGCCTGCGCCGGCGGGCGGCGATGAATCCACCGGGAAAAGCGGGGAACGCGCACGTCATGACCGATCACGACGACGACGTCAAGACGCCCCACGCCCCCGGCTCCCAGCCGAGCACCCGCCCGGACTCCGACGAGCCGCAGACGATCACCGCCCCCACGCCCCCCGTGGCGTGGACCACGGGTCCGCCGAAGGAAGGCGACGTGACCGACGAGGAGCACCCGCCGAAGCACGCCGGAAAGCACGCCGGAACCGGCGACGACGACGCGGCGACCGGCGACTGACCCCGTCCGACGCGGCGACCGGCGGCCCGGCGACCGGCGCCTGACCGGCCACGGCCGCCGGGCCGGTGTCCGGTGCTCCCTCGCCTGCGTGCGCTGGGGCGGGCGGACGCCCCAGCGCCGTTGCCGCTACTCCCGCAGGTACGTCTCGCTGAAGCTGGTGCCGCTGGAGCCGAGCGCGCTGGTCCGGGCCTCGTAGGCGCCGTTCGACGGGTCGAGCGCGACCGGGTTGAAGGAGCCGAGCGAACTCCCGTTGACCGTGGCCGAGGTGAAGGTGAGGGTGCCGAAGTTCGGGTAGGCCCCGGTCGGCGACTCGATGATGACCTCGGCGCTGGTCCGCTGGGCGGACAGGGACTTGGACGTGGTGTAGGTCCAGCCGCGCGTGGAGTCGGTCAGCTTCAGGGTGTACTTGCTGCTTCCCGCGTAGGTCACCGAGGCGGTGATGTGGTCGCCGGCCGACACCGGGTACGAGGTGCGGCTGAGGTAGACCGGGTTCGCGGGGTACATCTCGTACCAGGCCTGGTGCACCGGGCTGCCGCTGGAGCAGTCGGTCGCCACCCCGGTCTGCTCCACCGTGGACGAGCCGTATCCGTCGATGCCGACCCAGGGGGCGTAGAGGTCGTCGGTGGAGTTGCAGGTCGCGTTGGCCTCGGTCCAGGCAGCCGAGACCGAGGTGAAGCCGCTGCCCTGGGCCGCGTACCCGCCCCAGTTGTAGCCGTTGATGTTGTAGTGCAGGGGGCGGAAGGACAGCCCCGTCGCGGCCGCCGCGCTGGCCGGCACGGCGGGCGCGGCGAGGGTGGCCGCCGCGACCGCGACGGTGGCGACGCGGGACAGGAATCTGCGCATGCTGGCTCCTTCGTGGGGACGATCAGGATGCTCGAAGCGCCAACCCCTGAGCCGTGTGGGGGATTTGGGGCGGCAGTACAGAATCACCGACCGCCATGCACCTGTCAATATGCTCTCGGCACGGGGTGCCGCGGCGCCGTCCGGGCCCGCGCAGGCAGGCCCCGCACCGACAGACCCCGCGCTCAGAGGAAGGCCCGGGCTTTCGCCCGGGCCTTCCTCGTCCGTTCCGGCGTCACACGCTGGTGAGCGCCTGCGCGGAGAGCTGTTTGACGAGGGTGTCGGTCCACCGCATCTGACGCAGCGTCTGGGGGTGGCAGTCCGCGGCCAGTTCGAGCAGGCGGCGGTCCCTGGACGCCTGGGCCGCCTGCGCGAGCATCTCCCAGTACAGCGAGTTCCCGGCGGCGGACAGGTGGAGTTCGCGCAGGTCGTGCAGGAGGAGCAGGGCCGGCTCCGGTCGTCTGCCGACGGCCTCGCCGGCTTTCTCCCGCAGCGTGGCGACCAGGCCGGGCGGCCGGCTGCGCGGTCCTGACAGGTCGAGGCCGTAGTGGCCGGCGATGTCGGCGAGGCGCCGGGTGTGCTCCTGCGACCAGCGGGCGAGGTCGGTGGCGATGTGGCGCACCTCGTGCTCGGCGCCGTGGCGTTCGGCGACGCGCAGCAGGTCGTCCGCCAGGGAGCGTTCGCCGTGGTGGAGGGCGCGCAGTGTCAGTTCGAGGCCTTTCACGACCGTCCTCCTCGCTCGCCGGGGACACTGCTGTGCGCGTGCGCCCGGGGGCCTCCGGCGGTCGCCGGGACGCCCCGCGCGCGCACGGGGGCCGAGGCCGTGGTCGTCGGCGCGGGCGCGGGGCGCCCGTCACCGCGTTCCAGCAGGCGGACGCCGGCCGTGCCCGTCTTGAAGATCGGCTGTTTGGAGACGGGGTCCCAGTCCGTGATCGTGGTCTCGTTGGCGGCGCGGGGCCCGGCGGGGTCCGCCGCTCCGCCGGACCGGTCCCAGTAGCCGTAGTGGAACGGCAGGAACAGGACGCCGGGCCGCACCGCGCTGATCCTCAGCCGGGCGCGGACGGCGCCGCGCGGGCTGCCGACCTCCAGCAGATCGCCCTCGGCGAGGTCGAGCGCCGCCGCGTCCTCCTCGCTCATCTCGACCCACACCTCGGGAGCGGCGGCGTCGAGCTGGGGCGCGCGGCCGGTCTTGGTCCGGGTGTGGAAGTGGTACAGCGTGCGACCGGTGGTGAGCCAGAAGGGGTGGTCGCGCGACGGCGTCTCGTGCGGCGGGCTGTACGCGGCGGCCCGCAGCATCGCCTTGCCGTCGGGGTTGAGCGAGCGGTACTCCACCTCGCTGATCTCCGCCCCGGTCACCAGGTCCTTGCCGAACGACTCGCAGGCGTCCGGGTGCGCCCACCGGACCCCGTCGGCGTAGAGCCGCTCGGTCCCCTCGGGGTGCTGCTCGTCGCACGGCCACTGGATGCCGCTGGGCGCCGCCCGCAGCCGTTCGTGCGACAGGCCGGTGTAGTCGCAGGGGCGCCCGGCGCTGCACCGCTTCCACGCCTCGAACGCCGAGGACGGGTCGTGCCAGCCCACCAGCGGCCCGCCGTCCTTGTCCCGGAAGTCCATCCGGCGGGCGTAGTCCAGGAAGATGTCCAGGTCGGGGCGGGCCCGGCCGGGCGGCTCGACGGCCTTGTCCGACAGGTGCACGGTGCGGTCGGCGTTGGTGAAACAGCCGGTCTTCTCCCCCAGGTGGCCGCGGGCAGCACCACGTCGGCGAACTGCGCGGTCTCGGTCACGAAGAGGTCCTGGACGACGGTGAACAGCCCCGGCCTGCCGAGGACCGAGCGGATCCGGTCCAGTTCGGGCAGCGAGACCGCGGGGTTGGTGCCGCTGATCCACAGCATCTTGACGCTGCCCTGCTCGGCGTAGCGGAAGATCTGCATCGCGTGGGTGGGCGGCGCGTAGTGCGGAATGGTCAGCGGGTCGACGTTCCAGACCCGGGCGAGGTCCGCCACGTGTTCGTCGTTCTCCCAGTTGCGGAAGCCGGGGAGGTCGCCGTCGGCGCCGCACTCGCGGGTGTTCTGCGCGGTGGGCTGCCCGTTCATCTGCAGCACGCCGCAGCCGGGCCGCCCGAGCATGCCGCGCAGCACGTGCAGGTTGTCGACCTGCACGGCCGCGGCGGTGGCCTGGTGCGACTGGTAGAAGCCCTGCAGCACCGTGGACAGGAGCCTGCGGGCGCCGCTCAGCAGCTCCGCCGCCTCCTCGATCCGGGCGGCCGGCACGTCGCAGACGTCCGCGGCCCACGCCGGGGTGCACGCGTCCACCTCTTTCGCCAGCTCCTCGTACCCGACGGCGTGCGCGGCGACGTACTCCTCGTCGATGGCGCCGGTGCGGATCACCTCGTGCAGCAGGGCGTTCATCAGCGCCACGTTGGTGCCCGGCCGCGGCGCCAGGTGCACGGCCGCGTGGGCGGCGACCACCGTGCGCCGCGGGTCGACCGCCAGCAGCCGCGGCGGGTCGGCGCCCTCCAGCCGGTCCAGCATCCGCATCCACAGCACCGGCTGGGTCTCGGCGACGTTGTGCCCGAAGAGCGCGATCACGTCGGCGTGGTCGACGTCCTCGTAGGAGCCCGGCTGGCCGTCGCAGCCGAAGCTCTGCTTGAGCGCCTCGTCGGCGGTCGCCGTGCACAGCCGGGTGTTGCCGTCGAGGTGGTTGGTGCCGATCCCGGCGCGGGCGAGCACCGCGAGGGTGTAGTACTCCTCCAGGAAGAGCTGGCCGGTGGTGTAGAAGCCGATCGACCCGGGCCCCGACGCGGCGAGCAGCTCCTTGGAGCGGGCCACGATCCGGTTCATCGCGGTGTCCCAGTCCGACTCCACCAGCCGGTCGCCCTCCCGTACCAGCGGCCGCGTCAGCCGGTCGGCCGCGTGGTTCGCCTGCCAGCCGAAGAGGTCCTTCGGGCCGAGGCGGCCGCGGTTGACCCGGTCCTCGGCGCGGCCCCGCACCCCCACGATCCGGCCCTCGGCCACCGCGATGTCCATCGCGTCACCGTTGGAGTGCAGCAGCGACGCCGACCGCACCCACGACCGGACCTGCGAGGCGTCCACCCCCTCGGCCAGGTAGCTGTCCACCCGCTCGGGCCATCGCCCGCCCGCCGCGTAGGGGGTGCGCTCACCCCACGGCCGCGCGATCCGATCCGTCGTCGACTCCATCAGTCCGCTGCCTCTCGCCTGAGCTTTGGTCCACGGGTACCCGCACAGGGCGACACATGCCCCGGGGGCGACGGTCTTTCCGCGGGCGCGACCGCTCCCGGCGTGCGGGCCCGGCGGACAATCGGCGGGATGCCCGGCGGGCGGTCGCGCGTGCGTCGCGCGGGCCGGCGCACCGGTCGTCGCGAGGGCCGGAGGGCGGGCCGGCGCGGAGCCGGCGCGCGGTGGGCGATCACGCCCGTGCTCGTACGATGGTGTGATGCGTGAGGCTGACGCGACGACGCCGCAGGGGCCGACGGCGCACGTGTCCGTACTGCGGCTGCTCGCGGCCGGCCTGGAGGGGCTGGCCGGCGCGGGGCCGGGCGGGGCGAGTCCGGTCGGGGCGAGACCGGTCGGCGCGGGGCCCGGCAAGCCGGCGGAGCTGGCGCGTCCGGAGGAGCTGAACCGTCCGGAGGAGCTGGACCGTCCCGTTGACGGCGCCGCGCCGGACCGCCCGGCCGACGCCGCGGGGCGCCTGCCGGCCGACGACACGGTCCGTGTCCCCACCGCCTCCCTGAGCAGACTGTGGTCGCTCGGGCTGGTCGCGACCGACGACCCCTGCCTGGGAGTGAAGGCCGCCGGGCGGTGGCGCCTGGGCCGGCTCCAGCTGATGGACTACCTGGTCGCCAACGCTCCCACGCTCGCCGAGGCGCTCAGGGTGATGGAGCGGTACGCGGCCCTGCTGAACACCGCCCCCAACGAGATCCGGCTGACCGGCGGCGCGGGGAGCCCGGGGACCGTCACCTACCAGATCCGCTCGGGCGACCCCGAGGTCGACGCGGTGGCCAGCCAGTACGCGCTCGCGGCGGCGCTGTTCCGCGCGCGGTACGTCGCCGGGCGGGAGATCCGCCCGTTGCACGTCGGGCTGACCTCCGCCGCTCCGCCGCGGCACCGGGAGCTGGCCGACCGCTTCGGCGCGCGCCGGATCGACTTCGGCGCCGAGACCACCACCATGACCCTCGCGTCCGCCGACCTGTCGCTGCCGCTGCCGGATGCCGACCCCCGGCTCGGCGCCGTCCTGCGGCAGCACGCGGCCGAGGTGATCGCGGCGCAGGCGTCCGCGCCGGCCGGGGCGGTCCCCTCGCCCTTCACGGACCGGCTCCGGCGGGTGATCGCCGCGCATCTGGCCGACGGCGGCCTGTCGCTGCCGGAGGTGGCCGGGGCGCTGGCGCTGAGCCCGCGCAGCCTGCAGCGCCGGCTGGCCGGGGAGGGCACGACCTGGAGCGATCTGGTCGACGAGGTGCGCCGCGAGCGCGCCGCGGCGCTGCTGGCCCGGGGGCTGAGCCGGACGGCGGTCGCGGCGCGGCTGGGCTTCGCCGACGCGCGGGCACTGCGCGGCGCGCTGCACCGCTGGCGCGCCGGCCCCGGGCTGTGAGGTCCCCGCACACCCGTGAGAGCGGCACGTCGCCGCCACAGGTGCGGGTGGCGCGTCACCACCGCTGAGGGTGGCGCGCCGCCGCCCGTGAGATTGGCGCGCCGGAGCCGCCTCGTGGCGCGCCGGAGCCTCCGGGCGGGCGGGTCGGGCTCGCGATGATCGAACGCAGATCACCGCGAGCGAAAGGCACGCACATGACAGTCGCCGATCAGGAGATCGTCGAGCGGTTCCCGGTGGGTTACCACCCGCTGCACCCGAACGTCTCGCTCAACTTCCAGCTCAACCGGTTCTACGGCTGGGCGAACGAGGAGCGGATGCTGGAGGAGATGCGGGCCGCGGGACGGCGCATCCACAGCTACTCCGACTGGACGCGGGAGATACTGGCGCTCAGCGACGAGGCGCTGGCCGCCGAACGCCACCTGCCGGCCGCGTACTACGCCCGCGCGGCGCAGTTCTTCCTCGACCCGGACGACCCGCGGTTCGAGCCCGCCGGGCAGCGCTTCCTCACCCACGCCGAGGCCGGGAACCGGGTCACCGCGGCCGACCGCCACCTCGTCCCGTACGGGGCGGCGCGGCTGACCGCCTACCGCTTCACCCCGCGGCGGCCGCGCGGCGCGATCGTCGTCTTCGGCGGCTACGACAGCTACATCGCGGAATGGCTCCCGGCGGCGCTCGCCCTGCGCGACGCCGGGCTGGACACCGTCGTCTTCGACGGCCCCGGCCAGGGCACGGTGCTGGAGGCGGGCACCCCGATGACCCCCGAGTGGCACCTGCCGGTGGCCGCCGTCCTGGACCACTTCGGCCTGTCCGACGTGACGTTGGCGGGCTTCTCCCTCGGCGGCGGCCTGGTCATGCACGCGGCGGCGTACGAGCCCCGGGTCAGCCGGGTCATCGCCTGGGACATCCTCCCCTCCCTCCTCGAAGCGTCCGGCAAGCTCTTCCAGTCCATCGGTCTGGGCGCGATCACGGCGAACCTCGACACCCTCCCCGCGACGGTGTTCGACGCGGCCGTCGAGGAGGCGTGCGCGAACGACCTGCTGACGCAGTGGTTCGTCCGGCAGGGCAAGCGCGTGATGGGCGCGGCGACGCCGGCCGAGCTGTTCAGGGCCTGGCGCGCGTACCGCACCGACGAGGTGTCGCCCCTCGTCACCCAGGACGTCCTGCTGCTGGCGGGCGCCGCGGACCACTACGTGCCGCTGCACATGCTCGGCGACCAGGTGCTGACGCTGCCCGCCGCGCGCTCGGTCACCGCGCGGATCTTCACGGAGACCGAACAGGCCCAGAACCACTGCCAGATCGGCAACCAGGGCCTGGCGCTCCAGGTCATCCTCGACTGGCTCGACACGTCCGGCGGCCGCACGCCCGCCCCCGCCGCCCGCTGATCCGCGGGGCGGCGCGGAACCGGCCCCGGTGGCTCCCCCGGCCGAAGCGTCCGGGCTTCGGCTTCGGCGGCCCCGGGGACGGTCAGGGAGCAGCCCGCGGCGCTTGCGCCGGGACACCGCATGAGCTCCGACGGCCCCGGGAGCGGTCAGGAACGACGACGCCGACGTGCGCCCCACGACCGGACGGGGTGACGCTCCAGCAGCGCCGCGACGATGATCCCCGCACCCCCGGCCACCCCCACACCGCCGACGACGCGGTACGCCCAGTCGCCGTTCAGCACCGCCCACACCGACCACAGCAGGCTGAGGCCGAACCTCACATGCCCGACAGCCCTGCGCCACCGCGGAACCGGCTCCGCCACGACCGTCCCCCTCCCCGGCCTCCGGGGCGCCTCCGGCAGCTCGCCGGCACCCGGGTGCACCGCCTAGTGCGCCAACACCACAGCGAGCCAGCACAAGCAGAGCCCCGCGGCGGTGAGGCCCGCGCGCGCCGCCCGGGACGGCACGCCGCGTCGCAGCGTGCGCGACGCCAGCGCGCAGCCGCCCAGCATGAGCACGCTGACGGCCAGAGTCCGACTCTCCGTCATGACGCCTTCCCCCCTCGACGCACCGCCCGCCGCGGCCGGCCCGGTCGTCCCCGGCCCGGTTCCCTCCCCGCTCGCGTGTGGCGCACCCGGAGTGTCTCATCGCCCACCCGCCGGCGGACGCGCGAGTCCAGCGCGGCCCCGGCGGTGCGCTGCCCACCATCGCCCGCCGACGCGAGCCGCGCCGCGCCGCCGCCGCGTCCCGCCACACCCGCCCCAGGAGTTGACTGCGCAGCACCAAAGCGACCAGGATCGACCGCGCGAGAGTGACAACGTTGTCGCACGGAAGGATCGCCATGAGAACGTTGAAACGCGTGCTGGCCGCCCTGACGCTGGCCACCGCGGTGACCGTGACCTCCGCCGCGGCCGGGGGTGTCGCCGACGCGGCCGAGCGAGGGCCGGCGTTCGCGAAGGACCCGACCACGCTGGTCGACACCTCGATCGGCAACAACGGCGACGGGACCACCTTCCCCGGCGCCGCGGTCCCGTTCGGCATGGTGCAGTTGAGCCCCGACACCCAGCTGAACCAGTACGCCTCCTACGACTACGCCCAGCACAGCATCCTCGGCTACAGCATGACCCACCTGTCGGGCGTCGGCTGCCAGACGATGGGCAACTTCCGCTTCATGCCCACCACCGGCGCCGTCACGTCGTCGGACCCTGCGCGCTACGCCGCGCAGTTCAGCCACGACCACGAGACCCGCGCGCCGGGCTACTACGGCGTGACCTTCGACAACGGCATCCACAGCGAGCTGACCGCGACCGAGCGCACCGGCCAGCAGCGCTACACCTATCCCGCCGGGTCGGGCGCCGAGAACGTGCTCATCGAGGTCGGCCAGAGCAACGGCAGCACCTACGCGGGCGACGTCCACGTGGTCGGCGACGACACCGTGGAGGGGTGGCTCCAGGGCGGCGACTTCTGCGGCGAGACCGGCAAGGAGCGCTACCGGATCTTCTTCAGCGCGAGATTCGACCGCCCCTTCGCGAGCTTCGGCACCTGGACCGACGACACCCTCACCGCGCACAAGAGGGACGCCTCCCGCGGCAGTTCGCGGGCCGGCGCGTGGGTCACCTTCGACCCGGCCAAGGGCGGCCGGGTCGGGGCGTCGGTGGGCCTGTCGTACACCTCGATCGACGGCGCGCGGCTGAACCGCGGGGCCGAGCAGCCCGCGTCCTTCGACAAGGCCCGCGACGCCGCGCACCGTTCGTGGCAGGACGAGCTGGGCCGCATGCGGGTGGCCGGCGGCAGCACCGCCGACCAGCGCACGTACTACACCGCGCTCTACCACTCGCTGCTGGACCCGGCGATCGGCTCCGACGTCGACCACCGCTACCGCGGCTTCGACGACGCCGTGCACCGGGCGACGTCGACGTACTACCAGATGTTCTCGCTGTGGGACACCTACCGCTCGCAGAACCAGCTGGTGGCCCTGCTGGAGCCCGGCCGGGCCGCCGACATGGCCAGGTCCGTGCTGCACATCTACCAGGACGGCGGATGGCTGCCGCGCTGGGCACTGGCGAACAGCGAGACCAACGTCATGAGCGGCGACCCGGTCACGCCGTGGATCGTCGACATCTACAACCGCGGCCTGCTCGACCGGACCACCGCCGACCAGCTCTTCGACGCGCTGTGGAAGAACGTCAACGAGGTCCCCGCCGACCAGTCGATCTTCCGCGGCCGCGACGGCAACCCGTCGTACGTGCGCAACGGCTGGGTCGCCTACCAAAACCTGCCGGGTTACACCTACGGCGACAGCCGTCAGGCGGGCTCGGCCACTCTTGAGTACGCGCTCGCCGACTGCGCGCTGTCCACGATGGCCAAGCGGCTCGGCCACCGGGACCAGGCCGCGACGCTGGCCTCGCGCTGCGACAACTTCACCAAGCTGTGGGAAACCGGCGTGACTTCGCACGGCTTCACCGGCTTTCCGGTCGCCAGGAACGCCGACGGCTCGGTGGCCGGCGACCCGGACCCGACCCAGACCGCGCCGTTCCACGAGGGCACCGCGTGGCAGTACCAGTGGCTCGCCCAGCAGGACCCGCAGACCCTGTTCGGGCTGATGGGCGGCCGGGCGCAGGCCGAGCAGCGGCTCGACACGTTCTTCGACCTGCCGACCGTGCTCACCGACCCGGCGAAGGCGGCGTCCGACTCGTGGGTGACCGGCGCCTACGACTACCACAACAACTTCGCCTTCAACCCGAACAACGAGCCGGACTTCAGCGCGCCGTGGATGTACGCGTGGACGGGCGCGCCGTGGAAGACCTCGGCGGTGCTGCGCGCGCTGCGGACGCTCTTCACCGACGATCCTTACGGCATGCCCGGCAACGACGACCTCGGGGCGACCTCGTCGCTGCTCGTCTTCGCCATGGCCGGCGTCTTCGAGCCGCAGCCCGGCTCGGCGGCCTACGTGATCAGCGCGCCCATGTTCGACAAGGTCGAGATCAGACCGGCGCACGGGCGGACGATCAGGATCGAGGCCCCGGGCGCCGACGCGTCGAAGCTGCAGTACGTGTCCTCGGTGCGCACGAACAGGGGCGCGCTGGACCGCAGTTGGCTCTCCCACGCGGATCTGCTGCGCTCCGGCACGATCCAGGTGGGCCTGTCCGACCGGCCCTCTAACTGGGGCGTCGACGCCGCCCCGCCCGCCCTGGCCCAGGACTGAGTCCCGTGGTGCGGTCCCTCGCGCGGGGGCCGCACCACGCGCCTCGACGCCGGGCCGGCGGCAGGACAGCGGCGGATCAGCGACAGATCAGCGGCGGGCCCAGTGCTGGCCCCACGTCCCGGTGCAGGTGTAGAGCTTGACCGCCGCGCCGTCCGCGGAGTTCGCCTGCCACAGGTCGACGCACTTGCCGGACTGCTCGGCGTGGATCAGGCCGTCGCTGCCGAGGGTGAACTGCTGGGCGGGGTTGCCGCTGCAGTACGCGATCTGGACCACCGTGCCGTCGGTGGTGGCGCCCCAAGCCGCGTCCATGCACAGGCCCTTGGTGCGGATCGTGCCGTCGGAGGCGAACGTCCACTGCTGGTTGACGTTGCCGTTGCAGGACCACAGCTCCAGCGGGGTGCCGTCCGAACCCGCCGAACCGCTCAGGCACTTGCCGGACCGCGGGTTGTAGATCGTGCTGCCCGCGGGCGGCTTGGGCGCGGCGGGCGCCTTCTGCGTCGGCGCCTTGGTGGTGGTGGCGCTGCGCGGCTTCGAGGTGGTCGTGGTCGTCGTGCGGTGGGTGGTGGTCGTGCGGGTGCTGGTGCCGCCGCCACTTGCGGAGCCGCCGGTGCCGCCCGCGCCGCTGGAGCCGCCGCTGCCTCCGGTGCCTCCGGCGCCGCCGCCGGAGACGTGCTCGGGCGGCGCGGTGGGCGCGTGGGTGCGGGCGGCCGGATGCGCGGTGGTCGCGGACGGCGTGGGCGTCGTCGTGGTGGCGCTCGCGGCGGCCGTGGTGGCGGGGAGGGTCGCGGACGGTACGGCCGCGGTCCGCGCGGCGTCGGCGACCGTGTCGGCCGCGGGTCCGCCCTTGGCGCCGGAGCCGGCGGTGAGCAGCGAGACGAGCAGCACGACGGCGCCGACCACGGCGGCCGCGCCGGTCACGGTCGCCCAGACGCGGACCCCGGGCAGCAGTCCGCGGGGCGGGTCGCCGGGGTTGCGGGCGAAGGTGTCGGAGAAGCGGCTCGGGCGGTCGGGGCCGGTCACGGGTGACTCCGGGGGTCTGAGGGGCGGGGGTGCGGGTGGGGTGCGGGTCGGCGGTCGGGTCGGGGCGGCGGTCTCACAGGTGCCTCACAGGTGCGCCGCCACCTGCTGCGGCAGGTCCTCGGTCTGCAGGCGCACCAGGTCCTCCGCGGTGGGGTCGGCGAGTTCAGCCACCCGCTGGGCCTGCCGCGCGGTCATCTCCTGGAAGACCTGGCGGGCCGAGCGGCCGTTGCCGAAGCCGCGGCCGCGCGGCAACCGGCCGAAGAAGGCGGCGAGTTCGGTGCGCGCCTGCTCGGTCAGCTCGTAGCAGTGCTCGGCCGCCTGGTGCTCGACGATCGAGACCAGTTCCGCGTCGTCGTAGTCGGTGAAGGTCAGGGTGTGGCTGAACCGGGAGGCCAGGCCGGGGTTGGAGGCGATGAAGCGGCCCATCTCGTGGGGGTAGCCGGCGGCGATCACCACGATGTCGTCCCGGTGGTCCTCCATCAGCTTGACCAGGGTGGCGACGGCCTCGGTGCCGAAGTCGTTGCCCATGTGCGCGGGGGCGAGGGCGTACGCCTCGTCGATGAACAGCACACCGCCCAGCGCCTGGGTGAAGGCGGCGGTGGTGCGCGGCCCGGTGTGGCCGACGTACTCGCCGACCAGGGCGCTGCGGTCGACCTCGACCAGGTGGCCGCGGCGCAGCAGGCCGAGCGCCTTGAGCAGGCGGCCGTAGAGCCGGGCGATGGTGGTCTTGCCGGTGCCGGGGTTGCCGGCGAAGACCAGGTGGCGGCCGAGCGGCGGCGCGGGCAGCCCGGCCTCCTCCCGCCGCCGGACCGTCTGCATCAGCTTGACCAGGGCGCCGACATCGCGCTTGACGCTCTCCAGGCCGACCAGCGCGTCGAGTTCGGCGAGCAGGTCGTCCAGGTCCTCCTCGACGGGCTCGGCGGGTCCGACGGCCGATTCGCCGGCCGGGTCCCCGGCCGGCGCGGCGGGCGCGCCGCCGTACGGCACGGGCTCGGCGGACGGCGCGGGTCCGCCGGGGCCTGTCGGGCCGCCGGGGGCGCCCGGTCCGAGCGGGTGGCCGGGTCCCGCGGGGCCCACCGGGCCGCCCGGCGCCCCAGGCCCACCGGGCCGTACGGGTCCGCCCGGTCCCCCGGGGGCGCCAGGGCCGCCGGGGCCCACGGGCCCGCCCGGTCCCGTGGGGCCGCCGGACGCGGCGGCCGTGTGCGGCATGCTCGGCCGCCGCACGCCGTATGAGAAGCAGCCGTCGAAGGCCGGCCGCGCGCCGTCCTCCAGGCGGAGGTCCTCGGCGCAGTCGCGGACCCGGCAGCGGCGGAAGTGCGGCGCGGCGTCGCGCGCGACGTGCAGGGCGGGGAAGCCGGAGCCGGCCACCTCGCAGGAGGCGAACACGCCGCCGGCGCCCTCGGCGAGGTAGATGCCGGTCTTGGCGCAGCCGTCGACCAGCAGCCCGGTGACGTCGGGGGCGGCGCCGGTCCACACCACCACGCCTGAGCCGGCGCTGGCCTCGACCGAGCCGCCGCGCACCCGGGCCGTGCCGCCGGTGTCGACGACGATGCCGGCCGCGCCGGGCCCGGCGACCCTGACCTGCTCCAGGGCCGCGGCGCCGCCGCCGGCGATCCGCACGCCGATGGTCCCGGCGCGCAGCACCGCGCAGTGGTCGAGCACGGTGGGCGTCTGCGACTCCGCGTGGACGCCGGTCCCGGCTCCGGCGACCCGGCAGCCGCCGGCGGTGACGGCGGCCCGGTCGGCGGCGTGCAGGCCGGACATCGCGGCGCCGTCCACGGCGCAGTCGGCGAGTTCGACGCGGGCCGAGCCCACCGCGTGGACGCCGTGCTCGGGGCTGTCGCCGATCCGGCACTCGCGCAGCCGCACGGTGGCCTCGTCGGCGGCGTGCACGGCGCTGAACGCGGCGCCGGAGACCCGGCAGTCGACGAGTTCGGCGACGGCGGCGCCGAGCACCAGCAGGCCGTTGGCGCGCGATCCGGTGACCGCGCAGCCGGTGGCGGTCAGCCGCGCGCCGTCCTGGACCAGCAGGCCGCTGGTGGCGGCGCCGGTGATCCGGCAGTCGGCGAGTTCGGCGCGGGCCGAGCCGGTGAGCCGGACGCCGACCGCGCCGGGCGCCTCGATCCGCAGGCCGGAGGCGACGACCCGGCCGCCGTCGTCGGCGAGCAGGGCGCTGCCGCCGGTGTCCCGCACGGTGCAGTCGGTGAGCGCGAGGCCGGCGCGGTGGCGGACCCGGATGCCGGAGCCGGTGGCGCCGAGCAGCCGCAGCCGGTCGGCGGCGAACCGGGCGGCGCCGGTGAGCAGGATGCCGATGCCGTCGGCGGCCTCGACGCGGGTGTCCTCGGCGCGGCCCCTCGCGGTGCCGGACAGGTGGAGGGCGGCGCCGCCGGTGGCGGTGACGCGGCAGCGCTGGAGGAGCAGCGCGGGGTGCGCCGGGCCGTCCATGGCGTCCGGGTCGTCCCGGCCCGCGGGACCGGCCGGGCCGCCGCCCGGCTCGTGGAGACGGCGCAGACCGCCGAGGCCGCTCCCCCGGTCGAGGCCGTCGCGACCGCGCGGGCCGCCCGAGCCCGCGCCGCCGGAGCCGCCGAAACCGTCCTCGCCGCCGAAACCGCCCGCGCCGCCGGCGTCGCCCGCGCCGCCGCCGTCCTCGGTCCCGAAGGGGTCCCCGCCGCCGACGCCGTAGTCCGGATCGGCCTGCGGGCTGCCCGGGTGCGCGTCGCCGCGTCCCGCGCCCTTCGCCTCGATGCCGCCGCCGGAGACCGCGCAGTCGTGCAGCGCGAGCGCCGACCCGTCCAGGACCAGCACGGCCGGGGTGTACGAGCCGGCCGCGTCGCCGCCGCGCACCGCGAACCCGTGCACCGCACAGGTGCGGGCGGTGACCGTGAGCGCGGGCGTCTCCTCGTCGTCGGAGAGCAGCACCACGCTGCCGGGCCCGTGCTCGGTCATCAGCGTCAGCGACCGGTCGACGGTGAGGTTCTCGCGGTACTCGCCGGGCGCGACGAGCACGGTGTCGCCGGCCCGGGCGGCGCGCACCGCGGCGGTCAGCGTGCGGTGGGCGCCGCGGCCCTTGGGCGCGACGGTGTGGACGCGGTCGGTCACGTCTGCGGCGTCCCTTCGCCGTCGGGGCCCGGCCGCGGCGCGGGCTGCGGGGTGGGTACTGGCGCCGGTTCCGGTACGGGGGCGGGCTCCGGCACGTACCACGACGGGTGCAGGTCGGCGCGGAACAGGTTGGTCAGCGCCCAGGTCGTCATCTTCTCCGGCAGCTTGAAGGCGAACTGCGCGACGAAGTCGCCGAAGCCCTGCCGGTGCCACAGCCGCGCGCCAAGACCGTTGAGCACCAGGTTCTTGCCGAGTCCCGTGGTGACCGTGCCGGTCAGCGAGGAGGCCGCGCTGATCAGTCCGTCGAGCGCGGCCGCGCCGCCGGACAGCGTCACGGAGTGGCCGTCGGCGTCGGTGACCCCGAACACGGCGGCGTTCATGCTGCCGTTGACCCAGCCGCTGAGGACGCTGACGCCGCCGCTGTAGGCGAAGTCGTAGGTGCCGCCGCGCCAGCGGATCGGCGTCTCGTTGCCGGCCCACTCGTTGGACCAGTGCTTGTCGTGGTTGAACGGGTGCCGGTTCCAGCCCTTGCCGCCGTCGACGTTGGCCAGGCCCATCCGCCAGTCGCCGCTGTGCCGGAGCATGTCCAGGCGGTTGTCGTGGACGAGGGTGCCGACCGCGGTCTTCAGCCCGGAGCTGACCGAGGCGTTGGCGAACGCCTTGAGGGCGTCCTTGCCGGTGAACGGCTTGTTCTGGATGTCGGCGACGATCGCGTTGATCGCGAGGTTCGCGGTGAACTCCAGGATGAACTCCTGGAAGAACTCGATGGCGGCCTTCTCCGCGATGAGCTTCCACTGCGGCTGGTACAGCGCCTCGCCCAGGCGCGGCGCGTCGAAGCCGGCGAAGTCCCACTGGAGCCGGTTGGCCTCGCGGATGCGCCGGCCCAGCCGCGCAGCTCGGTGAACGCGCCGCGGAAGTCGACCTCGCGGCCGGTGAGGTGGAACCGGCCGAAGGCGTCGGACTCCCAGACGAAGCCGCCCGCGGTGCGCTGGGCGATGACGTGCCCCGCGGCGTCGTAGTGCCGCCACTGGCCGAGCCAGCTGTCCTTCTCCAGGAAGCCGCCGCCGGGCAGTGCCGTGCGCTCCCTGACCACCGCGCCGTGGTCGAACTCCTTCCAGGTGCCGGCTGGCGGGGCCTGGTCGCCGCCGCCGAGGAACTCCCTGACCCGGCCGTTGACCGCGGTCGCGGGCACCTCGCGGACGACGACGGGGGCCGCGCCGTGCGCCACGACGGTGTCCTGGAAGCGGGTGGCGCCGTCGACCCAGGTGTTCGACCAGCCGCCGCGCCCGTCGCCCAGGGAGGGGTCCCACCACTGCCGTACGTGCGCGCCGTCGCCGTAGTCCACCGGCCGTCCGGCCCGGTCGAACTTCTGCCACTGCCAGCTGTGCGCGCCGGTCGCCGGGTCGGTGACCCGCCAGGAGTCGACGTAGTGGCTGTCCAGGACGGTGCGCACCCGCACCGCCTGGTCGCCGGCCGGGCCGCGCTCGAAGTGCACGAAGGAGTCGTCGTACGGGGTGGGGCCGTTGTAGCCGCGGCCGTACCTCACCGGTCCGGTGGCGGGCGCGCCGGCGCCGTCGCCGCGGTCGGTCCAGAACCACGAGCGGGTGTCGGCGCGGCCGTCGTAACCGGTGAAGTTCCAGCGGGTGTTGCCGCTGGGGACGCTCATCTCGACGGTGTGCGGGGCGCCGTCGGCGCCGGGCCATTGGTCGGTGCGGCCGACGATGGCGCCGTGCGGGTCCTTGAGCACCGAGACGTGCGGGTCGGCGAGGCCGCCGGTCACCTTGAACTCGCGGACCGTGCCGTCGGCGTAACCGGCCCGCGCCACCTGCCAGTTCGCCGCCTGGTTCGGGTGGTACCAGTCGTTCGGGCCGGCCGCAGGGTCGAAGCGGTCCTCCCAGATCCGGCCGTCGGGCATGCCGGCGGTGTCGACGCGGTGGCCGGAGGGGTGGCCGGCGCCCTCGGTCCACGGGGTGAAGTGCGGGTCGGCGTGGACGCCGGCGGGCAGCGGCACGGTGTCGCCGACCTTGAGCGTGTTGCCGTTGCCGAGCTTGAACGAGCCGCGCACCAGGGTGCCGTCGGGGGCCAGGTCGAAGAAGCTCTCGTTCATGCCGGTGAAGCGGTAGCCGTGGGTCTGCGCGCCGGTCGCCGTATCCGTCCGCGTCCAGTGCGACATCTGGAAGCGGGTGTCGCCCTTGAGCCAGGCGCGGCCGTCGAAGGCGGCCTCGGGGATGCCCATGCCGATCACCGGGTTGCGGCGCACCCACTGCGGGGGGCGCTGCTCGGACCAGCGGGTGACCTCCAGCAGGCCGCCTCCGCCGGGGAGTTGCTCCAGGGCGCCGGTGGGCTTGCCGTGCGGGGACTGGGAGTTCCACAGGGTGTGTCGGACCGGGCCGCCCGGCGTGGTGACGGTGACCGTGCGCGGGGCGCCGTTCGCGTCGAGGGTGAACTCCTTGTACTGCAAGGCGTTGCCCTGCGGCAGGTGGGCCGGTCCCCACTGGCGCTGGGCGACCGCGCCCGCGCCGTCGTGGCCGAGCCGGTCGGTCCAGCCGCCGTCCCAGTCCCAGGTCCGCGTGCCGGTGGCGTTCGGCACCGGGACGCGGTCGGGCTTGTCGTAGCGCATCCAGCGCCAGATGCCGCCGTCCTTGTAAGCGAAGACGCTGCCGCCCACGCCCTGCCGGAAGTCGTGCACGGTGCGCAGGTGGTGGTCGACGCCCTTCCAGTCCTTGCCGTCCATGGTGCCGTAGTGGCGGGTGCCCCAGTTGACGGTGGCGCCGGTGCCGTCGACCTGGGTCCACCGGGTGCGCTGGCTGCCGTTCCAGCGGACGAAGCCGGTGCTGTCGATGGAGCGCACCGAGTCCAGGGCGCCGCCGCCGGGCAGCGGCCTGCGGTCGAAGATCTCCACGGTGGTGCCGCCGGGCTTGGCGACCAGCCGGACGCGCCCGGCGTCGTCGGCGACGTCGATGGCGCCGGAGTGCAGCAGGTCGCGGCCGGCTCCGGTGACGGCGGCGCCGTTGCCGTCCACCAGCTGCCAGCTGCGCTGCCCCGGCCGCAGGTCGAAGTGCCGGTCGGGGACGGCCCGGCCGTCGCGGGTGACGTTGATCCGCTGCACGGTGAGCCTGCCGTCGGCGCCGAACTGGCGGTACTCCCCCGCCGTCGGGCCGCCGCCGGGGCGGGTGATCCGCCACTCGCCGCCGTGGTGGGTGAGGTCGGCGAGGGGGTTGCCGTGCGCGTCCAGGCCGAGGTGGACGGGGCCGGCGGGGCGGCGCCGGCCGCGGCGGGCGCCGGATGGCGGGTGACGCCGAACTGTCCCAACTGCCGGTCGTCGAAGCCGTGCAGCATCACCGCGTGGTCGCCGAGCGCGCCGGTGGCCGGGTCGAAGGTGCGGTAGTCGCCGCGGGCGGTGTCGGTGACCCGCACGGTGGCCGGGGCGCCGTCGGCGGCCAGGTCGACGCGTACGGCCTGGTGCGGCACCGGGGCCCAGTCGCCGTCGACCAGGGTGCCCGCGTGCGCGCCGGGAGGGGTCTCGGCGTAGCCGAAGAAGTGGCCGTTTTCGTCCAGCAGTTGCCGGCCGTCGCCGATGTGGGTGCGGGTGGCGTCGTAGAGCGTGTACGCGGCGGGGCGGCCGGGGGCGCCGCCGGTCTCGACGCGGATGCCGCCGCCGAGGTGGTCCATCGCGCGGCCGGGCCGCAGGTCGCCGGCGAGCCCCTCGACGTGGCCGGCGCCGATGGCGTCGGCGGGCATCACCGCGAAGCCGTGCACGGTGCCGTCGGCGCCGCGCAGCGGGGCGCCGATGCCGACCGCGGCGCCGGTCGCGGGGTCGTAGCGGACGAACTCGCCGCCGGTGCCGTCCTGGATGACCTTCAGTCCGGTGACCGTGCCGGCGCCGTCGGTCTCGGCGACGACAAAGTGGCCGGGCACCGGCGTGCCGTCCGGGCCGATCCAGCGGGCCGGGGCGCCGTTGCCGGGCGCGGGGAACTCCAGGGCCCCGGTGTCGATGCCGCCGGTGGTGATCCGGTGGCCGTCCCACAGGTGGTCGCCGATCGGGTCGAAGACCTGGTAGCCGGGCGCGGCGCCGGCCGCGCCGGGGTGGTCGACGCGCAGCGAGCCGTCGCCGAGCACGGTGACGGTGTGCGGGGCTGCCGCGCTCTCGCCGGGCAGTTCCAGGTGGGCGTGGACGCCGTCCCGGGTGTAGGCGATGTGGACGGCGCTGCCGCGCGGGACGCCGCCTCCGCCGCCCAGCGGCACGACCTCCACGAGCCGGCCGCCGTCGACGCCGTCGACCGTGATGACCGGCACGTCGGAGGCGCCGCCGGGCAGCCGCGGGCGCTCCTTGAGCGACTGGAGCATCAGGTCGCGCAGCGCGTGGTCCATCGCCACCGGGTTGACGCCGACCTCCCGCAACTGCCGTACCGCGTCGGCGAACGTCTGCCGGGCCTCGCCCAGGCGCACCTGAGCGTGCTCCAGGGGACTGACGCCGTGGGAGGGACCGCCGGGGAAGGAGGCGAGGTAGTCGACGTGCTGCTCGGCCTGTCGCAGGTCGTGCGCGGCGAGCTGGAAGCGGCCCCACGCCTCCGTCCGGGGCGCCCGCATCGGGTCGTCGGCGGCGCCGAACAGCGCGGCCCTGCTCTCGCTGTCGGCGTGCCATGCCTGGTCCAGCTCGCCGCCGGTCAGCCGCGGCGGCCGCGTGCGCGGCGGCTGCGCCGCGGGCAGGGCCTGCGCGGCGGCGACGTGGGCGGGCTCGACGTTCGCGGCCTCGACGTTCGCGGCCTCGACGTGGGCGGGCCGCACGGCGGCGGGCTGTCCGTGCGCGCCGTCGACGTGCGCGGGCGGCACGGTGGCCGGGTCGACGCGCGTGGGCTGTCCGTGGGCCGGGTCGAGGTGCGCCGGGTCGACGTGGGCCGGATCGACGCGCGGCGGCTCGCTGTGTGCGGGCGTGGCGTGGACGGGTGTGGCGTGGACGGGTGTGGCGTGCACGGGTGTGGCGTGCACGGCCTGCGGAGTGGGCGCGGCGTGCACCGGCACGGGCGTCGGCGCCGCCTGGAAGCCGGACCCGCCGAAGTGTCCCAGGCCGCCGTGGTCCAGCAGGTCCATGGCCGCGCCCAGGCGCTGCGCGGGCGGCAGGTCGAGGCCGCCGGGCGCGGTGAAGGCGGCCGGCGCCTTGCCCTTGCCGCCGAGGCCGGCGACCGGCTCGGCCGGCTGCGGCAGGTCGGTGCCGGCGTGGGTGCCGTAGTGCGCGGTGGCCACCGGCGGGACGCTCGCCCCGGGCGTGGGCGCCGTGGCGGCGGCGACCGTGTGCGGCGTCACGTCGTGCGTCGGCGCGACCGGCGTCGTGTTCACGTTCACGTCCACGGAGTGCGGGGGCGCGGTCGTCGCGCGGACGTCGACGGTGTGGACGCTCGCCGCGTTCACGGTCGTCGTGTGCACGTCCACGGAGCGCACGTCCACGCCGTGCACGTCCGCCGCGTTGACACTCGTCGTGTGCACGTCGACCGTGTGGACGTCCGCCGCGCTCACGGTCGTCGTGTGCACGTCCACGGCGTGGATGTCCGCCGTGTGCGGCGCGGCCGGGGGCGGGGCGGCGGTGACCGGCGTGGTGGTCGCGTCCACGGTGTGGACGACGGACGGCGGCGGGGTCGCCGTGATCGTCGCGGGGGTGACGTCGGCCGTGTGGGCGAGGACCGGCGTCGGCGTGATGTCGGCGATGGCGTGGCCGGCGCCGGCCGTGGCGGCCGGACCGAGGTCGGCGGCCACGTGGTGCGCGATGGTGGCGGTGATGTGACTGTCGGACAGGCCGCCCAGGTGCGGGGTCGGCACGGTCGCGGTGGTGACCTCCAGGTGCGAGATCGGCGAGATGTGGACCGTGGCGCCCGCGTCGACGCCGACGTGCACGGCGGGCGGCGTGGTGGTGGCGATGTGCGCGGCGTCCGGGACGGGGATCGCGGCGTGCACCGCGGCGGGCGGCAGCACCAGGTCGGTGGCCTGGTGGATCACGGCGGGCGGCGCGATGCTCGCGGTCAGCTGGTGGATCGTCGGGTTCGGGATGCCGCTGACGCCGGCGTGTTCCGCGCCCACCGCGATGTGCACGGGCGGCGGGGTGAACAGGCCCGCGACCGGCTCGGGCAGCTTGCTGAACGCGGGCGCGGCGTCGACGGTGACGCCGTCCGCGCCGTGCGTGATGGTGGCCCAGTCGCCGATGGTGACCGAGGACAGTTTGCCGACCGGGATGTCCAGCAGCGCGTCCATCCGCAGGCTCGCCTGGTGGGAGAAGGTCAGCGGCGCGCCGAAGTCGGTGCCGATGGTGAGCGCGGGCGGGTTGGGCACCAGCAGACCCGGCGCGGTGAAGCCGGCGGCGCCGGGCGCGTGCGGCAGCGGCATCGGTCCGAGCGCGTTGGTCCACTGGTCGACCTGGATGCGGGTGGCGGCCAGGTCGTGGGTCGGGATGTCGACCAGCGGGTTGACGTTGTGCACCGTCGCCGGGGTCGGGATGTGGCTGACCCCGCTGCCGACGGCCTGCACGGTCGGCCGTACGGTGGCCGGGGGCACCGCGCCGAACCGGAACTTGCCGAAGACGCCGCGGTCGATCACTGCGATCTTGGTGGCGCCGAAGACGCCGAACTCGCCGATCTCGTCGCCCTCGGCGGGCAGGAAGATCCGCAGCCACTTGGCGCCGCCGAACTCCGCCTTGGCCCAACTGGCGGAGTTGACGCCGAACTTGGCCACCGCCGGGCCGATGCCCTTGACGAGTCCGGGGATGCCGGTGATGCCCTTGATGACGAACAGCGCGCCGGACTTGACGATGGTCGCGCCGAGTTGGCCCAGGCCCTTGCCGACGCCCATCACCCACAGGCCGCCGGCCTTGGTCCAACTGCCGGTGGCCAGCGCGAGGTCGTGCAGCGACGGCAGCGCGACGAACGGCTTGGCGATGCCGCGCAGCATGTCCTTGAACAGGTCGAGGGAGGCGATCGAGGCGGCCTTGATGCCGTTCTTGAGGAGGTTGGCGCCCTTGGTCAGCAGGGAGAGGATCGGCAGCGCCCGGGTGCTCGGAGCGATCAGGCCGAGCGCGGACAGGAACAGGTCGAGGATGCCGGCCTTGCCCTCGGCGAAGTCCACCGCGGTCTTGATGAACAGCGTGAGGTTGACCGCGATCGCCAGCAGCGCCACCGGGCCGCCGAAGATCAGTGCGGGGATCACCAGGGCGATGGCGATCCACTGGAAGATCTCCCAGAACTCCGCGCACGGCGACACCGGGGACTTGATGTGCCCGGAGGACTTGCGCAGCGTGGAGGTCGCGGTCTTCGCCGCCTCCGACTGGGCGCTGCCGGCCGCCTTGGCGTTGGCGGCCAGGGTGTCGCGGTCGGGGTCGTCCTGGGACAGGCCTCTGCCCTGGTCCAGCGCGGCGTCGGCCTTGCTCTGCGCGTCGGACATGGCGTCGGCGTAGGTGCTCAGGGCGCCGCTGGACCACTCGAAGGCGTCCGCGATGCTCTGCACGAAGCCGCGCAGCCGGCCGCTGATCTGGTTGCGCAGCTCCTCCGCGGTCTGTCCGACGAAGGTCTCGGGGCCGGTCTTGTTCAGCACCGTCTCCATCGCCGTGTCGATCTTCCTGGCGGTCTTGCCCAGGGAGCCGATGGACTCGGCGACGGTACGGATGCGTGCCGGGTCGCCTGGCGTGGGGTCGCCGTGCAGACCGAGGGCGTCCCAGTCCGTCGGGCGTGACATCCGGGCCTCCTGGTGCCGCCGAGTGGTGCCGAGTGGTGCCGAGTGGTGCCGAGTGGTGCCGAAGCGCGTCCGCCTTGACCACGTACGGGAGCGCGCCGCGGTTCAGTCCCGCCCCGGTTCTCTTTCCGCCCGCCCCGCCCGCCGCGGGAGTCCGGTCGAACGCCCCGGCGCGGGCCCGGGATCGGCGGCGACACAGGCCCCGGGGGCGGCGGCGCGGGCGGGCTCCGAGGGCGGCGGCGCGGGCGGGGTGAACCGTCCGGGGCGCTGGGACGTGAAGGGAGGGGGCCGCACGGCCCGCCCCGGGGCACGCCCCGGCCCGCAGCGGACCGCCGCGCGCACCGAGCCGGCAGCCAAGGAGGACGGACAGTGGTCGACTTCGCCCTCGACTACGGGGTCCTGCACTCGGCCCGCAAGGACCTGCACGACCTCGCCGACGAGATCGGCCCCACCCTCAAGAGCAGCGACTACGCCACCCTCGGCGAGGACAGCTCGGGCGTGGCCGGCGACGTGTTCGGCAACGCGGAGCTGGCCGCCGCCTTCAGCACGCTGTACTACCGCTCCAAGCACCCGATGGAGAAGGCCGAGGACGACCTGCGCAAGCTCGGCGACACCTTCGGCGCGGTCGCCGACGGCTTCTTCAACATCGACGCGCAGATCGCCGAGGGCGCGGGCGTGATGGGCCAGAACCTGGGCCTGGACGACTGGCGCGGCAAGCACGACGCGTGGCTCGGCCACGACAAGTGGGTGGCCGACAACAAGCTCTGGCAGCAGTACCTGGCCAACAAGGGCGCGTGCGACGTGGACGACATCTCCACGCTGCCGGACTTCTGCAAGGCCACCGACCCCGGCCCCGAGCCCACCGATCCCGGCCCGCCGCCCACCGACCAGGTGATCCACACCCCGGACGGCGGCACCGTGCACACCACGCTGACGCTGGACGACAAGTACAACGTGACCACCGAGAAGACCACCGTCACCACCGGCGGCGGCCAGACGTACACCTCCACCACCGCGTACAAGCCCGACGGCCGCTCGTACGTCACCGACACCACCTACGCCGACAACAGCAGCAGCCACGCCGACGTGACGATCAACGCGGACGGCACCGGCACGATGACCGTGACCGACGGCGACGGCAAGGTGAGCACCTACTCCCGCAGCGGCCCCGGCGCCAAGTGGGACCAGACCTCCGGCGAGGGCATGGACGACGACTGACCGACGCCGCCCCCCGCGCTCCGCGCTCGCCCTGCCGCCGGCGCGCTCCCCCGCTTCCCTCCGCTGTCACCCTTCCGACCGACGATCCCTGGAGCCTTCCGCCATGCCCAACATCTCCCTCGACTACGAGCAGATCGACACCGTCTCCGGCAAGCTGGACGCCGCCAACGAGAACATCGTCCCGATGCTGAACCAGCTGCTGACCGACGTGAACGGGCTGCTGGACAACGGCCTGGTCTTCGAGCAGTCCAGCCCGGCGCTGCGCGAGTCCTACCAGAAGTTCAACACCGCGCTGCTGCAGGCGGTCCAGGGCATCAAGGACTTCGCCTCGCAGTTCCGCGGCATCAAGGACTCGATGTCGCAGAACGACGCGGACATGGCGCAGAAGATCCGCGACGCCGCGAACAAGGGCTGACCCCGCGCGGTCCGCTCCGCCCGGCCCGGCCCGGAGCCGGTCCGCCCGGTCCGGCTCCGCCCGCTCCACCGACGCCGCGCCGCCCCTTTCTGCCAGGGGGCGGCGCGGTCGGCGTTGCGCGGGAAAGCCTTCAGCCGGACGCTGCGCGACGCCTCTCCTGCTCGGACGAGTCTTGCTCGGGCGAGCAAACGCGCGTACCGTCTTGCTCATGCAAGCAAGAGATAGCGCGGTCAAGCAGACGGGCGGGCGGGGGCAGCGCGGCACCTTCACCGAGGCAGGGCGCCGCGCGCAGATCGTCGCCGCCGCCATCGAGGTCATCGCCGAACTCGGCTACCACCGCGCCTCGTTCGCGCGGATCGCCGATCGGGCGGGGCTGAGCAGCACGGGGCTGATCTCCTACCACTTCAACGGCCGCGGCGATCTGATGCGCGAGGTCGTGAGCGAGGTGATCAAGCTGGCCGACGGCTATATGCGCCCCCGTATCGAGGCGCAGACGAGTTACGCCGCCCGGCTGCGGGCGTTCATCGAGGGCAACCTCGACCTGTGCGCCGACCACCCGCAGGAGCTGGCCGCGCTGGTCGAGGTGATCGCGAACTCGCGCGGCGAGGACCCGGGGATGGTCGCCTTCCTCGACGTCACCGAGGGCACGCTCGCGATCCAGGTGGAGCAGCTCCGCAAGGCCCAGGCCGCGGGCGAGTTCGGCGCGTTCGAGCCGTGGACGATGATCCGCGCGATCCGCGCCGCCATCGACGACGTGGTGCGGCGCGCCGTGCGGAACCCCGCACTCGACGTGCGGGCCGCCGGCCGCGAGCTGGCGGACCTCTTCGACCGTGCGACCAGGAGGACGGCATGACAGCGGCGCGGACGCAACGGGAAACGGCTCCGGCACCGGCACCGGCCGGCGATGCCGGCACCGCCACCGGGCCCTGTGCGACCGGCACGGCGGGTGACGAGCAGGCCGCCGCGGCCGAGCGCCGCCGGCGGACGACCGCCCTGCGCCGACGGCTGGTGGGCCAACTGGTCTTCGAGCTCGTCCTGCCGCTCGGCTCCTACTACGCGCTGCGCGGGATCGGGGCCGGCCAGTGGCTGTCGATGATCGTCGGCAGCGTGCTGCTCCTGCCCTGGATCGGCTGGGGCCTGGTGCGGCAGCGGCGGCTGGAGACGATGGCGGTGTTCACCCTGAGCATCGTGGTGGCCGGCAGTCTGATCTCGCTGCTGACGGGCAGCCCGCGGGTGCTGATGATCCGCGACAGCTGGCTGACCGGCGCGATCGCCGTATGGGTCCTCGGCACCCTGTTCACCCGCCGCCCCTTCATGATGACGGCCTCGCGCGGCATCGTCATCGCCAAGGTCGGCGAGGAGGGGCTGGCCGCGTGGGAGGCCCGCTGGGACGTCGAGCCCCTCTTCCGCCACCACCTGCGCTTCATCACGGCCGTCTGGGGCGCCGGCTTCCTGCTGGACGCCCTCGCCCGCATCGCCCTCGCCTACACCATCCCGGTGGACGCCTTCCCCCTGACCAGCACCCTCCTGTGGCTGGCGATCCTCGGCTGCCTGATCGTGTTCCACAACGTCTACATCACCAGGAACGGCCTCAAGCTCTGAGCGCCGCACCGCCGGGGCGAAGACCACGGATCAGTCCTGCTGCTTGAGCGGGGTGAGCGGCACCTGCACGGTCTGCACGGTGCCGGCCGGGCCCGAGGTGAAGGCGCGGCCGGCCGGGGCGTAGGACCGCACCTGGTTGAACGACAGCCGGGCCCCGATCAGGTCGCCGTCGCCGGTGGCCTTGGGCGACAGCAGCAGACCGCGCCGCGAGCGCTTGGCCGCGGTGAGCCAGCTGCCCAGACCGAGTGTGAGGGTCTCGGTGGGGGCGGCGGCGACCAGGCCGAGACCGCGTTCGCGGCCCGCGACGGCGACGCCCTTGAGCACCTGCTCGGCGGCGCCCATGGCGATCAGGTCGGCGTCGTCGACCATCACGACGCCGGGCCCGCCCAGCGCCTCCAGCGCCTCGCGCACCGCGTCGGCGGACGGGTCGGGATCGCTGAACACCCGGGCCCCCGGGTGCGCCGCGAGCGAGCGCAGCGGCGAGTCGCGGGGCGCGAGCACCACCAGCGAGGTGCCGCCGGCCAGCAGGGACACGGCCAGGCAGGCCAGCACGTTGCTGCGGCCCGAGCCGGGGCCGCCGGCCACCACGAAGGTCGGCGCGGGGCCGGTGAAGTCGACGCCGACCGCTCCCCCGTCGTCGCCGCCGATGCCCAGCAGCCCCCACAGCGGGCGGCGCAGTTCCCGCGGCACCTTCTCGTAGGCGT
This sequence comes from Actinacidiphila sp. DG2A-62, assembly GCF_035825295.1. Taxonomy (NCBI): domain Bacteria; kingdom Bacillati; phylum Actinomycetota; class Actinomycetes; order Kitasatosporales; family Streptomycetaceae; genus Actinacidiphila; species Actinacidiphila sp. DG2A-62. The sequence continues at coordinate 929,470 of NZ_JAYMGI010000002.1, forward strand.
CGGCGAAGGCGACGGTCGCGGGCAGCGGCGCGACCGGGAAGGGCCGCCGGGCGGCGGGCACCCGGGCGTCGCGGGAGGCCGCCGCCGCGGCGATCTCGCGCAGCGCCGCGGCCTGCGCCTGGCCGCTCTCGTCGTCGGCGAGCACCGCGATCTGCGTCTCGGTGCGGCTGATCAGGTGCCAGCCGCGGCCGTCGGGCACCGAGGCGGGCACCTGGCTGGGCAGCATGCCGAGCAGGCTGTAGTCGGAGCGGTCGCTCTGCCGCAGCAGCACCTTGTTGTCGTTGTGCGCGGCGATCCGGCCGGCGATCAGGGAGCGCTCGGAGGTGGCGATGACGTGCACCCCGGCCGCGGCGCCCTCCCGCAGCAGCCGGGTGACGTCGTTGAACAGCCGCCCGTTGTCGTAGTCGTCCAGCACCGGGGCGAGCGCGTCCCAGCCGTCGATGAACAGCATGACGTGCGCGGGCCGTTCGGCGGCCGGCAGCAGTTCGCGCAGCTCGACCAGGCCGGAGCAGGCGCGGGCCGCGCACATCTCCTGACGCCTGGTCAGCTCCGAGGTGAGCCGGTTCAGCAGCCGGTCCAGGTGCTCCAGGTCGTGCCGGGAGACCACCGCGCCGCAGTGCGGCAGCTTCGCGACCGCGGCCAGTCCGCCGCCGGCCGCGTCGATGCCGTACATGTGCAGGTCGGCGACGCCCACCCGGCGGGCCGCGGAGCCGGCGATGGTGCGCAGGGCCTGGGTGCGGCCCGAGCGCGGCGCGCCGATCAGGTACAGGTGGCCGAAGGTCGCCAGGTCCACGGTGGCCACCCGGCGCTCCTGGAGCTGCGGCACGTCCTCCAGTGCGTACGGGATCAGCGGCGGCAGCGCCCCGGAGCGGCCGCCGGCGGGCGCGCCGGGGCGTTCCACCTCGGGCAGGTCGTCCAGCCGGACCTTCTCCTCCAGCGCGGGCAGCCAGGGGCTGGGCTGCGGGGTGAAGTCGTCCAGCAGGCCGGCCGCCTCGCGGATCGCGCCGACCAGCGCCTGCAGGTCGGTGGGGTGCAGCGGTCCGGGGGCCTCGGCGCCGTCCTCGTCGCCCGAGGGCAGCGCGACCGGGCGACCGAGCCGGTTCCACGGCAGCGCGGCGGCGCGCACCGCGGCCCGCGCGGCGTTCGCCTCGCCGCCGTCGGCCGGCGGTCGCTCGGCGCCCACCCACGCGGACTGGAAGGGGATCGCGGACCGGTGCCCGTAGCGGACCAGGGCGCGGCCGGGGGTGCCCGGGGAGATGTGCACGGCGTCGCTGGTGTCGATGATGTCCTGGCTCTCCACCACGTCGGTGACGCGCAGCGCGATGCGCAGGTTGGTGTTGGCCTTGATGTCGGGGGTGACGGCGCCGGCCTGCCGCTGGGTGGCCAGGATCAGGTGGATGCCGAGCGAGCGGCCGCGCTGGGCGATGCTGATCAACCCGGTGATGAACTCGGGGACTTCGCGCACCAGCGTGGCGAACTCGTCGATGACCAGCAGCAGTCGGGGCAGCGCGGGCAGTTGCGGGTCGGCGGCCCGCTTGGCCCGGTACTCGGGGTGGTCCTTGGCGTCGTGCTCGGCCAGCAGCCGCTCCCTGCGCCGCAGTTCGGCGCCGAGCGACTCCAGGGCGCGCTGCACCAGGTGGGCGTCGAGGTCGGTGACCATGCCGAGGGTGTGCGGCAGGTGGGCGCACTCGCGGAAGGCGCTGCCGCCCTTGTAGTCGACCAGCACGAAGGTGAGTTCGTCGGGCCGGTTGGTCGCCGCGAGCGAGGCGACGAAGGTCTGGAGCAGTTCGGACTTGCCGGAGCCGGTGGTGCCGGCGACCAGGCCGTGCGGCCCGTCGCGGACCAGGTCCAGGCTGAGCGGCCCGTCGAAGCCGGTGCCCAGCACGAAGGAGGTGGTGGCCGGGCGGCGGCGCCAGCGGGCCGCCAGCGCCTCGGCGTCCGGGGGTTCCTGCCGCAGCAGTTCCAGCAGTCGGACCTGCTCGGGCAGTCCGCTGTCGTTGTCGGGGCTGACGTCGTGCAGCGGCGCGAGCGAGCGGGCGACCCGCTCGCACCAGGCCGGCGCCACCAGGTCGGCGCGCACCCCGGACACGTCGGGCATGCCGGTCCTGCGGATGGTCAGGTCGGCGCCGGCCAGGGTGAGCACGGCCGCGCACTCCTCGGGCAGCAGCCGCTCCTGCTCGTCCAGGCACAGGCTGAACACCCGCACGGCCGGGCCGTCGGTGAGCACCTGCACCATGCCGGGCACGTCGCGCAGCCGGCGGGCACTGTCGGCGACGACGAGGATGTCGGGCGCGGTGAACATGGCCCGGCCCATGGAGGAGCCGAGGGCCCGCTGCCGGGCCTGGATCTGCGAGACGAGTTCGGTGACGCGGTTGGCGACGCTCTCGGAGTCGTTGCCGACCGCCACCAGCGGGCCGCCCGCGCCCGGCGGCCGGGCGTGCGGCAGCCAGCGCACCCACGCCCACTCCTGCGCCCGGGTGTCCTCGGTGAGCAGCACGACGTGCAGGTCGCGCGGGCTGTGCAGGACCGCGGCCTGGGCCACGCACCAGCGGGCCAGCGCCTGCACCGGCGCCGCGGGTCCCGCGACGCCGACCACGCCGAGTTCGGCGATCTCCACGCCGATCGGGATGTCGGGCAGCGTCCAGCGGATCTTGCGGTGGTTCTCGTCCCTGGCGGGGTCGTCGACGGCCTTGACCGACGGCAGGTCCACGGTGCCGACCCGCAGCACCAGGTGGTCGGGGTCGCGGCGGCGCCGCTCCCACAGCCGGACGCCGGGGCCGGTGGCGGCGAGCCCCACGGCGGCCGGGTCGGGCCCGGTGACGCAGCGCACCCAGCGCTCCCTGACCACCGCGGTACGGATCTCCCGCTCCACCACGCGCCGCCGGGAGCGGTAGCGGCGGTGCGCCTCCTCGGTGGCCTTGCGGTTGTTGCGACGGCCCGACACCCAGTTGGACAGCGCCATCAGCGGCGTGAACACCAGGAAGACCAGGTAGTAGTACGACTTGAAGACGCCCACCATGACCAGGCCGAGCACCACCGGCGCGATCATGATGACGAGCGGGAACGGCGCCTTGGCGCGGGCGCCGGGCCGGCTGGGCATCTTCAGCGGCTCGGCGTCCAGGTGCGGGACGATGCGCGGCGGACGGTTGTAGTCCAGGCCGAGCCCGTCGGCGGACTCGGTGACCGCGGCGTCCGGCTCGACCGGGGCGACCAGGCGCAGCAGTGTGCCGCCGCCGACCGCGAGGTCCACCTCGCGCGGCCAGGCGAGCCCGCCGTGCGGCGGCTGCGGCGCGCCGCCGGCCGCGCGCCGGTCCGCCGCGAGCCGCGCCTCCTCCTCGGCGGCCTTGACGGCCTCCAGCTTCTCCTCGGGCGTGGAGCGTTCGGGGGCGGCGCCGGTGAACGGATCGATGTCCGGGGGCGGTTCGGGCAGGCACAGCCGGACCGCGCCGTCCTCGCGCGCGCCGGGCCGCTCGTCGTGCACGTACGCGCCGCCGTCCGCGGTCACCGTCACCCACACCCCCGACTGCGGGGCGTCGGCGCCCGGGGCGACGCGGATCGCGCAGCCGGCCGCGGACCCGATCTCGTAACTGCCCTGCGCCAGCCGCCAGCTGCGGCCCGAGCCGGGTCCCGAGACGCTGTGCACCTCGGCCAGCACCGGTTCGCCGGCCGCCACGGTGACGCGGCCGGCGGCCTGGTCGCGGTCGGTGGCGGGGCCGCCGAGGCCGAGCACCGAGCCCTCGCGGATGCCGCTGCCGCGCACCGGCAGCTCGGGGTCGAGCGCGGTGGCGCCGAGGTACAGCCGCGGGGTGCCGCCGTGGTGTTCGCCGGCGAGGAAGGCGTCGAGGCCGCCGCCGGGCGCGCGGGACCCGGTGGGGGGTGCGGCTGCGGCCGCGGCTGAAGCGACGGCTGGGGCCGAGGCGGCGGAACGGCCCGCGACGGCGGCGAGCAGCGCGTCGGGCTCCGCGTCCGGGTCCGCGTCCGGGTCCGCGTCGAGGTCCGCGAGACCGGCCGGCGGCCGGGGGCGCGCCGCGAACGGCGCGTCCTCGTCCTCCTCGCGGCGCGCGACGGCAGCCGCCAGCTCCCCCACGGTGCACCCGTCCGGGAGGTCCAGCAGGTGATCACGCCGCGTGGCGTCCGCGGCGTCGACGGTGGTGATGATCAGCTTCACGGTGTCCAAGCAGGTCGCAGGAGAACGGAGTTGACGCCCGGCGCCGGCCGACCCGGCGCGGCGGGACGCGAGCCGCCGCGCGCCGCGCGGCGAACGGAGGAAGAGCCGCCCACCGCGCCGGCGGACACGCCCGAAGGTCCCGAGCGCCGTCCCACCGCCGCACCCGGACCACGGCCCGCCCCGCGCCCGGCACCGGAACACGAGCGGGGTCCCGGGCCGCGCTCGCGCGAGCGAACCCGCGTGACCGGCGTGACCGGCCCCGAGCATCGGCCACCGAGCAGGGCCGCAGCCGCCGCCTCCGACCATCGGTCAGCGCAGCCACGGACCACGCGCGGCGCGGCGCCGGAGCACGAGCGGGGTCCCAGATCGCGCTCGCGCGAGCCGACCCGCGCGACCGGCCCCGAGCATCGGCCACCGAGCAGGGCCGCAGCTGCGGCTGCCGCCTCCGACCATCGGTCAGCGCAGCCACGGACCGCCCCGCGCCCGGCATCGGAGCACGAGCGGGGTCCCGGATCGCGCTCGCGCGAGCGAACCCGCGCGACCGGCCCCGAGCATCGGCCACCGAGCAGGGCCGCAGCTGCGGCTGCCGCCTCCGACCATCGGTCAGCGCGGCAACGGACCGCGCCCGGTGCGGCGGGGTTCGCAGCGGCTGTGCGGGTCGCCTCTGGCAGAGGCAGCGCAGCGTGTGCGAGGCGGGCGGTCATGGCGCGCCCGGGGACCTTGTCGGTCTCGGCGAGGTCGTCCCGCGCGCCGACTCCGGAGGTCGGGACGGCTGTCGGAAACGTCCGCGGAAGGCGGCGCGGGCCGGCGGCACGACGGGCGGTCATGGGGCGCCCGGGGAGGTCGTGGCGCCCGGCGAGGTGGTTCCGCGCGCCGGCTCCGGGGCCGGGGGTGCGGCGGCGGGCGCGGGGGCGTCCGCGGCCGACTCGGCGGGGGCGGCGGGGTCCGCCGCGAGGGCAGGCTCGGCGGCGGGGGCCGGTGCGGAGTGCGCCGCGGAGACGCCGGTCGGCCAGGGCTCCTCGGCCGACGGCCGCGGCCGCGCGAGCGCCGCCGCGCGCTCGTCGCCGCGCGGGCGGGCCGCGGCGGAGCGGCCGAGGGCCGCCCCGCCGACGAGGACGCCGGACTCGGCCGTGGCGGCGGCACGAGCCGGCGGGCGGAAGGGCGGCAGCGCGCCGATCGCCCTGGCGACCGCGCGCGGCAGCGCGGTGGACTCCGGGCGCACCGGCGTGCCGTGCACCACCACCGCGTCGTGGCGGCCCACCGACACGAGCCGGGCGCGGCCCTGCGCGCGGCCGCGCAGCAGCACCGAGGGGCCGTCGGGGTCGAGCAGCGCGGCCGGCGGCTCGGCGCAGACCGCGAACGCCGGCATCCCGCCGTGCGCGCGCCGCCAGGCCGCCGCGTCGCGCAGCGCCTGCTGCGCCGGCGGCCCGCTGAACCGCGGGTGCACGCCGTCCGCGACGGTCACCGCGCCGTCTGGCAGCCGCCGCTCCAACTGCGCGGCCAGCGCCTGGAGCAGCGCGTCGGCGGTCTGCCGGTCGCCGTAGAGGGCGGTCAGCGCGGGCCCGTCGAACAGGTCGAGGAAGACCACCCGGTCCTCGTCGGCGCCGAAAGCGGCCAGCAGCACCGGCGGCGCGGGCGCGGGGTGCGGACCGGGCGCGGCGTGCGCGTCGGGCGCGGGCGCCGGCTCGTCCCACGTCTCGCGCAGGCTCCACCACAGGTGCGGGTCGCTCTCGTCCGCGGTCCACGGCGCCGGCGGCGCGACCGCGTCGAGCCCCGCGGTGTGCACGCCGACCAGGTCGGCGCCGACCACCGCGGCGTAGGGCCTGCGCCGCCCGCGGCCCGCCTCGTACGCCGCGCGCATCGCCCGCTCCCCCGCGTGCCACACCGCCGCGTCCCCCAGCATCCGCGCGAGCAGCCGCAGTTGGCGGCGGTAACGGACCCACCGGCGGACCGGCGCGGCGAACGCGGCGGCGGTCAGCCGCAGTTCGCGGCGGGCCCGGCGGCGCACCACGTACCAGCCGCCGACCCGGCGGGCCAGCCGGTGCGCGACCACCAGCAGCGCGACGGCCAGGCCGATCACGCCGAGCACCTGGGTGATCCCGGTGCGGTGCTCGGTGACCGCGTGGAAGGGGCCGCTCGCCGCGACGACCGTGGCGCCGGTCATGCGGCCGCCCGCCCGCCGCGGCCGTAGGGGCGCTCCTCGTACGGGTCGTCGTCCTCGAACGGCTCGTCCTCGTAGGGGCGTTCGGGCGACGGCCGGTCGTCCTCGTACGGCTCGTCCTCGTACGGCGAGCCCAGTTCGCGGCGGAGCGAGCGGACCGCGTGGTACGTCCGCGACTTGACCGTGCCGCGCGGGATGCGCAGCGCCGCGGCGACCTGCTCGCCGCCGAGGTCGAGCATGTAGACGTACACCAGGATCTCGTGCTGGGCCCGCGGCAGCCGGTGCAGGGCCGGCAGCAGCCAGCGCCGGTCGACCACGCGCTGCTCGACGTCCTCGCCGTGCGGGCCGTCGTCGCGTACGTCGCCGGCCCCGCCGACCGGGATCGCGCGGTCCTTGCGCCAGGTGTCGACCGCGAGGTTGCGGGCGGTGCGGAACAGCCAGGGGCGGATCGGCCGCTCCTGCCACTCCAGCCGGTCGGCGTGCAGCCAGGCCCGCAGCAGCGTCTCCTGGACGACGTCCTCGACGTGTCTCATGTCCGGCGCCAGCAGTTTCACCACATATCTGAGCAGTGCGTCCCGCTCGTTGCGCAACCTGCCGGCAATGATCTCAGCTCCGCCCAAGGGCGGCCGAGTCCGCGTCGTCACGGCGTCAAGACCCCGATCCATGGGAACCCTGTTTCGTCAACTCACCGTAGTTGCACCGGAGTTCACAAACCGCGACGGGTGATCCAACAGCCGATGGCGATCGTCCGACCCACAGGTGAACGCCCCCACCCCGCACGTCCCGGCCCCGCCCCCGCGCGCCTGCGGCCCGTCACCGCGCGTGCGGGCCGCCGGCCTTTGAGCGGTCATCAGCGGCCCTTTGCGCCTCCTCCGGGCGTGCGCTCGGGCTCCAGCCGGAGCCCGCGGCCCTGCCAGCGGCGGCGCAGCCACCGGTCGTGGCTGGCCAGGACGATCGCGCCGGGGCCGGTACCGAGGGCGGCCTCCAGCTCGTCGCACAGCGTCGGCGACAGGTGGTTGGTGGGTTCGTCGAGCAGCAGGAGCTGCGGCGGGCGCGCGACCACGAGGGCCAGCGCGAGCCGCCGGCGCTGTCCCACGGACAGCTGTCCGACGGGTCGGCCCAGATCGGCCTCGTGCAGCAGGCCGAGCGAGGCCAGCGGCACCTCTTCCGCGCGCTCCGGGCCCAGGGACCGCAGGTAGGTGTCGCGGACGGTGCGGTCCGGCCGGTCGAACACGGTGTCCTGGGCGAGCAGCCCGACAGTCAGCCCGTGCCGCCTGCGCACCTCGCCCTCGGCGGACAGCCGCCCGGCGAGCACGGCCAGCAGCGTCGACTTGCCGGCCCCGTTGCCGCCGGTGACCAACAGCCGGTCGGTGGCCGACACCTCGAGACCGCCGAGCGCGAGACGGCCTGGCACCCGCACCCCTCGCAGGGACACCAGCGGCTGCGAGGACGCCGCCGCCGGCGCGGCCAGCTCTCCCGCGGCGAACCGCAGCGGCCGCGGCGGCTCGGCGACCCGGCCGCGCTCCAGCTCCTCCAGGCGTCTGGTCGCGTTGCGCACCCTCCGCGAGATCTGCTGCTGGACCCGCCCGCCGCGGTGGCCGTAGCCCATCTTCTCGTTGTCGCGCCGCTCCCGGTCGGGGGCGAGGCGGTGCGCGCTGATCTGCGCGGAGCGGCGCAGGGCGGCCAGTTCCTCCTGTTCCTCTGCGTACTGCCGCTCCCAGCGCTCCCGTGCGGCGCGCTTCTCCCGGACGTAAGCGCTGTAGCCGCCGCCGTAGCGGACGGGGCCGGCCGCCGCCGGGTCGAGGTCGATCAGGTCGGTGCACACGGCGTCCAGGAACGCCCGGTCGTGGCTGGCGACCACGACGGCCCCGGGCAGGCCGCGCAGCTGCTCCTCCACGAAGGCCGCCGCGTCGTCGTCGAGGTGGTTGGTCGGCTCGTCCAGCAGGAGCGCGCCGGGCCTGCGCACCAGGAGTGCGGCCAGGGCCAGCCGGCTGCGCTGCCCGCCGGACAGTGATCCCAGAGCGCGGCCGTGGTGCAGCGCGCCCAGTCCCAGGCCGTCCAGGACCAGGGCCGCGCGCCGGTCGGCGTCCCAGACCCCCCGGTCCCGGGCCCGGTCGAGTCGGCTGCCGTAGGCGTCGAGGAGTGCGCGATGCTCGGGGTCGTCCTCGGGGACGCGGGCGAGCGCGGCGCCGAGCCGTTCGAGTTCCGCGAGGTCCTCGCGGGCCTCGCGGAGCGCCTCGTCGAGCACCGAGGCGATCGTCGCGCCTGCCTCGAAGGGCATCTCCTGACGGAGGAAGCCGAGATCGGCGGGGCGCGAGACGCTTCCCGCGTCGGGTGCGTCGACGCCGGCGAGCACCCGCAGCAGGGTGGACTTGCCGGCGCCGTTCTCCCCGATCAGGCCGACGCGGCGGCCCGGCGCGGCGGTCAGCGAGAGGCCGTCGAGGACGCGCCGGCCTCCCGCGGCGCGGACGATGTCGTGGGCGAGCAGGGCGGCTAGGGGCATGGGGGTTTTGTTCGATGTGTTCGGTGGACGGCCCGCGGGGCGCACGGCGCCTCGGACGCGGGCCACGGCGCATGCCGGCGGCTCACACCGCGGGCGCCCCGGTCTCCTCCAGCGCCCCGCCGGCCAGCCGCAGCCAGCGGTTGACGCCGATCGCGGCGAGGAACCGCTCGTCGTGGCTGACCACCATGAACGCGCCCCGGTAGGCGTTGAGGGCGCTTTCCAGCCGGCCCACGCTGACCAGGTCGAGGTTGTTGGTCGGCTCGTCGAGCAGCAGCAGGTGGGGCCGGCTCGGCGCACAGCACGCAGGCCAGGGTGGCCCGCAGCCGCTCGCCGCCGGACAGGACGCCGACCGGCAGGTGCGCGCGGACGCCGCGGAAGAGGAAGCGCGCGAGCAGGTTCATCCGCTCGGCCTCGGGTCGCTCCGGCGCGAAGGCGGCGAAGTTCTCCGCCACGGTGCGGCCGGGGTCCAGCAGGTCGAGACGCTGCGACAGGTACGCGATTCGGCCGTCGTTCCGGGTGATCTGCCCGCTGTCGGGGGCGAGTTCGCCGGTGATCAGGCGCAGCAGGGTGGTCTTGCCCGCGCCGTTGGGCCCGGTCAGGGCGATGCGCTCGGGGCCCCGGACCGACAGGCCGACGCCGCCGTCGGCGAACACCGGCCGTCCCGCGTGGTGGACCTGCAGGCCCTCGCCGAGGAAGAGGGTGCGACCGGCGGGCACCTGCGTGTCGGGCAGGTCCAGGGTGATCCGCTGCTCCTCGCGCAGCGCGCGGCCGGCCTCGTCGAGGCGCGCCTTGGCCTCGCCGACCCGGGACGCGTGCATCTGGCCGGCTCGGCCCGCCGACTCCTGTGCGCCGCGCTTCATGGTGCCGGCGAAGATGCGGGGCAGTCCCGCGCTCTTGAGGTTGCGGGCGGCGTTGCTCGCGCGGCGCTCGGCGCGTTCACGGGCCTGCTGCAGTTCCCGCTTCTCCCGCTTCAGTTCCTGTTCGGCGTTGCGGACGTTCTTCTCCGCGACCTCCTTCTCGGCCCGCACCGTCTCCTCGTACTCGGTGAACGTGCCGCCGTAGAAGCGCAGTTCGTCGCCGCCGAGCTCGGCGATGCGCTCCATGCGGTCGAGCAGCGCGCGGTCGTGGCTGACCAGCAGCAGGCAGCCGGTGACGTCGGACAGCACGTCGTAGAGCTTGTGCCGGGCCTCCAGGTCGAGGTTGTTGGTCGGCTCGTCCAGCAGCAGCACGTCCGGGCGCCGCAGCAGCTGGGCGGCCAGGCCCAGCGAGACGACCTGGCCGCCGCTGAGGGTGGCCAGGCTGCGGTCCAGGGCGAGGTGCGCCAGGCCCAGGCGGTCGAGCTGGGCGCGGGTGCGCTCCTCGATGTCCCAGTCGTCGCCGATGGTGGCGAAGTGCTCCTCGCTGACGTCCCCCGCCTCGACGGCGTCGATCGCGCGGATGACGGCGGCGACGCCGAGCACCTCGGCGACGCTGAGATCACCGGTCAGCGGGAGGGTCTGCGGCAGGTAGCCGAGCGTGCCGCCGACCGACAGCGAGCCGGAGGCGGGGGTCAGCTCGCCGGCGATCAGCTTCAGCAGGGTGCTCTTGCCGGAGCCGTTGGGGGCGACCAGGCCGGTGCGGCCGGCGGTCAGGGCGAAGGACAGGTCCTGGAAGACCGGGGTGTCGTCGGGCCAGGAGAACGACAGGTTCGAGCAGACGACGGTGACATCGGACATGGGGCGACCTCGAAGAGGTGGCGGGCAGACGGAGACCTCTGCCCTGGGCAGACGGGGAACGCGGCACCTGCGGTCCACGCGGGACCGGGGCGGCCGGAAAAGGGGTACGACAAACGGGCCACGGCAGCGCTCCCGAGCGCGTCCGACGGCCGTCAGATCCGGGTCTCACCCGGAGATGTCGTCGTCACCCGCCACGTCTGTCACTCCTCGCCTGCACGGTCTGTGTCGCTGCCAGTTTAACAGCCGCCCCCGTTCTCGCCCGGAGCCGCGGCGCTCTCCCAGGTCCTTGCGGGCGCCCGGGGCGGCACACACGCGTGCGCCGCTTAGGACCTGGACCTCCCGCGTGACCCCTTCGATCGGTCGTCTCCGCCCGAACGCCGTCCCATCGGCGCGGAGCACCCTTGCAGCGGAAGCCGGTCGCCTCCCCTTCCCCAACCGTTCAACTCCCGTCCCCTGCCACGGCCGTGTGGTGTCTCTAAGTTCCCTGAGGGTCGTGCGCGAAAGAAGGGACTATGGACACTCTGCTCGCCGTCCGGGCTCGGGGGATCACCAAGTGCTTCGGTGACGTCGTCGCGCTCGACGGCATCGATCTCGACGTGGCCCGAGGGCGCGTCCACGGGCTCGTCGGGCCGAACGGCGCCGGCAAGACCACTTTGCTGGGCATCCTGCTGGGTCTGGCCGCGGCCGACAGCGGCGAACTCGACGTCCTGGGCGTCACGGCGGGCCGGGCGCTCGCCGCGCCGGCCGGGGTGGCGGGGTTCGTCGACGGTCCCGGACTCTACCCCACGCTGACGGCACGTCAGAATCTCTCCGCGCTCGCGGCGCTGCGCGGCCTGGACGCGCGGACGCCGGGCATCGACGCGAGCCTGCGCGAGGTGGGTCTGACCGAGGTGGCCGACGACCGGGTCCGCGGCTTCTCCCTCGGCATGCGCCAACGCCTCGGTCTGGCCGCCGCGTTGCTCACCGGGCCGCAACTGCTGGTGCTGGACGAGCCGGCGAACGGCCTGGACCCGGCGGGCAAGAAGCACGTGCACGGGGTGCTCACCCGGCTCGCCGCGGAGGGCACGGCGGTGGTGCTGTCCAGCCACCGGATGGACGACCTGGAGGCGCTGTGCTCCGAGGTCACCATCCTGTCCACCGGGCGCGTGGTCTTCTCCGGCCCGCTGGGCGAACTGGCCGCCGAGAACCGCGAGCTGGACTACCGGCTGCTCACCTCCGACCCGCGGGCCGCGCGCGAGGCGGCGGCCGGCGCGGCCGGGGTGCGCGTGGTGACCGGCGCGGTGGAGTGGCGCGGCGCGGAGGCGCTGGTGGTGCGCGCGCTGGTGCCGGCGCTGGACGCGCTGGTCGCCGACCTGGTGCGCGACGGCGTCGCGGTGCGTGAACTGGCGCCCGTGGTCTCGCCGTTGGAGGCGGCCTTCCTCCGCCTGACCGACACGGACGCCGACGCCGGGACCTCGGGCGCCGAGGCCGGGACCGGTGCGCGCGCCGCCGACGCGGACACCGATGCCCGCACCGGCGCCGCGGCCGAACCGCCCGCCGAGCCCCCGCGCCCCGCGGCCGCGGCGCAGCCGAAGGAGACCGCCCGATGACCGCCACCGCCACCGCGACCGCGCGCCCGGACGCCGGAGCCGCCACCGCCGCCGCCGTCCGCCCGGTCTCGGTGCTCCGCGGCTACCGCTTCGAGGTCGTCAAGCTGGTCTCGCAGTGGCGCGTCCGGCTGCTGGTGCTGGCCTGCTGGCTCGCGCCGGGGCTGTTCGTCGCGGCGGTGGGCCAGCAGAGCACGCTGCCCACCGACACCCTGTTCGGCCGCTGGATGCACGCGACCGGCTGGGCCGGCCCGCTGGTGGTGCTCGGCTTCTCCGGGACCTGGGCGCTGCCGCTGCTGACCTCGGTGGTGGCCGGCGACGTGTTCGCCGCCGAGGACCGGCTCGGCACCTGGCGCCATCTGCTGGTGGCGGTCCGCTCGCCGCGCCGGATCTTCGCCGCCAAGGCGCTGGCCAGCCTCACCGTGATCGTGCTGATGCTGGCCGGGCTGGCGCTGTCCGGTGTGGCCGGCGGCCTGCTGGCGGAGGGCAATCACGCGCTGGTGGGCCTCGACGGCCGACTGCTGCCGCCCTCGCACGCCGCCGGCGCGGTCTTCCTGGCCTGGGCCTGTGTGATCGCCCCGACGCTGGCGCTGGCCGCGATCGGCCTGCTCGGCTCGGTGGCGCTCGGCCGGTCGCCGATGGGGCTGCTGCTGCCCGCGCTGGTGGCGCTGGCGATGCAGCTCGCCCAGATGCTGCCGCTGCCGGTGGCGGTGCGGGTCTCGCTGCCCGGCTACGCCTTCATCGCCTGGAACGGCCTGTTCACCGGCCCGCGGCAGACGACGCCGCTGCTGATCGGCATCGTGGTCGCGCTGGTGTGGGCGGTGGTGGCCACCACGCTGGCGTATCTGCTGTTCCTGCGGCGGGACTTCACCAACACCGCGCACGACGCCTCGGGCCGCCGCGCGATCGGCGCGGGCCTGGTGCCGCTGGCCGCGCTGCTCGGCGTGACCGTCGCCGTGGTCGGCGTGTCGACCTCGTCGTCGGGCACCGGGATCACCCAGGCGAAGGTGCAGCGCTCGGTGTCGGTGGCCTTCGCCCACCTGTACCGGATGCAGACCCGCGAGCTGCACCGCCCCGCCGTCACCGAGGCGCAGCTGCGCACCTCGGCCGCGTGCAGCAAGGGCGATGTGCGGGACGACGCCCACGGCGCGGGCAACGACTGGCGCTGCGTCGTGTCCTGGCACGTGCCGGGCGTGTCGATCACCGGGACGGCGATCTACCAACTGGATGTCACCGCGGACGGGAGGTACGTCGCCGACGGCGACGGCCCGAAGGAAGTGAACGGCTACTTCCTGCTGCACACCGATCAGGGTGATGCGCCCAACCCGCTGTGGCAGTTCGACGGCAACGTCGATCTGCTCTCCACCACCCCGAAGGGATAACCATGCAGGTAACACGGCAGCGTCGGACGACCGAGAGGGAGTTCACCCTTCTCGGCCGGCGCGTCGGCCGCCGGACGACGCTGGTGACGGCGTGCATCGCCGTCGCCCTGGGCGTCACCGGGACGGCTGTCGCCTCGACGACGCAGTTCGGCACCCAGCAGGTCGGCCAGGTCACCCCACAAGGCCAGGTTGTCTCCGACGATCAGTACATCAACCCGTACGGCGACCGCACCGTGATCAACGACGGCAAGATCATGTCGTCCGCGGTGAGCCCGGACGGGAGCACGCTCGCGGCGGCCGTCACCGACGGCGACGCGGCGCTGGTGCTGATGGACCTCAAGACCGGGCAGGTCAAGCAGCGGGTCGGCACGAACGCCGCCGACACCCTGAAGATCAAGAGCGCGTCGATCGGCCAGGAGGGGCCGACGTACTCGCCCGACGGCAAGCAGCTGTGGCTCGGCCAGAGCGACGGCTACACCAAGTTCACGGTGGCCGCGGACGGCACCCTGTCCAACCCGGTCGCGGTCTCGATCCCGGCCGACGGCGGCAAGCAGGCGCTGGTGGGCGGGGCGGTGTTCTCCGCCGACGGCTCCACCGTCTACGCGGCGGTCAACGGCCAGAACCGGGTGGTCGCCATCGACGCGGCCACCGGTGCGATCGAGCAGAGCTGGGCGACCGGCATCGCGCCGCGCGGCCTGGCCCTGGTCGGCGGCAAGCTCTACGTCAGCAACGAGGGCGGACGCCAGGCGAAGCCCGGCGAGACCACCATCAACTCCTACGGCACCGACGTGCAGGCCGACCCGAAGACCGGCGCCTCGACCACCGGCACGGTCAGCGTGATCGACGTGGCGAACCCCGCCGCGGCGGTCGGCACCATCGGCGTCGGACTGCACCCGACCGCGGTGTACGCAAAAAACGGCACGGTGTTCGTCACCAACACCGCCGACAACAGCGTGTCGGTCATCAGCACCGCCCGCGGCAAGGTCGTGCAGACCATCTCCACCCAGCCGTGGCCCGAGGCCTCGGTCGGCTACGAGCCCGACGCGGTGACGCTCACCGACGACGGCCGGCTGCTGGTGACGCTCGGCCGCGCCAACGCGGTCGCGGTGTACCGGTACAGCGGCGCCCAGCAGCCGGTCTCCTACGTGGGCCTGCTGCCGACGGACTACTTCCCCGCGGAGATCACCACCGTGGGCAAGCAGGTCGTCGTCTCCAACACCCGCGGCGTGGACGCCCGCCGCCCGGACGCCTCCGGGCACGCCACCCACGACACCACCTCCAGCCTGACGCAGTTCACGCTGCCCAGCGACAAGGTGGTCAGGTCGTACACCGCGAAGGTCTTCGCGCAGAACGGCTGGACCGAGGGCGACGTCAAGCTGGCCAAGGGCCACAAGGCCAAGGCGGTGCCGGTCCCGGCCAGGATCGGCGACCCGTCGACGATCAAGCACGTGTTCCTGCTGGTCAAGGAGAACCGGACCTACGACCAGGTCTTCGGCGACATCCCGCAGGGCGACGGCGACCCGGCGCTGACCCAGTTCGGCGAGAACGTCACGCCCAACCAGCACGCGCTGGCCGAGCAGTTCGGGCTGTACGACAACTTCTACGACGTCGGCACGAACTCCGCCGAGGGCCACAACTGGCTGATGCAGTCGGACAACCCGGAGTACACCGAGTCCTCGGCGGGCGAGTACACCCGCAGCTACGACACCGAGAACGACGTGCTGGGCCACCAGAAGTCCGGCTTCATCTGGACCGGTGCGCAGGCGGCGGGCAAGTCGGTGAAGGACTTCGGCGAGTTCCAGTCGATCGAGAGCAAGCCGGCCGGCGCGACGTGGCAGAACCTGTACTGCGACGCCAAGACCATGGACGCCACCGGCGCGCCGACGCAGTACCCGATCGCGACGGGTTCGGCGATCCCGTCGCTCAACGACGTGTCGGTGCAGGGCTTCCCGCAGTTCGACCTGAACGTCCCGGACGTCTACAAGTACCAGGTGTGGAAGCAGGACTTCGAGAAGAACGGTCCGGCGAACCTGAACATGTTCTGGTTCTCCAACGACCACACCGGCGGTCCGGCGAACGCCGCCGCACAGGTCGCGGACAACGACCTCGCGGTCGGCAAGGTGGTCGACGAGATCTCGCACAGCAAGTACTGGAAGGACTCGGCGATCTTCGTCGTCGAGGACGACTCGCAGGCCGGCCTGGACCACATCGACGGCCACCGCGCGCCGGTCCAGGTGATCAGCCCGTACGCCCAGCACGGCGCCGTGGACAACCGGTACTACTCGCAGATCACCATGGTCCGCACCATCGAGCAGATCCTCGGCATCCACCCGATGAACCAGAAGGACAGCGCGGCCACGCCGATGTACGGCGCGTTCACCAAGCGCCCGGACTACACGCCGTTCACCGCGGTGCCCAACCGCACCTCGCTGACGCTGGGCCTGTCCACGCTGCCGCCGTGCGGCGCCGACACCCCGGCGCCGCAGGACCCGACGGCGGCGCCCGCGCCGACCAGGGTCTTCGTGCCGGCCGCGGAGAAGCAGGTCGCCGCGCAGTGGCAGACCTGGAAGTCCCACCAGCGGCTGACCGGGAACAAGGCGGTGCCCGACTTCGCCAACCCCGAGCAGATGAACCGCTACACCTGGTACGAGACGCACAACTGGACCACGCCGTACCCGGGTGACCACAAGATCTACGCGCCGAACGACGTGCCCGGCGCGTACGTGCCGTCGGCCGACGCGGACGACCAGTAGGAACCGCGGCCGGACCTCCGGCGGGATCGCCGGGACAACGGCCGGAGCGCCACCGCACCACCGCGACACACCCGGGCCCCGGGCCGGCTCACCGCCGGCCCGGGGCCCTTCGCAGGTCGTCCCGCGCGGCGCCTACGGGTACGAGGTCAGCGTCTCGTGCGTGTGGCTCGCGGTGACCGCCGCGCCGCTGCCGTCCACGATGTGGTTGATGGTGCCGGCGCCGCCGAGCACCGTGGTGACCATGTCGTGGAACTTCACGCCGGCCGTGGTGGGCGTCTCGATGGCGTGGCCGAGGACCAGGTCGGGGTGGTCTCTGAGGTAGGCGTAGACGCCGACGCCCCACGCCTCGTGCCTGGTCACCGAGTTGGCGACCTTGTACGACGCGTAGCCCAGGTCGCCGCCGCTGGTGGTCCAGCTTGCCTGGTCCGGGACGTCGTAGGGGGTCTCGCTCTGGTAGAAGTACACCCGGCCGCCGTTGGCGTTCCAGGTGGTCTGGTACTTCTCGTAGTGCTCGACCGCGAGGCCGTAGAGCGTGGCGTTCGCGCCGTTGACGACCAGGCCCTGTGCGGCCGGGTTGGTGCTCCAGCCGACGCCGTTGGAGTGGTCGCCGCGCCACAGCCACAGGTCGTCGCCGACCACGTCGGCGCTGTTGATCACCAGGGTGGTGGTGGCCTTGCCCGCGATGTCGCCGCCGACGCGGAAGAAGACGTCCTGCAGCACCGTCGGGTCGGCGGCGTGGCTCGCCGTGGAGCCGCTGGGGCCGATCTGCATCAGGGTCGCGGAGTTGGTGGTGTTGGCGCTGATCAGCAGGCCCGCGATGTCGATGCCGTCGACGTCGGCGGTGGTGATCGCGGTGACGCCGTTGTCCGGGACCAGCGTGGCCAGCCCCATGCCCAGCACGATGGTGTCGGGCCGGGTCACGTCCAGCGGGGCGGACAGGTGGTAGACGCCGGGCGTGACCAGGAGGTTCTTGCCCGCGGCCAGCGCCGCGTTCATGGTCGCCGCGGTGTCGCCGGGCTTGGCGATGTAGAACCGGTCGATCGGGACGGAGGTGCCGGGCGCGGTGCCGTTCACCCAGTCCGGGCCCTGGACGCCGGTGCGCAGCGCGGGGGCGAAGACCTGCCAGTCGCCCGCGGAGTCGACGTACAGGAACGGCTTCTCCTTGGAGACCGGGCTCTGCGCGACGGCGGTGTCCGGCGGGTTGGGGAAGGTGGTGCCGGGGGCGCCGGTGTCGCCGACGAAGACCATGTTCCAGTTGGAGCCGTTCCAGCTGCCCATCGAGGAGTTCTTGGTGAGGAACTGCTGCTGGGTGCCGGAGCTGATCTGGCCGGTGACGCGGGAGTCGCCGATGTAGCCGCCGCTCGACCAGTTGCCGGAGGTGCCGTGCGTGTTGTCGTACAGCAGCATGCCGCCGTGCACGTCCATCCGGCGGAACGGGTCGGCCTGGGAGACCGCCCACATGGTGCTGCCGGAGCTGGGACTGAGCGACATGTTCTCCACGTCGCGCCAGAAGTTCTGGGTGGCGTTGCCGTCGCTGGTGTGCCCGGCGACGTGGACGCCGCCGCCGGTGATGGACACCTGGTCGGGTGACAGGCCGAGTCCCGCGACCTGGGTGTAGTAGCCGACCGGGATGTCCACGTTGTAGGTGCCGGGGGTGAACAGCAGCGCGTTGCGCTGGGTGCCGAACTCGTTGCCGGCCTGGGCGTTGTAGACCGAGGTGATCTTCGACTGGATGGCGGAGGCCGACATCGACGGGTCGAAGACGGTGACGTTGGGGCCGAAGTCCGGGGTGCCGGGCGGGTTGGTGGGCGGGGTGCCGCCGGTGCCGAGGCCGAAGGACTGCGCGGCGGTGCCGTTGCACGTGTACTGCTGGAGCTGGACGCTGTCGGCGGTGGAGGCGCCCGGCACGTCCAGGCACTTGCCGCTGTTGCGGTTGACGAAGTGGAAGGCGCCGGAGGACTCGGCGACCGGCAGCCACTGCTGGTTGGCGCCGCCGCCGTACAGCCACAGCTGGGTGGGCGCGCCGTCGGCGGTGGACACGTCGGTCTCGTCCCAGACCTGGTCGGGCGCCGCGGCGAGGCCGATCCGGTAGTAGCCGCTGTCGGTGGCGGTGAACTGCCAGGACTGCGCGGAGCTGCCGTTGCACGTGTACTGCTGCACGGCGGTGCCGTTGCCGGTGGCGGCGGCGCGGGCGTCGACGCACTTGCCGCTGCCGGCGCCGACGACCGTGGTCGGGGCGGTGGGGACCGTGGCGGCTCCGGCGTCCCGGGCGGTGGCCAGGGCGAGGCCCGCGCAGGCCGGCAGCAGGAGCGCCGCGGCCAGCGCGGCGGTTCTCCTGCGGCGCCGCGGACGGCCGGGGGGTTGGGGAGCGTGGGGTACCTGGGGCACAGGTGTCTCCTCGTCGCGTTGTGGGGGTCGCGATGCGCAGTGGACGCTAGGGGCCCGGCTCGTGAGGAGTCAATACACATCAAAAAATAAGTCGTGAACTATGCGCGCGGGGGCCGTCGCGCACGTGCGCGACGGCCCCCGGAAGCACGGAGTCCGCAGGTGGAAGCCGGTCAGGCGTCCAGGACGTTGGTGGCGAGCAGGCCGATCAGCACGAAGCCGACCACGATCCGGTAGATCACGAAGGAGTTGAAGGAGTGCCGCGCCACGAACCGCAGCAGCCAGGCGATCGAGGCGTAGGCGACCACGAACGACACCAGCGTGCCGATGGCGAGCGCGGGCATGCTCACGCCCCCGCTGGTGGCGTCCTTCAGCTCGTACAGCCCGGCGCCGGTGAGCGCGGGCAGGCCGAGGAAGAACGACAGCCGGGTGGCGGCGGTGCGGTCCAGGTCGCGGACCAGCGCGGTGGAGATGGTGGCGCCGGAGCGGGAGAAGCCGGGGAACAGCAGCGCCAGGATTTGCGAGGTGCCCACCAGCATCGCGTCCTTGACGGTGACCTCGTCCTCGCCGCGCTTGAAGCGCGCCATCTGCTCGGCGCACCACATCACGACGCTGCCGCCGATCAGCGACAGGGCGACCACCCACAGCGAGCCGAGCGGTCCGTCGATCAGCGGCTTGGCCGCGAGGCCGACGATGACGATGGGGATCGTCGCGTAGATGACCCACCAGGTGAACTTGTAGTCGTGGTTGTCGCGCTCCCTGCTGTTCGTCAGCCCGCGCAGCCACGCGCCGACGAACCGGGTGATGTCCTTGAAGAAGTAGACGAACACCGCGGCGATCGCGCCGACCTGGATCACCGCGGTGAAGCCGACGACCGCGTCGTCGTCCACCGGGATGTTCATCAGACCTTCGGCCATCTTCAGATGTCCGGTCGAGGAGACCGGCAGGAACTCGGTCAGCCCTTCGACGATGCCGAGAACGACGGCTTGGCCGACGCCGATGACGCTCATGGGTTGTGTGGTCCCGTCCCCTGCTCTGCCGGTGCTCATCCCGGCGCCCGCGACGACTACATTCGCGTAGACGTCCGAGCAGACTCTAGAGGATCAGCGGCCGGACCCCGAATCCGGGGCCCGGCCGCCGGGACCTGGCGCCCGGGGCGGGTCAGCAGGGACCGAGGTCCTGCCAGACGCCCCACTGGCCGGTGGTGCCGGGGGTCTCCCCGGTGGTCCACCACTTGGCCTTCCAGGTGTGGCCGCCGTAGGAGACGGTGTCGCCGCCCACGTAGACCGCGGAGGACTGCCAGGGCTGCGCGGTGCAGGCCGAGGAGCCGCCGGTGACGGTGAGGGTGAAGGTCGCCGTGTGGGCGGCCGAGCCGGCGGCGCCCTTCACGGTCAGCGCGTAGGTGCCGGAGACCGCGGCGGAGGTGGTGGCCACGGACAGGGTGGCGCTGCCGCCCGCGGTGACCGAGCCGGGGCTGACCGAGGCGGTCACGCCGGCCGGCGCGCCGCTGACGGTCAGGGCCACCGACTGCGCCGAGCCGCTGGTCACCGCGGTGTGCACGGTGGAGGTGGTGGAGCCGCCCGCGGCGACGGTGGCCGAGGCCGGGGAGAGCGACACCGAGAAGTCGTTGGCCGGCGGGGTGGTGGTGCCCGCGCTGGTGAACGGCTCGAAGGTGTGGCTGAACTGCCAGGTGCTCTGGGTGGTGCCGGAGCAGGAGTCGGAGCCGCCCTGGCCGGGGCAGTTGCCGTTGTCGCGCTGCAGCGCCCAGAAGGACAGGGTGTTGATGCCCTTGCCGACCGCCCAGTTGTAGACGGTGGTGGCGTTGGCGGTGGTGAAGGTCTCGGCCGCGCCGTAGTCGTCGATGCCGGGCATCTCGGTGACGCCGACCATGCCCCACAGCTGCGCGTCGGTCTTCGACGGGTAGAGCTGCGCCAGTTGGTCGTGCAGGCCCTGCGCGGCGGTCTCGGTGTCGGTGGCCATGTTGTGCGTGGCGCCGTCGTAGTAGTCGAACGTCATCAGGTTCACGACGTCGAGCTTCACGCCGTTGGAGATGGCGTTGCGCAGGATGGGCAGCGTCGAGCCGTCGCCGAGGGTGCCGTCCACCAGGCCGTGGGTGGTGGTCGGGAAGGTGTACGAGAACTGCACGGTGCGGCCGTTGGCCGCCGCCCAGTCCTGGACCTGCTTGACGGCCTTGTTCCGGCGGTCCAGCGCGGCGGACTTGGTCAGCGAGTTGTCCTCGACGTCCAGGTCGATGCGGCTGACGTCGTAGGTGGTGATGACCTTCTCGTAGGCGGCGGCGATGGAGTTCACGTCCGTGCAGCTGTCGGCGATGTCGGTGCCGCTGTTGTCGGCCGCGTAGCCGCCGAAGGACGGGATGACATCGCCGCCGCCGGCCTGGAGGGCGTCGATGTCGGAGCCGAAGTTCGCCTGCGCGATCGGCATGCCGCTGTCGCCGTTCCAGTAGGCGGTGCAGGACCCGGCCGAGGCGGTCTGGATGAAGGCCATGGTGAGGTACTTGTTGCCCGAGGCGGAGGCGAGCCCGGACAGGCTGTCGCCGTTGTACGCCTCGAAGTACGGGGCGAACACATGGGCGGGCAGCGGGGTGGCGGCGTGCGCGGCGCCGGCTCCGGTCAGTGCCAGTCCGGCGGAGGCCGCGACGGTGGCCAGTCCGGTGAGCACGGCGCGCGGGCGGGCCCAGCCCCGCGCGCGGCGGGCTATGGGGAGGGATCTGCGAACGGGTCCGGTCATGGACCGCGCTCCCTTCGACGGTGGGGGCGTCAGCACGGGAGGGTGCTGGTCTGGACCAATACTCTTGGTCCGACCCACCGAACTGTCAAGACTCCTAACAGATAATCCGCGCACCGCGGCCGCATCCCGC